>DATCPH010000102.1:0-19141 GCA_036570185.1 Candidatus Limnocylindrales bacterium | reverse complement strand
CCGCCGGCGAGCCCCGACCTGCTGGCGAAGGCACGGTCGATGTCCAGAAGCAGGTCGGTCCTGCCCGCCTGTGCGGGACCCGCCAGCAGCAGGTCGACACCGCTCTGCAGAGCCTCCGCTGCATCCATGACGAGTCGCGATTGATCGAGGGCACCCATGTCGAGGGCATCGCTGACCACGACGCCCTCGAAGCCGAGCTCGCCGCGAAGCAGATCGACGAGGATCCGTGACGAAAGCATGACGGGGCGATCGGCGAGCCCGTCGATGGCCGGCAGGGCGAGGTGGGCCCCCATCACGAGGCGGCAGCCGGAATCGATCGCCGCCTTGAACGGAGGCAGTTCGACCCTCCGCAACCTGTCGAGGTCGTGCCGGCTGATCGGCAACCCATAGTGCGGGTCGATGGACCGGTCGCCGCCTCCCGGAAAATGCTTGGCGGTGGCCGCAACCCCGGCCGACTGGTGGCCGCGCACGAAGGCTGCGGCGAGTCGTGCCGCGAGGTCGGGGTCGTCGCCGAATGACCGTGTTCCGACCGAGGGGTTGTCGAGATTGGTCGCAAGGTCGCAGTCGGGAGCGAAATTCACCGTGATGCCAAGCGCTGCGAGCTCCATGCCGATGGCGCGGCCGACCGCCTCGGCGAGCTCCGGCGACCGGGTCGCGGCCAGAGCGAGGTTCCCCGGAAAGGGCGTCGCGGCACCCACGGCCATCAGTTGGCCGCCCTCCTGGTCGAGCGAGACGATGGCCGGCGGCAATCCGCCGGCCGCCGCGGCGGCATGGACCTCATCAGCGAGCGCTCGAACCTGGTCGGGAGAGAAGAGGTTGAGCGATCGATAGAGCGTGACGCCCGGGCGGCCGGCGCGAATCCCGGTCAGGACATCGGGCGGCGCGGCGTCACCCTCGAACGCGACCAGGATCGGGGCGGGCCGGAGGACGGCCTCGGTCAACCGGTGGCCCCCGTCAACGCTGGGCCGCGTTCGAGACGTCGGCCGCCATCAGCCCTTGACCGCGCCGGCCAGGCCGCGCACGAACTGACGCTGCAACGCCACGAAGAAGATGAGGATCGGCACGACCGTCATCGTGACGCCGGCCGCGATCGCGCGGAAGTCCGAGCTGAAGAAGCCCTGCAGCGCGATCAGGCCGACCGGCAATGTCTTGTTCGCCGGCGTCGGAAGCATCAGCGAAGGCCAGAAGAAGTCGTTCCACGATGTGACGAAGGTGAAGATCGCCACCGTCGCGACCGTCGGCCGCACCAGGGGCAGCATGATCTGCCACCAGATTCGCCACTCTCGGGCGCCATCCACCCTCGCTGCATCGATGAGATCGCGCGGCACGCTCCGGTAAGCCTGGCGCATCAGGAAGATGTTGAAGGCGCTCGCCAGGGCGGGAAGGATGATCGCCGGCAGTGAGTCGTAGTAGTTGAAAAAGCGGGCCATGAGATACCCGGGAATGAATGTCAACTGGGTTGGCACGATGAGCGTCGCGAGGAGCAGATAAAAGATCACGTCCCGCCCGCGGAACCGCATCGTGGCCAATGGATAGGCAGCGAGCGACGCCACGATCACGTTGCCGGCGGTGGTCGCGATCCCGGCGACGATGCTGTTCTGGAAGAACTTCACGACCGGAAGCGCAGCCAGTACCCGACTGAAGTTCGCCAGCGTCGGATCGTGCGGGATGAACTGCGGCGGCGTCGAGAAGAGCACGTCCCCGGGTCCCTTGAGCGAGGTGAGGAGGATCCACGCGAACGGGAACACCGTGACGAGGCTGATCAGGAGGAGAACGACATACCAGCCGATCGCCTCGAGGACGCGACCGCCGGTCGCCCGCCCGGAGCGCGCCAGCCGCCCAGCGCCGACGGCCCTCTGGCCAGACTCGAGGGCTTCCGCGCCGGCCATCAGGGCTGTTCCGCGCCGCGCTCGAGGAAGCGGACATTGACGATTGAGAACGCGAGGGTCAGGACCAGCAACACCATGGCAATGGCGGCCGCGTACCCGGCGTGGGACAGTTTGAACGCCTCTTTCCAGAGGTAGAAGACGATCGTCGTTCCGCTGTCGAGGATGCCGCCCGTAGCACCTGTCAGGACAAAGATCTCGTCGAAGACCTTGAGCGCGGCGAGGCTCGAGATCACCGATACGAAGGCGATCTGCGGCCGCAGCCCCGGCACGCTCACGTACCAGTGCTTCTGGACGTTGTTGCAGCCATCGATGAGGGCGGCGTCGTACAGCTCCTCGGAGATGTTCTGCAACCCGGCAAGGAAGATGACCGAGTAGTAACCGACGCCGGCCCAGATCGTGAGCAGCATGGCGATGGGCAGGACGAACGATGGATCGCTCAGCCACTGGATCGGGTCCTTGATCCAGCCGAATGAGATCAGCGTGCTGTTGAGGAAGCCGTTGCGTTCGAACAGCCAGCGCCAGGAGATCCCGATCGCGATGCTCCCGCTGACCGCAGGTACGAAGTACAGCGCCCGAAAGATGTGGATCCCGCGCAGCTTGCGGTTCACGACAATCGCCAGGAAGACCGACAGGGCGATGATCGTTGGCGTCACCAGGAGATAGACGATCGAGTGTGTGAGGGCCTTCCAGAAGACTGGATCGCCGGCGAGCTGCGCGTAGTTCGCGAGGCCGCTGAAGACCGGCGGACGGACGATGTCGTAGTCGGTGAAGCTGAGGAAGACGACCGCCCCGATCGGATAGACCACAAAGATCGCAATGAGCGCGAGTGCTGGGCCAAGGAACAGATAGGGCGTCGCCGAGAACCTGCGGGTCATTCGTGATCGTCCTGCTGAGGGCCGGCCCTCTCCCGGCGGGAGAGGGCCGGCTCGGATTGACTGGTGCTCAGTCCCGGAGGGCTACTTGATGAGCGCGTTGGCGGCGGTGACCGCGTCGGTCAGCGCCTTCTGCGGATCGACCTTATTGAACAAGGCCGACTCGATCGCCTTCAGGACGATGTCGTTGACGTCGGCCTTCTTGGGGATGGTTGGAACGATGTCGGCGTACTTGGAGACGACATCCTTGGCGGTCGCCCGGGCGCTGTCCTCGATCGCCGTCGTGCTCGACGAGAAGAACGGATCGTCGTACGAAGCGATCGTCGACGGATAGACGGACACGATCTTTGCGAATGCGGTCATGCTGCGGGCGTTCGAGAAGAACTGGGCCAGTGCCATCGAGGCATTGGGGAACTTCGTGTCGGCCTTGACCGAGATGCTCATGAGGCCCTTGCCGACGACGCCCGACGCGCCGACCGGGATCGGGACGACCCCGAGGTTGCCGTAGAGCTGCGAGTTGTTCGCCTTGACATCGCGGATGAGGTTTGGGCCGGTCGCATAGAACGGCGCCTGTCCGGACGAGAAGAGGAGCAGCCCGACCCGGTCGTTGGACGTGGTGAGGATGTCGGTGTCGACCGACTTGTCCGTGACCACCATGTCGCGGTACATCGTCAGCCACTTGACCGCCTCGGGCGAGTCGAAGGTGAAGGTCTTGCCGTCGGCGCTGATCGGCTTGACGCCTCCCTCATAAACCATCTGGGAGATGAGGTCATTGACGGTGAGCCGGATGTCGCAGACCGTGCCGGCCTTGGTGGTGAGCGTCTTGCAGATGGCGGGCAGCCCGTCAGTCGTCTTCGGGAAGTCGGCGACGGTGAGGCCGGCCTTGTCGAAGAGCTGCTTGTTGATCAGATCGAGGTTGAGGCCCTGGTACCACGGGAACTGGTAGTTCTTGCCGTTGATGAGCTGTTCCTGCCAGAGACCCTTGAAGTAGGTCGCCTGGACGGCGGCCGGGACCTTGTCGTCGAGGGGCAGCAGGAGGCCCTTGGACGCGTATTCGGAGACCCAGCCCTCGGCGACGGAAAGGTTGATGACGTCCGGCGCCTTGCCGGCCGCGAACGCCGCGTTCAGGTCGTCCTTGAACGTCGCCTGGTGGTCCTCCCAGTTGACCTTGACGCCGGGATAGGTCGCCTGGAAGCGCGCGATCGTCTCCTTGATGTACGGGTCGAACGTGGGCGAGAGGTAGAACGTCCAGAAGCCGATCTCGGCGTTTGGCTCGACGTTCTTGATCACCGCTTCGGCCGGATCGACGGCCAGAGGTGCCGCGCTGGCGGCGACGGTCGGCGCTGCACTTTCCCCGCCACTGGCGGCGGGAGCGCTGGCGGCGGCCGCGCTTGGTGCCGTGGTTGCCGCCGCCGGCGACGGAGTCGCCGAGGCGTTGCATGCAGAGAGGGCGAACATCGCGCTGATCGCGATGGCCAGTAGACGCTTCATTTTCATGTTCAACTCCTGTCTAGACGATGACCTCCGGCGCCAACGGAACGAGGGGTTCGCATCGGCCGACTTCCTCAGATCGGGGCTTCGCGTGCGACCACCTCCTCAACTCCGAGTGACGGCTCGGGGACGGAGTCCCGAGTCGCGACTGCCTCCGCGGGGACAGCTCCATGAATTGGGATCCCCCGCCTGGCGAGGGCGATGCCACCCCACGCAACGGCGTCAAACTGCGGCGGCAGGAGTCGCACCGATCCGGCCGGGAGAAGCTCTCCTACGAAGGCGGATTCGGAGCGGAGACGATCCAGCTCGGCGAGGACCGGGCGGAGGAACGTCTCACCCGCCGCGGCCACGCCGCCGCCGAGCAGCACGACCTGCAGGTCGCAGGTGATGACCAGCGCAGCGATCGACCTGGCGAGGAGGCTGCCGGCCGTCGCGGTGATCGAAAGGGCAAGGGGGTCGCCCGCCTCGGCTGCCCCGTACACGGCTCGGGTGTCGACGATCGGCACACCCCGCAGGGAGCTCTCGGCGCCGTTCGCGAGGGCCTCGCGAGCCTGCCGGGCGATCGCGGGCCCCGAGGCAAGGGTCTCCAGGCAGCCTCGCTGGCCGCATCGGCAGGGGTACCCGCCGGGCTCGACGACGACGTGCCCGATCTCGCCGGCCACACCGCGGACGCCCCGATACAACTGCCCATCCAGGATGAGGCCGGCTCCAATGCCTGTCCCAACCGCGACGTAGGCCAGGCTGCTTGCCCCGCCTGCCTCCTCGTGGTCCAGCAACCCGGCTGCCGCAAGCCGGACGTCGTTCTCGACAAGGACCGGGACCCCGAGCTCGGCCGAAAGGATTGGGCCGACCGCGAGCTCCTCCCAATCCAGGTTGACAGCCCCGCGGACGATCCCCGCGACGGGATCGACCCTTCCAGGGACGCCCACGCCCACCCCAGCGACGCGATCCATGCCCGCCCCCGCCGAATCGAGCGCCTCTCGAATCGCGGCGACGATCCCGGCGACGGTCGCCGCCGGGCTGCTGAGGTCCGATGGCATCGCCGCACGGGCGATCGGATTCCGATCGCCATCGACAGCCAGCACGGCGACCTTCGTGCCGCCGATGTCGACGCCGACGATGAGGTCACGTTCCAGCGCGTTCTGCCGAGGCACGTCGGGCGGTCGATCGATGGCCGTCATCGGGCCGGCATCAAGCCAAGCTCACGCGTGAGCAGGACAGCGGACGCGCCCAGGAGCACCGCTCGAGCCGGATCGACCTGGCCCAGCTCGATGGCCGTCGGCCGGGCGATCAGCGACAGGGCCCCGTCCCTGGCCTCGCCCCGAATGGCATCGAGCCACGGCTCGCCGAGCCCTGAGGCAGCTCCGATGAGCGCGATCCGATGAACGTCGAGGGCACCGATCAGCGATGCGATCGACCGGCCCAGCGAGCGCCCGGCTTCGTTGACGACCGCCCGCGCCGGGTCGTCACCAGCCTCGGCTGCCTCCGCAATGTCCTCGATCGTCAGCCGGCCGCTCTGGCTCATGGCCCGACCCAGCATGGAGGCCGGATCTGCAAGGGCGCCCGCCGTCGCGCGTTCCAGGATCGCCCGGGCGCTGGCGACCGTCTCCAGGCAACCCCTTCGCCCGCAGCGACAGAGCTCGCCACCCGGGACAACGGTGGTGTGACCGATCTCCCCTGCCCCAAAGCCATCGCCGAGGAAGAGTTCGCCATTGAGGATCAGGCCGGCGCCGATGCCCAGCCCGACCTTGATGACGACCATGTTCGTGGCCTGCCGGTCCGTGCCGAAGATGTACTCGGCCAGGGCCGCTGCCTGGCTGTCGTTGGCGACGTAGACCGGGACGTCGAACCGATCCCGGACGAGCTGACCCAGGTTCAGGTCCCGCCAGTTGAGGTTGACGGCCCAGCGCACGGTCCCGGTAGCCGTGTCGATGATCCCCGGCGTTCCGATGCCGATCCCCACCAGCGGTCCGTCGTGGTCCCCCACCAGCTGATCGATCAGGCGATAAACGAGCTGGACCGCCTGGTCGCCGTCGGAGCCGTCCCGAGGCAGGCTCACCGATCGGCGAATCTCGCCGCGCAGGTTCACGATCGCGGCGCTGAATTGGCTCTCGCCGAGGTCGACGCCGATCAGGTGCCGCGAGTCATCGGCGACCGTGAGCAGGATCGGTGCCTTGCCGCCGCTCGAAGGGCCGCGCCCGATCTCGAGTGCGATGCCAAGCTCGAGGAGCTCCGCGACGAGATCGGAAACGCTCGTCCGCGTCAGGCCGGTCGTGCGCGCGACGTCCGCCCGGCTGATCGGCGCGTGATCGTAGATCGTGCGCAGAACCAGGCGACTGTTGTAGGTGCGGGTCTGGCCGTGGGTCGCCTTTTGCAGACTCGGCACGTGCGCGCAGCCTCCCGAACGACCTGTCAGTCTCCAGCCGCTGTGGGCCAACTCCACACCGTTACCGGGCTTTGGGAGACGACTTGACAAAGTTCAGTCTATCGACTCGTAAGGCCAGTTGTCAAGAGAGTGGACAAAGTCGCGCTTCGGGCAGCCCGAGCGTTGGAGCCTGCAGTATCAGGACGGATTCTTCGCGTTTCCGGCAATCCCCAGGCAGTTCGCGGTCGTGTTCGTTTCCGTTCCGGGCACGGTCCCCGACTTCCCCTGGGTCAAGCCTCTTCTGCTGGGCGGGCCCACGATCCTGCGGACTTCGTCGACCTTCCTCTGGGCGTTCAAGGCCAGGCGGCCCGACCTGTTCAACCTCGGCGCGTGGGCGTCGGTGGCCTTGATCTTCGTGCCCGTGCTGACGTACGCCGACACCGGTGCCGAGCAATTCGGGTACCGGTATGCACAGGACGTTTACCCCTTCCTGTTCCTGCTGACCGTGCGCGGTCTGGGCCAGCGGATCAGCCCCGTGGCGTGGTCGGCCATCGCCTTGGGACTGGTTGTCAATGTCTGGGGATGGCCGCGGCCTACTTCAATTGGTGGGGCTGAGGTGTTCCGTGCGGCCGTCGAGGCCGAGCATGCGTTCAGACCAAGCGGGCGAACAGCTCGTTTGAGAGGAGCCGGCCGCGCGTCGTGAGGACGACGCGGTCGTCTGCGGTCTGGACGAGAAGTTCGGAGTCGATGGCCCAATCGAAGACGCCGCGAAGGGGCGGTTGGGCGGCCGTCGACATCGGCAGGCCCGAGTCGAGGCGGAGGGCCAGGATGACCGACTCGGCTGCGGCCGTTTCGGCATCGATCGTCTCGCTGCCACCGGGAGGCAAGGTGGGCGGGGTGTGGCCGTCGGCAGGTGCCAGTGCAGCGAGGTAGCCGTCGAGGCGGGCGGCATTCCAGCGCCGCGCCACCCCATCAAAGGCGTGGGCACCTGGCCCGACTGCCTCGTACGGACGGCGCTGCCAGTAGGCCAGGTTGTGCCGGCTCTCATGGCCGGGGCGGGCCCAGTTGCTGATCTCGTAGCTACGCCAACCGTCGTCGGCCAGCCGCCTCGTCGCGAGCTCGTACTCGGCGGCCGCCCGATCGTCGTCCTGGCCCTGCCGGGCCCGGGTACGCCATTGCCGGGCTCCACGGGTCGTCGGCAGGTGATCGCCGAGCGGCCCGGTCAGGCCCTCGGCATCGGGGTCCTCGAGCGTGAGCGCGTAGAGGGAGAGATGGTCGGGCGCCAGGTCAAGGGCGGCGTTGAGGGTCGCGTCCCAGATTGCGAGGGTCCCGCGCGGCACGTCGTAGAGCAGGTCCAGGCTGACTGATGCAATGCCGGCCTCGCGCGCGTGGACGACTGCGTCGGCGACGTCCTCAGGTCGGTGACGCCGGCCCAGCCGTCGGAGCTCGCCCGCATCGAGGCTCTGGGCACCGAACGAGATTCGATTGACGCCGGCGGCGGCCAGAGCAACCGGGTCGCCGCGCCCATCGGGACCTGGATTGGCCTCGAGCGTGACCTCGGCGCCAGCCGCGAGCCCGAACCGCTCGCGGACGAGCTGCAGGAGCTCCGCGACGTCGGCCGCCGGCAGGAGTGACGGCGTCCCGCCGCCGAGGTAGACGGTGTCGAGCGCTGGCCGCCTCTCGGCGCCTGGAGGACCCCACAGCTCGTCGAGGGTATCCGCCCGCAGGCACAATTCCGTTCGAAGCGCTCCCAGGAACGCTCCGACACGATTCCGCGGGCCCCGCGTGGCCGCGCCCGGATACACGACGAAGTCGCAGTACGGGCAAAGCGAGACGCAGAACGGAATGTGGACGTAGAGAGCGCCTGGCGGGCTTGCGGTGGGCGGCTGCGCGAGGGGTGGCGTCGCGACGGCGTCGAGGGCCGCGTCGATGAATGGGGTCGGCCTCGCGCTGATCACCGATCCCGGCGGGCGTGCTCCGCTGGGCCTACAACCCGCCAGCCGTCAGGAGTGCGACGGCGGCGCTCGATGTCCTCCCGCTCGCCGCCACGAGGAGCGAGGTGGCCGGCGTGGCCGGTCGTCAGGAAGACCGCAAAGCGGGTGACGGCATGGCCGAAGAAGGAGGCCGCAAAGCCGCCGGTTTGGATCGTGACCCAGCCGCCGACGAGCCCGATCCCAAGGGCCAGCGCGAAGGTGTACGGGTCCCGCCCGGGAGCCCCGGTCCGAGTCGCCAGCGTGTAGACCAGGGCCTGGATGACGACGGAGATCATGGGGTCGATACCGACGAGGACCAGAAACCCAAGGAGCGCGCCTCGGAAGGCCGCCTCATCGACGAACGCGGTCGCGACGGCGTTGATGAGTGCGCCGGGATACGACGCCGCGTCCGGTAGTCGCAGCCGCCGGTAATAGAGGTATGCGAAGCCCAGCGCCTGGCCAGTGCCCGCCAGCGCATACGCCATGCCCAGCAGGATCGTGAGGCCGCGGTCCCCGGGCCCCATGAAGAGGTCGATCGACGGCGACGGATGGATCACCAGGATGGCGGCGACCAGCACGACGCCCATGACGTACCACGCCAGGCGACGCAGCGGCGACGATGCCCGGCCGCCGATCGCCTCGTCGTACTCAGCCGCACCGAATCGCTGTGCCTCCAGGCGGAGCATCACGAGCAGGAACGTGAGGCCGAACCCGACCAGAACCCGCAGCGTGGTTTCCACGGTTGAGCCTCAGAGGCCCGCGGCGCGGGAGGTGCGCCTGACGCGCGAGGCATGCCGAACCCGCAGGCCCATCACGCCTCGTCCATTCGGAGCATCGCCAGGAAGGCCTCCTGCGGGATCTCGACCGATCCGACGCGCTTCAGACGCTGCTTGCCTTCTTTCTGTTTCTCGAGCAGCTTCCGTTTGCGCGTGATGTCGCCACCGTAGCACTTGGCCAGGACGTTCTTTCGCATCGCCCGCACGGTTTCGCGGGCGATCACGTTGGAACCGATCGCGGCCTGGATCGGGACCTCGAACATCTGCCGCGGAATGAGCTGTTTGAGCCGCTCTGTGAGCTGGCGTCCGATCGCCTGGGCTTTTTCGCGGTGGGTGATGAGCGACAGGGCATCGACCGGCTCGCCGTTGACGAAGACGTCGACCTTGACCAGGTTGGCCGCCCGATAGCCGATCTCCTCGTAGTCCATTGAGGCGTAACCGGCGCTCCGGCTCTTGAGCTGGTCGTAGTAGTCGACGATCAGCTCCGCCAGCGGCAGCTCGAAGCGCATCAGGACCCGCGTCGGGTCGAGGTATTCCATCGAGGTGAAGGAGCCGCGACGGTTGGTCGAGAGCTCCATCAGCGGCCCGATGTAGGTCGACGGCGTAACCACGCTCAAGGCGACCCAGGGCTCGCGAATTTCCTCGATCTCGGACACGTTCGGCAGCAGCGCGGGGTTGTCGATGCGGACGACGCCTTTGCCGCCGGTGAGGACCACCTCGTACTCGACCGATGGGGCCGAGGCGATGAGGTCGAGGCTGAACTCGCGCTCGAGTCGCTCCTGGACGATCTCCATGTGGAGCAGGCCCAGGAACCCGCACCGAAACCCGAATCCGAGCGCGATCGAGCTTTCCGGCTCGTAGGTGAACGAGGCGTCGTTGAGGTGCAGTTTTTCGAGCGCGTCTCGGAGGAGCGGGTAGTCCTCGCCCGAAACCGGATAGAGCCCGGCGAAGACGAGGCTCTTCGCCTCCTGGTAGCCGGGCAGCGGTTCAGTGGCCGGATGGGTCGCGCTCGTGATCGTGTCGCCCACCTGGGCCTCGCGGACGTTCTTCAGGCCCGTGGCGACGTAGCCGACCTCGCCGGCCACGAGCTGGCGAACCGGCACGAGCTGCGGCCGGAAGACGCCGAGCTCCAGGAGATCGGCCTCGGCCCCCGACGCCATGAGCCGCACGCGGTCGTGGGCGCGGAGCGTGCCCTCGGCCAGGCGGACGTGGACGACCACGCCCTTGTACGAGTCGTAGTGCGAGTCGAAGATCAGCGCCCGAAGAGGATCGTGCGGGCTGCCCTTCGGGGGCGGAATCCGGGTGACGATCGCCTCGAGGATCGCCGGCACGCCCGTCCCGTCCTTGGCCGACGCGAGGAGCACCTCCTCGCGCGGAATCGCCAGAACGTTTTCGAGCTCCTCCAGGACGATGTCGGGCTGGGCGGACGGCAGGTCGATCTTGTTGATGACCGGAATGATCGTCAGGTTTTCGCGCAGGGCGAGATGGACGTTGGCCAGCGTCTGGGCCTCGATGCCCTGCGCGGCATCGACGACGAGGATGGCGCCGTCGCACGCCTGCAGGCTGCGACTCACCTCGTAGCTGAAATCGACGTGGCCGGGCGTGTCGATCAGGTTGAGCCCGTAGGTCTGGCCGTCGTTCGCCATGTATTCGAGGCGAACCGCCCGGGCTTTGATCGTGATCCCCTTCTCGCGCTCGAGGTCCATCGAGTCGAGGACCTGGCTCGTCATCAGGCGCGCGTCGATCGTGTGGGTCAGCTCCAAGAGCCGGTCGGCCAGAGTCGACTTTCCGTGATCGATGTGGGCGATGATCGAAAAATTGCGCAGTCGATCCTGGGGGGTCACCGGGGATCCGTCGCGGCCTGAGGCGTCATCTGGCAAGCGTACGATGTCGCCGTTCGGGTGATCGATTGACGTGAGGGTGATCGATGACGGTGCCCCAGTTCGGCATCTTTGCGCAGGGCACGATCGCCCACGAGTTCGTCGAGTTCGACCTGCGCCCCGACGTCGATCTGGCTCTCGTGGCCGAGGCGCTCCAGCAGCTCCGCCAGCCGGCGGTGTCGGCCGGTGGGGTCAATCTCGTGGTTGGCTTTGGCAGCGACCTGTGGCGCGCGATGGCGCCAGACCAGGTGCCGCACGATCTCGGCCCGTTCCAGACGGTTGGCGTCCTGGGCGGCCATCGAGCGCCCGCAAATCAACACGATCTCTGGCTATGGATCAATGGCAGTTCGCGCGACGTCGTCTTCGAGCACGCTCGTGCCGCAACGGCCGCCATCGACCACATTGCCGTCGTGGCCGCCGACCAGGACGCGTTCGTCCATCGCGACAGCCGAGATCTGACCGGCTTCATCGACGGAACCGCGAATCCTCAGATGCTCGACGCGCCGGCCGCGGCCCTGATCCCGGACGATCAGCCGGGCGCCGGCGGGAGCCACGTCCTGACGATGCGCTGGATCCACAACCTGGCGGCGTTCGAGGCGATGCCGGTGGCCGACCAGGAGCGCGTCTTCGGCCGGACGAAGCCGAACAGCCGCGAGCTCGAGGGCGAGGCAAAACCGCCAACCGCGCACATCGCCCGGGTCGAGATCCACGACGCCGATGGCGAGGAGCTGCCGATCTGGCGCCGCAGCGTCCCATACGGCACGCTCACCGAGCACGGCCTGTACTTCCTCGCTTTCTCGACCGACCGGGCCCGCATCGACCGCATGCTCGCCCGCATGTTCGGCAACGGCGAGGACGGCCTGCACGACCGCCTGACGGATTTCACTCGCCCGGTCAGCGGCGCCTTCTATTTCGCGCCGTCGCTGACGTTGTTAGCGGACCTTTCGCGGTGACCGGGTGACTTCACCGCGTCCCTTGCGATGACGAGCCAGGGCGCGCCGGAAACCGAGTACGCCGAACGCGGGAACATCCATATCGCCTACCAGGTGATCGGCGAAGGCCCGCCCGACCTCGTCCTGGTCTGGAACTGGTTCAGTCACGTCGAAGGCCGCTGGGACATTCCGCCATTCGCGCATTTCCTGCGGCGGCTCGCCGGCGTCCGGCGCGTGATCTCGTTCGACAAGTACGGCATCGGCCTCTCTGACCCGGTTCCGTCGACGCAGCTGCCGCCCCTCGAAGAGTGGATGGACGACGTTCGCGCGGTCATGGACGCGGCCGGATCGGAACGCGCCGCGCTCGTGGGCCAGAGCGACGGCGGGCTCATGGCCGCGATGTTCGCTGCGAGCCACCCGGACCGCGTCGAGGCATTGGTCCTGATCGACACCCTGGCGTCCAACGTCTGGGCATCTGACAACCCCCTCGGCTACACCCTCGAAGAATACGGGGCCCTGAAGGACTTGATTCTCACGCGGTGGGGCCGGCCCGGCCTCCTTGCCGCGATCGACCCGGCCGGTGGGCACGATTCCGAGGAGCAGCAACGGTGGGACCGCTACCTCCGGCTGGCTGCCAGCCCAGCGACCGCAGCGGCGATGGGTCAGATGCTGTTCGAGCTCGACCTACGCGATGTGCTGCCGACGGTTCGCCTGCCCACGCTCGTGCTTCGCACCGGGAACCCATTCTCGAGCCCGGAGAGTGCACGCTTGCTGGCTGGCTTGATTTCGGGAGCTCAGCTCGTCGAGCTGCCGACGGCGAACTCCCAGGTATTCGCCGGCGCCGATCTGATCGTGGACGAAGTCGAGCGGTTCCTGAGCGGCACCCTCACGTCCGCGCCGGATCGGAGTCGCTTCCTGTCCACGGTGCTGCTGACCGACATCGTCGGCTCCACCGAACGCGCCACGCAGCTCGGAGATCAGCGCTGGAGCCAGTTGCTCGACTCGCACGATGAGTTCGCTCGCCGCCAGGTGAGCCGGTTCAATGGGACGGGCCTCAAGAGCACCGGCGACGGGCTGCTGGCGATCTTCGACGGGCCGGCCCGCGCCATCTCCTGCGCCGTGGCGTTGCGCAGCGGTGTTCGGAGCCTTGGGCTGGAAATTCGCGCCGGCATTCACACGGGCGAGATCGAGCGTCGCGGAGACGACGTCGGGGGCATCGGCGTGCACATCGCGGCGCGGGTGGAGGCCGCCGCCCAATCCGGCGAGGTGCTCGTTTCCCGCACGGTCAAGGATCTCGTCGTCGGATCGGGGTTCTCGTTCGTGAGCCGTGGTGCACGCGCGCTGAAGGGCGTTCCCGACGAGTGGGAGCTGTTCGCGGTCGTGGAATAGGGCGGGCGGCCTATAGCGCGCACAGGGCTGGCCGGGGCGCCGGCCTGCACGCCCAATCCAGCATCTGTGTGGCCGCGATCGCGCGCTCGCATCGATCCTTTCTCCGTTGTTTTGTTCGAAAACGTTACAGTTTCGAACGATCTCGCGGCGATGGGTCCTCGACTCCCCGCCGCCGAGCTGTACGGCCAGGCTTGATCGCTAACGCCTCCCGGCGCCCGGGTCACACCGACACGAAGCACGGCCGTCGTCAAGCCTGACCATGGTCGGGCTGCGGGACCTGCAAAGGCGGGCGGAATCAGCCGATCTGCTACCATGCGCCTCCGCGTCCGGCGTGTCGCGCCGCGATGCCGATCAGCACCACGAACCAGAGGTCCAATCATTTGGCGAAGACGCCCAGAACCTGGACAGGCGCCCGGAATCCGTCCGGCCTGAAGCGTGTCCGCGTTGCACGGCGACGCCAGGCGATCCTGCAGCCTCGGCGCAGCGCCGCGAAGACGCTCGTGACCAAGGCCCTTGCCATCGCCCACAACCCGGTCGAGGGCATCGATCCGGCCGTCGCGCTCGCCGACGCGTTGAGCGCGCTCGATCGCGCGGCCAAGGTCGGCGCAATTCATCCGAACGCCGCCGCGCGACGCAAGTCCCGACTCGCCCGCAACATGAACGCGGCCCTCGGGGGCGTTCCGACCAAGACCGGCACCCGGGTCACGAAAACGACCGGCAAGGCCGCCGCGCAGAAGGCAGCTCGAACGCGCATCGCGGCCGCCAAAGCCGACAAGGCAAAGGGCGCTCAGACGGCCGCCGGCAAGGCGCGCGCCGCCCTGAGCAAGACCGCCCGATCCGAATCGGCGGGCGCCGCCGCGAAGCCGGCTGAGGCTGCTCCGACGGCTCGACCGAAGGCCGCAGCGAAGGCTGCCGCGAAGACCCCGGCGCGATCGAAGGCGGGCACCAAGACCGACGCCACCAAGGCCAGCGGGCCCCGCACCACCGCTGCAAAGCCGGCGGCTGCGAAGTCGGCCGCCAAGACCGAGAAGAAGAGCGGTTCCTAGGTAGCTGCCGTCATGGCACCGGCCGCTTTCGGTCGCCGCAGGCCGTAGATCGCCGCACCGCCGATCCCTCCGACGGCGCCGATGACGACGACGAGCCCGGCCGTCGAGAGTTGGCGATTCCAGTAGAAGCGGCTGAACGATGCCGCATCGGTCGCGCCGGCGGCCGCAAGCGCCCCGCTCGAGTCGACCGCCTGGTAGCGCATGAAGACACACTCCGCGCCGGGCACGCATGACAGCCGGCCGCCGGCCTCGGGATCGCGGTAGCCATCGTCAGCGACGAAGAAGAGGCCTTTGACCACGAGCAGGAAGACGGCCATCGACGCGCCCGCGACGGCCCCGGCGAACAGGCCATTGGCACCGATCCGCGGCCACGGGCCGGCGATCCGGTTCGAACGCTGGTTCGCGTACCAGCCGATCAGCAGGCCAAGGGGCAGGGTCAGGTACCAGTAGGCCGGCTCGATCGGGATGATCAGTAGCAGGCTGACGGCCAGGGTGGCGGCCATCCCCATTCCGACGGCGGCGCCGACGAGCGCGCCACGGTCGATGACGCGGTAGATAACGCCACTCACGCGGCGGAGCTGCCTCCGGCCAGGGCCGCCCGCCCGAGGTAGCGCGCTCCCCCACCGAGTTCGTCCTCGATTCGGAGCAGCCGGTTGTACTTGGCAACGCGTTCGGATCGCGACGGTGCGCCGCTCTTGATCTGACCCGTGCCCATGGCGACGACGAAGTCCGCGATCGTCGTGTCCTCTGTTTCGCCGGATCGGTGGCTCACCTGGGCCGTCCAACCGGCCCGCCGGGCCATGTGGATCGCCTCGATCGTCTCCGAGAGAGTCCCGATCTGGTTCAACTTGATCAGCACGGAATTCATGGCCTTCGCCTCGATCGCTCGGGCGATGATCGTTGGATTGGTGACGACGATGTCGTCGCCGACGATCTGGATCTTTGAGCCGAGGCGGCGTGTCAGCTCCGGCCAGGCCGCCCAATCGTCCTCGGCCAGCCCGTCCTCGATCGACACGATCGGATATTTGGCGACCCACGACTCCCAGAGGTCGATCAGCTGGCCAGAGTCGAGTGTCCGATCCTCCCGTGCCAGCCGGTATTGCCCGGTTACGCCTTCGCTCCCCGTCCCGTCGACGAGGATCGAGCTGGTTGCCGGATCGAGGGCGATGGCGACCTCCTCACCGGGTCGGTAGCCGGCCTTCTCGATGGCCCGCAGGATGACCTCGACCGCCGCCTCGTTCGACGGCAGGGATGGCGCGAAGCCGCCCTCGTCGCCCTGTCCGACCGCGAATCCGCCGTCGTGGAGCAAGCCCTTGAGCGCCTGGAAGACCTCCGCGCCGGCGCGAAGGGCCTCGGAGAAAGAGGCAACTCCCACGGGCGCGACCATGAATTCCTGGAAGTCGGTCGAGTCGACCGCGTGCTTGCCGCCGTTGAGGATGTTGAAGAAGGGTACGGGCAGGGTACGGGCACCGACGCCGCCGAGGTAGCGATAGAGCGGCAAGTCGAACGACGACGCCGCGGCGTGCGCACAGGCCAATGAAGCACCCAGGATCGCGTTGGCGCCGAGGTGGGCCTTGTTCGGCGTCCCGTCGAGTTCGATGAGAACGTCGTCGATCCCCGCCTGGTCGCCCGCGTCCATCCCGAAGAGCGCCGGGCCGATCGTCTCGGTCACGTTCGCGACCGCTTTGGTAACGCCCTTGCCACCGAAACGGGCCGAGTCGCCGTCACGAACCTCGACCGCCTCGTGGATGCCAGTCGAGGCACCCGAGGGCACGGCCGCGCGGCCGACCGAGCCGTCGGCCAGGACGACGTCGACCTCGACCGTCGGGTTGCCGCGCGAATCGAGAATCTCGCGCGCGTCGACGATCTCGATCGCCGTGTTCATGCGTTCCCCTTCCTGCTCGACGCCGTGGTCGCCGACGTGGGGCGAGGGCTCGCCTCGACGGGCGTTCGCTCCTCGACGGGCCGATCGAGGAGGACGGAGATGCCCGGCAGTTCTCGGCCCTCGAGGAATTCGAGCGACGCGCCGCCGCCGGTCGAGATATGGGTCATCTTGGGCGCCAGGCCCTGTTGCTGGATGGCCGCCACGGAGTCTCCGCCGCCGACCACGACCGTCGCCCCGGCGTCGGCTCGCTCGGCCAGGAAGCGCGCGATGGCGTTGGTGCCGTGGGCGAAGGATGGAATTTCGAAGACGCCCAACGGGCCGTTCCAGAACACGGTTCGGGCTTCGGCCAGGGCCTCCTCGATCGCGGCGATCGATGCCTTGGCGATATCGACGATGTGCCACGAAGCGGGGATCCGCTCTGCCTGGAGCGTCTTGTACTCGGTGCCGCGGGTGACCTCCTTGGCCACGATCACGTCGATCGGCAAGACGACCTTGACCCCCTTGGCCTCAGCGTCGGCCAGGACCCGGCGCGCCTGGTCGACCATGTCGTGCTCGGCGAGGCTCTTGCCGACGGTCTTGCCCTGCGCCAGCAGGAAGGTGTTGGCCATCCCGCCTCCCAGCACCAGGATGTCGACCTTGGTCAGGAAGTTGTCGAGGACGTTGAGCTTGCCCGAGACCTTCGCCCCACCGAGGATCGCCGCGAACGGTCGCTGGGGTGCCTCGAGCAGGTTCGACAGCATCGTGATCTCGCGCTCCATGAGCAGGCCCGCGTACGCCGGCAGCAGCTTGGCGATGCCGACCGTTGAGGCGTGCGCGCGATGCGCCGTCCCGAACGCGTCGTTGACGAAGATGTCTGCATAGCTCGCCAGGGCCTGCGCGAATGCCGGGTCGTTGGCTTCCTCCTGGGCGTGGAAGCGGAGATTCTCCAGGAGCAGGACCTCGCCCGGCCGGAGTCGCTTGACCGCATCCTCCGTGCCGACGCCGAGGGCGTCCCCGGTCACCGGCACGTTCTGGCGGAGAAGCTGCGTCAGCCGCTCCGCGACCGGCCGGAGTCGGAGGCCGTCCTGGACCTTGCCGTCCGGACGGCCGAGATGACTGGCCAGGATGACCCGTCCGCCCTGGCCGATGAGGTGGCGGATCGTCGGGAGGGTGGCCCTGATCCGAGAGTCGTCGGTGACCTTGCCGTCCTCGAGCGGGACGTTGAAATCGACGCGGACGAAGATGCGTTTGCCCGAGGCATCGAAATCGCGAATCGTGAGCTTGTCCATGTGAATGGGTCCCTCGTCCCTGATCCTTGGCCCCGGTCTCCGGTCAGGCGACCGCCGCGGGGAGCCGCGCTGCAACGAAGCGGATCAGGTCTGCGACCCGGCAGCTGTAGCCCCACTCGTTGTCGTACCAGCTGATGACCTTCACCATCGTTCCGCCGAGGACCATCGTGCTCTCGGCGTCGATGATCGACGATCGGCTATCGCCGCGGAAGTCTGTCGACACGAGGGGATCGTCCGAGACGCCGAGGATGCCATCGAGGGGGCCGGCAGCGGCCGTCCGGAACGCAGCGTTCAGTTCCTCGACCGAGGTCGGCTTCGAGACGATCGCGGTGAAGTCCACGACGCTGACGGTCGGCGTCGGGACCCGCAGGCTGAAACCGTCGAACTTGCCCTTGAGCTCCGGGATCACGAGCGCCAGCGCCCGCGCCGCGCCAGTCGTCGTCGGGATGATGTTCTGGCCGGCGGCTCGCGCCCGGCGTGGATCCTTGTGCGCGACGTCGAGGATGCGCTGATCGTTCGTATACGAGTGGATCGTGTTCATGAGGCCGCGCTCGATCGTGAAGCTGTCATGGACGACCTTCGCCGCCGGCGCCAGGCAGTTGGTCGTGCAGCTCGCGTTGCTGATGATGTTGTGGGCGTCGGGGTCATAGGTGGCCTCGTTGACACCGAGGACGATCGTGATGTCCTCGCCCTTGGCCGGCGCGCTGATGATGACCTTGGTCGCCCCGGCGTCGATGTGGGCCCGGGCCTTGTCGGCGTCCGTGAAGAGGCCGGTCGACTCCAGGACCAGATCGACTCCCAGCTTGCCCCACGGCAGCGTTGCGGGATCCCGTTCCTTGAGGACCTTGATCTCGCGGCCGTCGATGATCAGCGCGTCATCGGTGTGCTCGACGGTTCCGGCGTAGGCGCCGTAGGTCGAATCGTGCTTGAAGAGCAGCGCGTTCATGCTGGTGTCGACGAGGTCATTGACGGCGACCACCTCGACCTCGGGCGCCCGCTCGAGGAGCGCCTTGAGCGACTGCCGGCCGATCCGACCGAACCCATTGATGCCGACGCGAACGGCCATGGAGAATTCCTCCTCGCAGATGGACGGTCCGCCCGCGCGGATCGTCAGTTCGTGAACGTCAGTTCGTGAACGCCTTTGGAAGCCGGATCGACCGTGGCGGATTGACCGTCGTGTGATTGTCCGTGCGGCGTGATTGTCCGCCCGGAGAGGCCGGCCCGACAGTGCCAATCGTACGACGCAAGGGTTCGGATCGGGTGCAGCCGGCCGGCGACGATCCCGGGGCGGGTCGGTAACGACCGCGAGCCTGGCTGAGGTCTCGGCGAATCGGCGCCCAGAATCAACGACCCCCGCCCGAGACCGGGCGGGGGT
>DATCPH010000101.1:0-1625 GCA_036570185.1 Candidatus Limnocylindrales bacterium | reverse complement strand
TCTCCTGGCTGGCGATCTTCGCTCTCGCGCTCCTGGTCGTGATGACCGGCTATGACCCGGTCAAGCTGACCGAGTACTCGGTCATCTTCTCGGTCGTGGCGCTGCCCTTGACCTACCTGCCCATCCTCCTCGTCGCCAACGACCACGCATACATGGGTGCGGAGGTGAACGGCAAGATTGCCAATTTCCTCGGCGTCCTCTACTTCTTACTCATCCTCGTGATCGCCGTCGCAGCCATCCCCTTGATGCTGCTCACGAACGGAGGGCAGGGATGAGCAAGGTCACCGAAGTCGACATCGCGCTCAGCGTCCTCGATCACCAGCTCGTCGACGGCGACGGCCAGAACTGCGGCAAGGTCGATGATCTCGAGATCGCCGGTCTCGACGGCGACTCACCGGAGATCGTGGAGATCATCGTCGGCGGCAACGCCTGGCGCTCTCGCGGCCTCCTTGGAAGGCTCGCGGCCCGCCTCTCGGGAAACGCCGTCCACGTGCCCTGGCCCGAGGTCGACTCCGTCACATCGGTCGTGACCCTGAAACGCCCGGCCGCGGAGCTGCGTTTGAACGGCGGCGACGACCGCTGGGCCACCCTCGTCGGGAAGCTGCCGGGATCCTGATGCGCCTGTCGGTGCTCTTGAACCGAAAGGTGGTCAGCGAGTCCGGCCAGCGGCTAGGCCGTGTCCACGACGTCCGCGGAGAGCTCGAGGGAGGACGCCTGCGGGTGACCGGCCTGATCGCCGGCAAGCTCGGCATCCTCGAGCGCTATGGCGTCGCCACCCACGGCAGCGGCGGCCCGCGACAAGCGAAGGTACACGGCCACCCAGTCATCCCCTGGGAGCGGGTCGTCCACGTCGGGTCAGAGATAGTGATCCGCGACTAGTCAACTCTCGCGTAAACTCGGTCTTGCCTGCAAATCGGATGTTTTGTGACGTACGGACCGAATTTACGCACCCCACACGCCGACGGGAGAGTCATCATCAGCGCATTACTGATCGTCTGCGTCTGCGCGGACTTGAACAAGGAGGCGCGATGGTGGTCGCAGCACTTGGCATCGGCATCATTGGAACGATCCTCGTGGTCATCCTCGTCATCGCGGCGATCCTGTTCTTCCTGCGCCGCTGAAATCGGCACCTAACGCGAGGCGACTCTCGTTTCACCAATCCTTTCGCTAACTCCTAGGTACGGCTCAATCTCCCTGTGCTTCTCGACAAGATGTCGCCACTTTCGTTCGGTCAGCCTGACTTGTTTGCCCCACGGATCCTTGACGTTGAAAAGATCGGGGATTGACGCTCAACGTCCGCTCGAAGGACATGGAGCGCGACTACTTCATGACGCCGGATGTCAAGGGGCGTCGAAAAGTGCGCCAGTTTCGGGCGTGGAAAAGTGCACCACCTGATCTGTTCGATGAAGGGGGCGCCGCTCAGGCGGAGTCGCGGAGCGACGGAGCCTGAGCGGCGGGGAGCCCGAGCCGTTTGACATCTAAAGGAGCATCACCCCACACGGCTCGGGAAGCCCTAGGCCGACGGCCGTCACCGTCCCCGAGCCGCATGCCTCGCGGAAGCCGCGTGTCTTTCTAGCCATCGAGAAGCAGTCCCTGGAGAGGACCGAGGAGGCGCTCCGAGCGCC
>DATCPH010000100.1:0-3790 GCA_036570185.1 Candidatus Limnocylindrales bacterium | reverse complement strand
GTCTTTGACCCGCTCCGGTTCAGGCTCAGGCTCGACCTCGCCCGCCGCCATCTGAACGGTCAGCCAGGCCCGTTGGTTCGGGTCGGTCGGCATCTTGCGTTTCTGCACCCCTCAAGCATGGGCCTCGCGGCCGGAGGGGGTCAAGCATCCGCCGATTCAAACTGAGACACTACCGCGCGGCGAGCAGGGTTGACGCGGAGATCTTGCTTTTGCCCTCATCCTCGTGCAGCCGGAGCGTGGCGACGCTCGCGTTGATTGCCATTGGTTCAGCGCTTCCGCGTCAGGACGAAGGCGCCGAGCGTCTCGGCCTTCGTATGCATCTTCAGCCGCACGGCCTCGAACGCCGCCCGCTCCTCAGCCAGGGTCGGGAGCCACACGAGACCCTCGGGGAGCGAGGCGAGCCAGGCGAGATACTCGATCGGCCGATCACTCGACGGACCGGGGCGCTGTCCGGAGACCTTCCGGTACCGCCACTGGTTCAGGCCGCCCCACAGCGCCGGATGGGCCACGTCCCGGAGCTCGCTCAGGTTGGGATCCACCTGTGGCCCGCCGGTCAGCCACCGGAGCTGCCGCGCGCCCTCGCGGACGCCGGCGTAGCGGGCGACGGCACCATCAAGAACGCGCCAGGCGGCCTGCTTGGCAGGTGCCAAGTGCGGGACGGCATCGCCGGCAGGGATCGGGGCGCCGCGGAACGAGTCGGCCGCCTTCCTGGCGTCGGCCAGCAGGGCGGCGAGCTCCATGACGAGTATTCCGTGGATCTCGTCCGCCGAGTCGGTGGCCGCACGGACGATCGCGAGGTCCGTGGGGTCCTGCAGCGCCACCATCGCCTCGATCACGCGGTCCAGACTCACAGTCGCGATCGAGGCAAGGCCCACGGCCTCTCGCCATGACCGCCATTCATCGGGGTTCGCCTCGACGCGGATCGAACTACGTTCCGCGCGCGCTTCCTCGAGCGATAGGGCCAGGCGTTCACGCCGGTCCATGGCGTCGCGAACGCTCGCAGGGACACGGGGGAGGATCCGCAGCAGCTGCTCGGTATGGATGACGGACGGTTCGCGCATGGTGATTCTCCTTCTCTCAGGGGTATGGCGGCCCAAACGGGACGTGGTCCGGGGGCTAGCTGGTCATGCGCCCTTCCCCTGTATGGCGTGAAGGTGCCCGTAGCGGTCAGGAGCGACCATGGGAGCCGTGTTCGGCAGTTCCTCCGGCTTCGGTGGCAACCATCGCCGACCCTGTTGACCGTTCGGGGTGAGGCCCCAGCCATCCATCCACAGCCGGAGCTCGCCTGAGCGCTCGAACTTGCCACGCTCAACCGCGTCGTAAAGCCGGATCACGACTCGAAGCGCCGGCAGTGCCTCCGATCCCCAATGGGAAGCGATCCAAGAGCCCATCCACGTCGCCCACGCCTCGATCGAAGCCGGCATGAGCCCATCCGGCGGATCGGGGATCTTGCCGTGTTGCCAGCCGACGCCGGGTGTAGGCTGCCACTCACCGCGGAGGGGTGGATGAGCATTTCGCCGTTGATCGGGTGCCTTCGGGGCACGGCCACGGCCGGCCATCAGGCGCCCAGCCTCCGCAGAGTCCCAGATTCACAAATCAGGCGAGGCGGGTTGCACGGCTGGGTGGGTGTTACTAACACCCTGTGGATACCCCCCGGGTTATGCGCATAATTCTCGCATAACCCCGCTCACGCATCGGCTGGTAGGCGCGACGCCTCGCCCTGTGGGTATGCCCGGTCGATCCGGACGAGCCGGCCCGTCTCCGGAGGTCGGGGCCAGCTCGTCCGACACCGGCGATGGCAGCCGGCTGGTGAAAGGCGATCAACGGAGTGCCTCAACGACCGCATCCCAATCGGTCGGCCGCCAGACGTGAACCTCGAGCCCGCACGCCGCCAGGTCGCCGAGCCACGCTTCCTGCGCCGGCGTCGGCTTCGCGGTGCCCGCTTTCAGTTCCGCGGCGATCGCCCTCCCGTCACGGGACCGGACGAGCAGCAAGTCCGGGAACCCCGCACCGTCGCCCGATACGGGCGTCACCCAACCATGCGCAGTGCGAGCCGGGCGGAAGTGTGCGCGACGCCATCCGAGCAGCGCGGCAAGCTCCATGACCTGGCCCATGAAGTCGCGCTCGGAGACGGGCGGCGCGGCAATCATGCCGTCGCCTCGCAGGATCGACAGCCCCAGCCGTCCGGGCGCTGGTAGTGGTCGGAATGGTGAGTGCGGAACCTCTCAGGATCGGCGAAGCAGGCCGGCGGTGACGGGGTGACACTGTCACCCGCTTCCCCTATAGGGGCGGGTGACATGTCACCGTCACTGTCACCGGGTTTGTCCCTAGTCGGGGTGACACCGGGTGACAGAGCCCCGCCGTTCGTGCTCGGTGGCAGGGTGACAAGTCGGGTGACACCGGGTGACACCGTCTCCTGCATCGGAATCGAGGCCGGTGACACGGCCAGCGGCCCATCCCCGGCGACGCGGCCTGCCTCCCGTAGCGCGGCGACGTGTCGGCGGACCGTTCGCAGGCTGAGGCCGAGGTAACCGGCAATCGACAATGCGTCCGCCTGGCCAGTGGCGATGCAGCCGTAGACCCGCTCTCGAGTCGGCGCGCCAAGGTCCTCGCCCGCCGCGACTTCGATCGCATGGAAGGTGCCGGCCTCGGGTACGAGCACGAGCGTCGAGCGAGGTACTCGCTTGCGCATCGTCCACAGCACGCGCCCGCCGCTCGTCTCGGACATGAGTCCGACGCTATCGGCCTGCCGGGTCCACTGGCCCATGACATCAACGAGTTCCTGGCCATGCGGCGCGGTGTCTTTGCCGCGCTTGCCCTGCCGGCTTGGCTTGACAACGTGGACGCAGACGACGACGGCGCAGCCCTGCGCCCGTGCCAGGCCGCGCAGGAAGCGCACGGCGGCTTTCAGCTCGGCGCCCCATTCGTCGCCGATCATCGACGAGCCGGTATCGAAGATGACAACGGCCGGCTCTGCCCGCCGGATCGCCTCGCGGACGTACTCCTGATCGGCGCCGTCGCCGAGGGCGAGCCCTTCAAGGCTGAGGGTCCAGTAGTCGCCCAGGTCCGCCCGCGCGAGCCCGAGCCGCTCAAGGATCTCTTCCTCGCGCCGGATCTCCTCATCGTCGCCGTTCTCGACCTCGATCAACAGGACGCGGCACGGCGCCGGGATCGGGTAGTGATCGAACAAGGCGCCGTGGCCGGTGGCGAGCCGGATCGCAAGCTCGGCTCGGCCGTAGGACTTGCCGACTCCCTCCGCGGCCGCCCAAACCATGAACCGGGCCGGCCGTAGGACTCCCTCGACGAGCCACGGGTCGGCCATGGCCGCGGTCGGGTCCTTCTCGGCCGCCGAAACCGGCCAGGGTCGCGGATCCTCTGGCTCGGGGAAAGCCGATGGTCCGTTGACGGACGGGTTTTCGCGTTCGTCAGCGGACGGTTCCCGATAAGCCAGCGTCGCCTCGCGGACTTCGGCCTCGCGGAATCCGGCCTCGCGGAGAGTCTCCGCTACGCGCTCGACAGACGCGGCAGCATGGGCGCGCCAGGCTGCGGCATCGCGGACCAGGCGGGGTCGCTCGTCGTCGGTTGCGTTTCGCCAGGACATCGACGAGCCCGGCGGATCGTGCTCGGCAGCCTCAGCCTCGAGGGCCGCCAGGTCGACCGGCGGCGCCTCGTCGAGCCATACCGGCGACGGCTGGATCGTCATGCCAGCCGGCCCGTCGTGCGCACGGCCGGGACATAGTCGCCGGGCAAGAGCGGCGCGACTTTTGCGACCGGCGTCGGCCCCGACGAC
>DATCPH010000099.1:0-20646 GCA_036570185.1 Candidatus Limnocylindrales bacterium | reverse complement strand
GACCCCGCCGTTGCCGTCGGAGGTGTCGGCGCCCGCCAGGACGAGGTCGTATTCCATCGATCCCAACGCCGCCGCCAGGACCCGAACCGTGGAGACCACGTCGGAGCCCGCGAGCACCGGGTCGCTGACAAGCACACCCCGCATGGCCCCCATCGCCAGGGCCTTGCGCATCGTCTCCGTCGCGTTCGGGGGCGCCATCGACAGCAGGATGACCTCGCCGCCGTGGGCCTCCACGAGCTTGAGCGCGGCTTCGAGCGCGTACTCGTCGTTGCCGTTCACGACGGCCGGCGATGCGCCCCGATCCAGCCATCCGTCGGCTCCCAGCCGCTCCGAAGCAGCCGCCGGGTCGGGGACGGGTTTGGTCAGGACGACGATGCGCACGGTGGACTCCCTGCGGGCGCGATCATGCGTTGGCTATTGTCGGCCGACCGGCCGAGCCGGGCCCTCGCGGGGCCGAGCCCTCGCCGGAGTCAGTCGTGCCGCCCAACGAGATGTCGAGCGACGACGAGGCGCTGGATCTGTTGGGTCCCCTCGTACAGCTGGGTGATCTTGGCGTCCCGCATCATGCGTTCCACGGGAAAATCGTCGATGTAGCCGTAACCGCCGAGGACCTGGACGGCGTCGGTGGTGACCCGCATCGCGTTGTCGCCGGCGACGAGTTTACACAGGGCCGACCAGCGACTGGCATCGCTCGCCCCGGCGTCGATCTCGACGCAGGCCTTGTACGTGAGCTGGCGCGCGGCCTCCGTCCCGGCGTCCATGTCGGCGAGCATGCCGGCCACCATCTCGAGCTCGCCGATTGGCCGCCCGAACTGCCGGCGCTGCCCCGCATAGCCGGCGGCGACCTCGAGGGCCCCCTGGGCGATGCCGACAGCCTGGGCTGCAATTCCCGTCCGCGAGCGATCGAGCGTTCGCATCGCGATGTCGAAGCCGTCGCCCTCGCCCCCGATCCGGTTGGCCTCCGGGACGCGGACCCGCTCGAACGCCAGCTCGGCCGTGGGACTGCCCCGGATTCCCATCTTGTGCTCGAGGCGGGCCACCGAAAAGCCCGGCGAGCCCTTCTCGACGACGAAGCACGACAGGCGTCGATGGCGCGCCGCCTCCGGATCGGTCACTGCGAAGACCGTGACGATGTCGGCAATGCTGCCATGGGTGATGAACCGCTTGGATCCGCTGATGAGGTACTCGTCCCCGTCCCGAACGGCCGTGGTCCGCGCCGAGGCGGCGTCGCTGCCGGCCTCGGCCTCGGTCAGGGCGAATGCCACCAGCGTCCGGCCCGCCGCGAGGTCCGGCAGCCAGCGAGCCTTCTGCGCATCGTTCCCCGCCAGCACGATCGGAAGCGAGCCGAGGCCCTGGACCGCGAGGATCAGGCTCGACGTCGTGCACACCCTGGCGATCTGCTCGATCGCGAGGGCGATCGGCAGCAGCTCGCCGCCGAGGCCGCCGTGCTCGACCGGGAACGGGAGGGCGAGGACCTCCTGCGCGGCCAGGAGTTCCTTCACGTCCCATGGAAATTCGCCGCTGCGATCGATTTCGGCGGCGCGGGGCGCGATCTTTTCGTCGGCCAGGACGCGCACCGTGTCGCGTAGTAGCCGCTGCTCTTCCGTCAGGCGGTAGACGAACCCGCCAGCAGCCGTCGCGGCACCGCTCATTGCAGGACGGGCAGCTGGCGCCCCGCTGGCTGGGTTGGTGCCAGCGACTCGGCGAGGAGCTCGCTGATGTCGATCGCCTGCACCGTGCCGGCGCTGTTTCCGGGCGCGCCGGCGAGGCCGTCCTTCAGCATCGTCATGCAGAAGGGGCACTCGGTCGCGACCGATTCCGCGCCGGTGGCGAGGGCCTGGGCGGTGCGCTCCTCGTTGATCCGGCTCCCGCGGGTCTCCTCCATCCACATCCTGCCGCCGCCCGCCCCGCAACAGAACGTGTTGCGGCCGGAGCGCTCCATCTCGCGAAGCTCGAGCCCCGGCAGCGCGGCCAGGACGGCGCGCGGCTCCTCCACCACGCCGTTGTAGCGGGTGAGGTAGCAGCTGTCGTGCAGCGTGACCGAACGCGATGCCGCTCCATCGCCATCGACGACGCGGAGGCGGCCGCCGGCGACAAGCTCGCGCAGGAAGGCCGAGTGATGGACGATCCGGAAGTGGCCGCCGAGCTGTCCGTACTCGTTGCCGATGGTGTTGAAGCAGTGGGGGCACGCGGTCACGATCGTCCGCTGCCCCATCTCATAACGGTTGAGCGTCTCGATGTTGCCCGACGCCAGGAGCTGGTAGACGTATTCATTGCCCATGCGGCGAGCCGGGTCGCCGGTGCAGGACTCTTCCTGGCCCAGGATCGCGAAGCGGATTCCGGCGGCGTCGAGGCACGTCGCGAAGGCCCGCGCGACCTTTCGATTGCGCTCGTCGAACGCGGCTGCGCAACCGACCCAGTAGAGGACCTCGACCTCGTCGAGCCGGCCCTCGGCCGCGAGGGCGGCGACCGTCGGGACCTCGAAGGCCAGCCCCTTCGTCCAATCGGTCCGTGCGGCCGGCGGCTGGCCCCATGGGTTGGCGACGCCCTCCATGTTCCGGAAGGCGACATTCAGCTCGCCGGGAAAGCGGGAGTCCTCGAGGACCAGGTTCCGGCGCAGTCCGACGATCTTGTCGACGTGCTCGATGAGGACCGGGCAGGCCTCGACGCAGGCTCCGCAGGTCACGCAGTCCCAGACCGCGTCGTACGGAATGGCGTCGCCCACGATCGGGGCCGCGAGACGGTCCGGAGCGGGCCGGGTATCGTCGAGCCCATAGGTCTCGCGCACGATCGGCGAGTTCGGGATCAGGTCAATGCCCTCCTCGGCTTCGACGCTCATCTCCCGGATGCCCATGATGAACGTCTTCGGATTCAGGGGCTTGCCGGTATTCCAGGCCGGGCAGGCCTCCTGGCAGCGGCCGCATTCGGTGCAGGTGAAGCCGTCGAGGAGGTCCTTCCAGCCGAGGTCCTGGAGGGTGCGGAGTCCGAAGGTGGCGTCTTCTCGCTCCAGGTCCATCGCCGGGAGCTCGCCCCGCGGCGCCAGCTTCCGGAAATAGACGTTGAAGAAGCTCGTCGCGATGTGGAGGTGCTTCGAAAACGGCAGGTAGCACAGGAATGCGGCGACGAGGGCTATGTGGCCCCACCAGAGGACCGCGAAGGACGTTTCGAGAACGCCTGCGTCGGCGCGCCGGACCGGCACGGCCAGGAGATTCGAGACGATCGCCCCGGGCTGGTCGCCAAAGCGCGCAACCTGGACGACCTGGGCCAGCAGCTCCGTTGCGACGACCCCGCCGATCATTGCGAGGATCAGGAGGGCGTCACGGTTGAAGGTCAATCGCGGCGGCCGCGAGATCAGGCGCCGCTCGAAGGCCCAGGCGATCGACGCCAGGACGATGACGGCGACGACGTTCTGCATCACCGCGACGGCTGTCCAGAGGATGCCCCCGAATGGGGCTGAGATCACGGTCCGGATGATCCCGCCGGTGACGATGTCCGCGGTCCCGATCGTCAGCAGCACGAATCCCCAGAAGATCCCGAAATGCATCAGGCCGGCCCGGGGGTCCCTGAACATCCTGGTCTGGATGAAGGCGTACTGGATCAGGCCGCCGAGCCGCCGGGGAACGTCGGCAAACGGGCTGGGTCCCTGGGCGCGGACCGCGGCAAAGACGCGGAGGTGGCGGGCCATCGCCAGGGCGAAGAACGCCGCGGCGCCCCAGAACACGATGAAGACGGCCGGGTAGGCCGGGACGTCCGTGTAGGCCTCGAACATTCAGTCAGCGTCCTCGGGCTCGGACGGCTGAGCGCCTGCCAATCGCTCGGTCGATGGCGCCGTTCCATGATGATGCGCCGGATCCCCCGCTGGGGCGAGACCGCGGGCCTGATGATCGAAGGGCCCGCTCAGGGTCTCGAGGGCATGGGGCAGCGTGGCGATGATTGCGTCGAGCGACTGGGTTGCGCCCGACGGGCTGCCTGGCAGGTTGACGATCAGCGTCGCCTGCCGGACACCGACGACCGCACGTGACAGATCAGCCAGCGGCGTATGGCGACGGCCTTCGGCCCGCATCGCCTCCGCGAGCCCGGGGATCTCGTAGTCGACGACCGCCAGGGTTGCCTGGGGCGTGACGTCCCGCGGCGTCAGGCCGGTGCCACCGGTCGTGACGATGAGGCGGTGCGCCGCTGCGCCTTCGAGGAGCGCGGCCTCGATGGCACCGACGTCGTCCGGCACGATCGTCCGTTGCACGTCGAACCCGATCTCGGCCAGCCGCGCAGCAACGGCCGCACCGGATGAATCAGGTCGGTCGCCGGCAGCGCTGCGATCGCTGGCGGTGACCACAAGGGCCGTCGTGCCGGCCGGGACCTGCGGTCGCGCGATGCTGGCGGCCATCGAACTCAACCCTTCTGCCGGCCGCCGATCCGGCCCGCTGCCCGGCCGCCGGCGGGTCGACCGCCGGCCGGCTGTCCGGAAGCTTCGCGATGCCACTCCCCGCTCTTCCCGCCGCTCTTGGAGACGAGGTGGATGGATCGAACCTCCGCCCCCCGATCCACGGCCTTGACCATGTCGTACACGGTCAGCGCGGCGATCGAAGCTGCGGTGAGCGCCTCCATCTCGACGCCGGTCGGGGCCACCGTGGCCGCCTCCGCCCGGATCCGCAGCCCGCCGGCCCCACGATCGGGAGTCACGGCGACCACGAGGTCCGTCAGCGGGATGGGGTGGCAGAGGGGGATCAGCTCACTCGTGCGCTTGCCGCCCATTACTCCCGCCAGCTCGGCGACACCGAGCACGTCGCCCTTCTCGTTGCCCCCGTCGACGATCAGGCTGAGGGTTTCCGGGGCCACGGCCACGAACGCCTCGGCCACGGCCCGGCGTGCCGTCGACGGCTTGTCGCTGACGTCGACCATCCTTGGGCGTCCGCGACGGTCGACGTGCGTCAGCCGTCGCCGCTCGGCACGGGTCGCGGGTTCGTTCGGTCGATCCAACGCTCGCTCCTCGTTCGTCAGGCCTGACCGGCATCCGGGCCGTCGAGCCAGCGCAACTCGACGCCAGACCCCGCGGCCAGATCGTCTGCCGCCTCGGGGATCACGGCGAGCGCGTCGGCGACCGCGAGGGCCGACAGGACATGGCTGCCTTGTCCAAGCGCTCCGCCGGCCAGTCGAACAGGGATGCGGCCCTCTCGATCACGCCGAGGCGCACCGTCGGCATCGCGCTCGACGACGACCCGCAAGAAGGCCCGACGGCCGTGGCTTTTCGACACGTCCTCGAGCAGAACCGCGCGGTCGGGCGGGCGATTGAGCCGCTCGTGGCCGCCCAGGCGGCGGATCGCCGGCCGAACGAACAGCTCGAAGGTCACCGCCGTCGAGACGGGATTACCGGGAAGTCCGAACAAGAGGGCCCGGGTCCGGCCGTTCGCCTCTTCGGCTGTCCCGAACGCGAAGGGCTTGCCGGGCTGGACCGCGACCCGCCACAGGTCCAGGCGACCGATCGACTCGAAGGCGAGCTTGATGACGTCGAACGGACCGACCGAAACGCCGCCCGACACGATCAAGGCGTCCACACCACGCTCCAGACCGTGGCGAAGTCGCCGGGTGACGTCCTCGAGGTGATCGCCGACGATGCCCAGGTCGACGACCTCTCCGCCCGCGGCGCGGACGAGAGCCCGCAGCCCCGGACCATTGGCGTCCGGGATCCCTGCCGGCCCGAGAGGCTGACCCGGGCTCCGCAACTCGTCGCCGGTCGCTAACACGCCGATCAGCGGCCGTCGGTGGACCTCGACAGTCGAAACGCCGGCTCCGGCCGCGAGGGCCACGGATGATGGCGTCAACGCTCGGCCTGCCGGCGCGATCGTCTGGCCGGCGACGATGTCACTGCCTCCGCGCCGGATCGAGCCGCCCGCCGGAACCGAGGAATGGACCAGGCACGCCGCCGGAAGCGGTCCGGTGGCGTCCCGCCCGCGGTGCCCGAGATGGCCGGCCGCATCGATGGGCGTCGTCAACTCGACGGGCACGACCGCGTCGGCTCCGGCGGGCAGCGGTGCCCCGGTAGCGATCCGGACCGCAGTGCCCGCTGAGACGGCCGCGGTGGCCGCCGCGCCGGGGGGCGCGTCGCCGATGACGTGGAGCCGGACTGGGTCGGATTCGGTCGCTTCGGCAACCTCGGCCGCACGGATCGCGTAGCCATCCATGGCCGAGTTGTCCCATGGAGGCAGCGAAACAGTCGCGACCACCGGATGCGATGGGACCCGCCAGAGCGCGTCCGCGATCGCGATCTCCTCGGGTGGGGTCGATCCGGGTACCGCGGCCAGGATCCGCTCAAGCGCGGTCTCAACGGACATCAGCTGGGACGGCGCCTCGGCGACGGTCACGGGTTGGCGAACCTCACGGGCACAAACGCTCCTCAGAGGACCGACGGCGACGCCGCCTTGCCGGGCGTCCGGCGCGCCTGGATTGCCAGTGCCACCGCGCGGCGCGTCAACATCCCGGCGAGGCCTTCGAGTCCGATCACGGGCAAACCGTCGAGGCCACTCCGGCGGATGCGCTCGACGGCCGGCCAGACCGCGTCGGTCGGTGCCAGCACCGAGAGCCGTCGCAGCGGCACCATGACGTCCTCGACACGCGTCCCTCGCCAGGCGCGCCGGGCGAGCCGACGGACCTGGCTGATGCCGATCACCCCCAGGAGCTCGTCGCCACGCACCACTGGAAGTGCGCTGGACATCGTCGAACCGTCGAGCAGCTGCTCGGCGAGCGTGTCGATCGTGAGCCCCGGGGCGACGGTGGCGACGCCCCGCTCCATGACGTCGTCGACCTTGACGCCATCGAGCAGCTGCTCGAGCCCGACCTGCTGGACGATGCCTCGCGCCGACGTCGTGACGAGCCACCCGCACAGGCCGAGCATCAGTCCATTCGTGATGTCGCCGGCAACGGCGACCAGGACCCCCACGCCGACCGCCGCCCAGCCCACGACCGTTCCCACCCTGGCCGCCCAGACCGAGCCCTGTCGCGGGCTTCCGGTTCTTGCCCAGACGAGCGCCCGCACGAGCCGGCCGCCATCGAGCGGATAGGCCGGAATGAAGTTGATGAGCCCGAGCGCCAGATTGATCAGCCCGAGCACGAAGACCAGATCGATCAGCGAGTCGACCGTCCTCAGCACCGCCATCCCGAAGGCGAGGCCAAGAAGCAGGGCTCCCACGGCCATGCTGACCAGCGGCCCGGCGGCCGCAATGGCGAGCTCCGATCGTGCTGAATCGCCCGCCGCGTCGTTCGGCGTCGTACCCCCGAAGAACGAGACGGAGAATCCCTCGACTCGCACGCCCCGGCGTCTGGCAACGAACGCGTGCGCCAGATCGTGGACCAGCGCACCCGCAAAGAAACCGAGGGCCACGAGGCCGGCGATCACCCACTCGAGCGCCTGCCCGAGGGCAGGCGCTCCGGCTTCGATCTGGCCGAGGGCCAGGACGGCGACGAAGGCCAGGACCACGAACCATGACCAATGGACCCGCACCTCGAAACCGAGCAGCCGGGCGATCGGGAAGCCGGGCATCAGCGAGCGGGCTCCGGGCTGACGCTTCTCTGTGCGCTCGACCGCGCCGCGACCTCGCGCCGCCGGGCGGCTGCTGCCCTGCGTCCCGCGACTGTCGCCACGACGGCGCTGAGGACGAAGATCAGGGCCGCGGCCACGATCGACGTGTCGGACCAGAACTGGTCTGGAAAGATCTGGACCAGGCGACTGGTCAGGGGGTCGAATTCCCCCGTGCCGGGGGCGAAGAAGATCTCGTGAAAGACGGCGAAGGCCCGGTCGAATGAGAGCGTCGCGACGACCCCCAGGAGCAGGACTCCTCCGGCGACCACGAGAGCGCCGCCTCGAATCGCGGACCACGGCAGCGGTCGACGCCGCCAGATGGCAGCGAGAACGAGGATCACGAGTGCCAGGCCGGCGGCCAGGTAGAAACGAGCGAAAACGTCACGGACATCCCGCTCGTGCGCCCGCTCGCGTTCGCTCAGGACCGCATGCCCGGCGATCGCGACGTCGAAGTTCGGTGGCCCCAACACGAGATCGTGGAGGATCGAATCCGTCGCGGTCCGGAGCTCGGCCGGCGTGTAGCCGGTCAGGCCGGCCGAGCCCGACCGAGCCTGCTCGAAGGCAACCCACTGCGGGCTGAGGAACGGCGCAATCGAGACGGCCACGATCAGGACGCCGGTCGCGGCAGCGACGAGGACGGACACGGCCATGCGGCCGAGGCTTGCGATCACGCCGTCATGGTAGTCGGACGGCCAGGCGGGAGGCCGCCCGGACAGCCGGCGGCGAGCTCCCTCACTCGTCCTCGAGCGTGCGCGCCTGCTCCCACCAGCCTTCGATCGTCGCGTCAGACGGCGGCTGTACGTTGAGCTCAGTGGCGGCGCGACGGACCCGGGCGCCGAATTCCGCGAGGTCGAGGGCGAGGATGTCACGGAGACCCTCGATGCCCGCCTGCACCATGAGCTGGTGCTCCTCGGGGCCAAATCCAGCCAGGTTGAGCATCTGCGCCTCATCGCGCCAGGCGAGCACGTCGGTCAGCTCGGCGTCCACCTGATCGGCCAGGTACTGGCGGCGGGTTGGCGTTTCGCTCACCTCCAGGAGGAGCCCGGTGGTGAAGATACCGTGGGCCTCGAGACGGGCGAGGTGAACGGGCTCGATCCGGGAGAGTTCTTCGATCGGCGGCACGACGCGGGACCTCCTGGCTGCGGCAGCTGCGGCGATGTCGTCCCGGCGATGATGCCACGCCGGGCTGCCCGCCAAAGCCCGAAGACGACGGCCGCTGGGGTCCTAACGCGGTGTCAGGGAGCCGTCGTTGACCAGCCGGTCTGGATGCCGAGGACGGTCGGGCCGGCGGCGCCATTGCACGGTGCCATGTCAATGGTCATGCCGGGGCCGACGGTAGCCACGACGCGTCCCAGGCTCGACGGCAGCACGAGGGCTACGGTGACCGGGCCCGTCGGCGCGGGACCGCAGTAGTTCGAAAGGGCGACGCTCAGGTAGAGCGGGCTCGCCGCCGCCGCCGGCAGTGACAGGGTCGGATCGGTTGGCAATACCGTGGCGGGCTTGCCAAGACCTGCCGAGTCCAGGAAGACGTGTCCGTTGGCATCGACGAGCTGCACCCCGGGCGTGCCGCTGACGCCGCATGACGTGGCGCCTGTGTTCGTGACGTGAACCGTCCCGAAGCGGCTCCCTGCGGCTCCCTGCCATTCACTGACAAGCGCCGACAGCCCCGGGCCCGTGCAGGCTCCAGAGGCTGGCGGGATAACATTGGAGCGCGGTGCAGGCACGGCCGTCGGACTCGCTGGCGCGGGCGTCGGAGATGGGCTCGGCACCGGGATCGCCGTTGGCGCCACGGTCGGCGGCGGGGCGGTTGTCGCGACCGGTGCCACGGAACAAGCCCAGAGGACGACTGCGGCGAGGGTCGCAACTCCTACGAGCCGACCACTGATGGAACGCATGCCTGCTCCTGTCCTGCGAGGCTTCGCGGCGGTTGTCGTGGACCGGAGTGAATTGTCGTCGACGCGACCCGGATCCGCCGCCACGGCCTGGCAGCGGCGCCGGGTGGCGTCCGGGTTGACCAGACGCGGAGGCTGACGGCTAGGATCGCTTGCGCGTTACGGCTCGACGTCGTCGCTGCCGGCCGAGGCCGGGGCCGGCTCTTCGGTACTGACCTGGACCAGCATCTCCCACGCGACATCCGCGGCACCAATGAGCAGGACCAGGACGACCGTGACGAGGTTTTGAGTCGCGCCGGAATCCGCGGAGAACCAAATCCGCACCGCGACGAAGACCAGCAGCGCGCCTGCCACCACCGTCCATCCGATGCGCCGCATCGTTCGCAGGCGAGTTCGGAATGGCTGCTGCCCCCGAAGCACCCGATACAGGTTTCCGGAGACGCGAATCAGACCAACCGCTGCGACAACAGCGAAGGCAACAGCAAGGGCCCGGGGGTCGGCATCGGGGATCAGCATGAGCAGCGCGATCACGACCACGAAGATGAGGTTCGCAAACGCCTGGGCTGCCCGCGCCCGAAGATCGACTCGCTCGTCGACCGCGATAGCTGCGAGATTGATCGACACCCCGACGAAGAGGAGCCCCAGCAGTGCTGCGGTCGCTCCAGCCGCGGCAAGGAAGAAGTCGTGCCAGCCCAGCGCAGCGGCTCCGAAGGCTTGCGGCGTCATCGGCCGAACAGTACGACGAAGTCCGACCCGCGGCGGCTCGATGTTGGGAGAGGCGGATCGATCAGGGCCCGATTACCGGATTGCTCGGTTCCTCCGACTCGCGTACCAAAGGTCACGCGCGACAAGGCTCACGAGGATCGTCGCGCCAGCGAGGACGAGAGCGAGGCCGCGTTGCTGTCGCGTCAGACCGCCCTCGCTCATCGATACCCTCTCTCTCATGACATGAATCAGAAGAGCCCCGGCGACCTTCGCGAGTGTCGTTTCGTGCGTATCGGTGGTCGGGGCGGAGCGATTCGAACGCTCGACCTCCTGAACCCCATTCAGGTGCGCTACCAGGCTGCGCCACGCCCCGACAGGAGTCGGAGTCTAGCAGAGGACCGACCTCGCTCTGCCGGGCTCGGAACCTGCACTGCGCCATCGCCGACGCACGGTTGGGTCGGCGTGAAGGCCCAGATACGTGGGCGTAAAGGGCTGCTCGCTAGTGTCTCAAGTGCCCGCCTTTGACTCCGCCGGCCTCGCCGACCGCCGACCCGTCGAGGGCCCGCACCGCCGGGGCCGGCGCCTCACGCGCCGCCGAACCAATGCCCGCCGCCATACGCAGGACCGGCCCCGTTTCCCGTCGGCCGGTCGAGAAGGAGAAACGGACCGTGAACAAGGTCCTCTTGACCGGGCGCCTCACACGTGACCCGGAGATGCGCAACCTCGCCAGTGGCAAGAACGTGACGCAATTCAGCATCGCGACCAACGAGTACGCCGGCCACGGCAAGGAGCGCGCGGAGTTCCACAACATCGTCACGTGGGACAAGCTCGCCGAGATCTGCGGCCGCTACCTGGGCAAGGGCCAGCAGGTCGCGGTCGAGGGTCGCATCCAGACACGCAGCTGGGACGACGATCGCGGCACGCGCCACTGGAAGACGGAGATCGTGGCCAGCAGCGTCGAAATGCTGTCGGGCCGGCGGAAGAAGGACTACGCGGCCGAGTCGGCCGCCGAGTCGCTGGTCGCTCAGGCCGCTCAGCTCGGCGAGGAACCGGTCGAAGGCTTCATTCCGGCCTCCGAGCCAATCGTCGAGGAAGCCGAGGTCGCCGCCTGACCGACCCTCCCCCGGTTTCCGCGGACCGTACGGTGGCGCCGTTCCCCCTCCGGTGCCACCGTCGGCCCGCGCCCGGCGCATGCATCAGGCGGCCGGCCGGGCGCCGGTCTCTGCGCTCGGTCGCCCGTCAGGTCGGCCCCGGGTCTCCGTAGAGATGCCGCCGCCGGATGCCGGTCGATGAGGCGACGCGCCTCGCCGCCTCGCCGCGTGCGACGCCCTGGGCCACGAGACGCTCGACGCCCGCACGCGCGGCCAGGAGCGAGTCCTCTGCCGGCTGATCCGGGCCCTTGCGCGCGCGCTCCGGCGAAGCCTCGGACGACGCCACAGCTTCGTCATCGGCACGAGCCCCCACGACGACCACGAATTCCCCACGAGCGGGGATTCGGCCATCGCGCATCCGCTCGGCGAGTTCGGCCAGCGTTCCACGTTCGATGTCTTCGTGAACCTTGGTGAGCTCGCGACACAGGGCGACGTGTCGCTCGCGACCGCATGCTGCGGCGAGGTCGATCAGGGTCGCGAGAACCCGGCCCGGCGCTTCGAACAGGACCGTCCCTCGGTCATCCGCGGCGATCCGGGCGAGGCGCTCGCGACGCTCGCGACCGCTGCGCGGGAGAAAGCCTTCGAACGTCCAGCGGGGTCCGGCGATGCCGGTCGCCGCGATGGCGGCAAGGACCGCAGATGGCCCGGGGATGGGTACCACAACGCCGCCCTCGGCTGCCCAGGCCGCCACCAGGCGCTCACCCGGGTCGCTTATGCCGGGGGTTCCGGCGTCGGTCACGAGGGCGAGGTCGCGCCCGCCCCGGAGGTGTTCGAGCAGCTCCCCCTCGCGCCGAGCGGCACTGCGGGCGTGATAACTGACCGCCCGCGCTCCGATCTCATAGCGGACGAGGAGGCGCCGGGTCAGCCGCGTGTCCTCCGCCGCGATCAGCGGTACCTCGCGCAGGACATCCAGGGCGCGGAGCGTAACGTCCGCGAGATTGCCGATGGGCGTCGCGACCACGTACAGCCGGCCGCCCCTCCCGTCGGCTGTTGCTTCGGCGACCGCACCACGCCCGGGACGACCGGGACCGAGGCCGGCGCCGACCGCCTTCACCGCCGTGCAGAGCCTGGGCGGCGGCGCGGATAGAGATAGTCGATGCCGGCCGTTCGTGGTCCGAGCTTGGCGATCGGCGGGACCTGCCGCTTGAACTCGGCGCCGGCGACCATCCCGTCGACCCGATCGACCATCGCGCGATCGAACCCAAGCTCGACGAGCTCTTCAGTCGTGCGTCGCTTGTCGACGCGCCAGAAGAGCAGTCGATCGAGCTCCGGGTAGCTGAACCCGCCCTCGGCCTCGTCGGTCTGGTCGGGCCACAGGTCCGCACTTGGCGCCTTGCGAATGATCTGGTCAGGGACGCCGATGTCTGAGGCGAGTTGCCTGACCTGGCTCTTGTAGAGATCCCCGATCGGATTGAACGCGCACGCGGAGTCCCCATAGATCGTCGTGTAGCCGATCAGGGACTCGGTCTTGTTGCCCGTACCGACGACCAGAGCACCCCATTCCGCGGAGACGTCGTACAGGACGGCCATGCGCATCCTGGCCATGAAGTTGCCGCGTCGGATCGCCCCGGCGTCCGAACGCGTTGCGAAATAGGCGTCAACCATCGGGGTGATGTCGACCAGCCGGCTCGAGCAACCGAGCGCCGCCACGACAGACTCAGCGTCGGCGCGCGACGATGGCGACGACGTCCTGTACGGCATCAGCACGCACATCAGCCGCTCGGGTCCGATCGCTTCCGCGGTCAGATAGGCAACCAGGGCCGAGTCGATCCCGCCCGAGAGTCCCAGGACGGCCCGATCGAACCCGGCCTGGCGCAACTGACCGCGGATGAACTCGCCGATGACGCGCCGCGCTACCGAGGTGTCGATTGCGAGCTCCGCCGGGAGTTCGAACGCCGGCGCGCTCTCGGCGTCCGGACTCTTGTGCACGCTGCCTGATGCGGAAGGGGCGTTCATGGTGGGGGCACGGATCCTTTCAACCGCGCTCTCGCGCGGCCGTTCAGCGCGCCTGCGCCGTCGTCCGGCGCGCCTGCGCCGTCGTCCCCATCCGGGTCATAGGCCACGCCACCCCTCTCGGCAACGATGCGCCCGAGCTCGCGATGCTGGAGCTCCAGGCGCTCGTCACGTAGGAGCGGCAGGGCGATCCGCTCCCGGCGTAGATCGCCGAGGGAGATCTCCGCCAGGTACAGCCCCTCGTCGTAGAGCGGCGCCGCAAACACGGTCTGCCCCGTCGGGTCGATCACCTCGGAGCCGCCCCAGAACGAGATGGACTCGTCGACGCCGACGCGGTTGCAGAAGACCACGAAGGAGGTCGTGAGCTGCGCATACGTGCGCATCAGGGTCCGCCAGGACGTGGCGGTTCCGAGGCCGACCTCATTCGTCGCGGTCAGGTCGCGGCCCGGCGATGACGACACGTTGATGAGGATCTGGGCGCCGTCGAGCGCCAGGAGCTGAGCGACCGGGAGATGCCAGAAGTCCTCGCAGATCGCGATCCCGAGGCCGACGCCGAGCCGCGATGGAGCCGCCCGCAACTGGTCCCCTGCCGCGAAGAAGCGCCGCTCGTCGAACAGGCCGTACGTGGGCAGGTACAGCTTTCGGTGGACATGCCCGATCTCGCCGTCCTCGATGAGGGCGGCGGCGATGAACAGGCGATGGTCGGGCGATTCCTCGACGAAGGAGACGACCGCCGAAAGGCCGCGGGTTTCGGCGGCCAGCGCCGCCAGACGTGGATCGTCGATGGTCATCGAGACCTCGCCGGCGAGGTCCTGCAGCTGGTAGCCGGTCAGGCCCAGTTCCGGAAAAACGACGAGGCCAGCTCTTTCATCGCGTGCCGCGGCCAGCAGCTCCCGGTGTCGGGCGAGGTTTTCCTCCAGCGCCCCAAGTCGGGGGGCGATCTGTGCCAGTGCGATCCGGAGTGGTTGCACGCACCGAGCATAGCGCCGGGGTGGCCGACCTCCCGTCTCATCCTCCGATTCGAGCCTTGCAGACGGCTGGAATCTGGTCGTTTCGGTGATGACGGCGTCATACGGCAGTGCTAGGCTTCCGGGCACTTGCGTCCGGCGACGTGATCGCCGGCGGCTTTGGAGGAGTCGCCCGCGCTTCGACCGGCCCGACATCGCCGGTCGGCATATGGGCCGTTCAGGAGGAACCAGAGCATGACCCGATCACCGAGGTCGTCGTCGAAGCTCGCCGCCTTGCTGGCGAGCGCGACGATCGTCTTCGCTGCTTGTGCCGGCAACGCATCGCCGGCCCCGAGCGCCGCACCGCCCGCCTCGAGCGCCGCTTCAGCTGCCCCGGCCTCGGCGGCGGCAAGTACCGCCGCCTTCACTGGACAGGCATACCCTCAGACCGCGGTTGACTGCGCCAACAGGCCGACCGGGTACACCGGCGAGCTCAGCCAGATCAAGGCGATCGATGCGAACACCGTCGAATTCGATCTGTGTAGCGTCGACACGGAGTTCCTGCAGAAGGTTGCGTTCGAGACCAACGCCATCATGGACTCCGATTGGCTGGCCAAACACGCACCCGACAAGAGCTATGTGAAGACCACCAACGGGACCGGCCCCTACAACCTGAAGGAGTGGGTCTCCGGAGACCACCTGACCTTCGAGGCCAACCCTAACTACCACGGCAGCGCCAAAGCGCTGGCACAGACGCTGATCGTGAAGTGGGGCGACACCGCGGCGAAGCGTCTCCAGGATCTTCAGGCCGGCGCAGGCACGGCAGACGTCGTCGATAACGTCGCTCCCGAGGACTACGCGACCGTGCAGGGCAACTCCTCCCTGCAGCTGCTGAAGCGGGATCCCTTTGCCGTCGTTTACCTCGGCTTCAATGTCAACGATCCGCCCTGGGACAACGAGAAGGTCCGCACGGCCATCGCCATGGGCCTTGACCGAAAGCGCATCAATGACACGTTCGACCCGGCTGGGTCGACAATCGCCGACTACTTCGCGCCCTGCAACGTGCCAGGCGGGTGCGTCGGCGACAAGTTCTACGACTACAACCTTGACGCGGCCAAGCAGATGCTCAAGGACGCCAACTTCGACTTCTCGAAGACCTACGGGCTCTACTTCCGCCCGAAGGTCCGGCCGTACATCCCCAACCCGCCCGGCTTTGCCCAGGACATCCAGTCACAGTTCTCCAAGCTCGGCATCAAGATCGAGCTGCACCAGGAAGACAACGCCACGTACGTCGGCAACGTGGCCAGCGGCAAAAAGTACCCACTCTTCCTCTACGGCTGGATCGGTGACTACGCCGGGCAGACCGACTGGATCGGCTACCACTTCGGCGTGGGCGCTGCCCCGCGCTTCGGCAAGGGCTTCTCGGACATCCAGGACGCGATCTCGAAGGCCGCCTCGACCCTCGACGAGACCGCACGACTGGACCTCTGGAAGCAGGCCAACAACCTCATCAAGCAGCACGTGCCGATGGTCCCGCTGACGCACGCGGCGTCGGCGCTCGGCTTGACCGCGGATACGACCGGAGTCCTCCCCTCGCCGCTCGCCATGGAGGCGTTCTGGGTCGCGAAGCCGGGCAGCCGGAACCAGATCGTCTTCGAGCAGAACGCCGAGACGTCGGGCCTCTACTGCGGCGACGAGAGCGACGGCGACTCCCTCCGCAACTGCCTGCAGGTCTACGAACCGCTCTACGCCTTAAAGATCGGAGGCGTGGATCCGGTTCCGGATCTCGCATCGAAGTGCGAGGCGAGTTCCGACGGTCTCAAGTGGACGTGCGCGCTGCTGCCGGGCGTCAAGTTCTTCGACGGCTCTGACTTCGACGCGAACGACGTCGTCGTCACCTATGCCGCGCAGTGGGATGCCAAGCATCCGCTCCACGTCGGCAACGCCGGCACGTTCGAGTACTTCCCCAGCCTGTGGGGAGGGCTTCTCAACCCGCCGGCCTCCTGATGTTCCCGCCAATCAGCGCGATCTAGGGATAGCTTCGGGGGCGTCGCAGCAGCGGCGCCCCCGAACGATAGGGCCTGAACTGATCGGATGACGAGCTACATCATCCGCCGCCTGCTCCTCACGATCCCGGTCCTCTTCGGGCTGGTCCTGACCGTCTTCTTTCTCACCCGGGTCCTGCCGGGCGATCCCTGCCGTGCCCTCCTGGGAGAACGCGCGACCGAAGCGGCGTGCGCTGCCTTCAATCGCCAGAACGGCTTCGATCAGCCAATCCCGGTCCAGTTCGTCCGGTACGTGGGACAGATCGCCCACGGCGACCTGGGATCGTCCATTCGAACCTCCGAACCGGTCACCAGCCTGCTCCTATCGCGGTTGCCAATGACGGTCGAGCTCACCTTCTACGCTTTGGTCTTCGCGATCCTGGTCGGCGCCACACTGGGCATCGTGTCGGCCTACCGTCGAAACTCGCCGGTCGACGTTCTGACCATGGCCCTCGCGAACGTGGGCGTATCCATTCCCATCTTCGTGCTCGGGCTGGTGCTCGCGTACGCGTTTGCGGTCCTCCTGAAGGGCACTCCACTTGCGCTCCCTCCGTCCGGCCGCCTGAGTCCGGGCCTCGACGTCGTGCCGCTGGCGAAGACCTGGGGCCTCACCGGCTTGAACGGTCCGCCGCGGGCGATCGTCGACTTCATCTCGAACATCTACTCGCTGAACGCGCTCCTGACCGGCAACTGGCCCCTTCTCGGGGACGCGATCCGCCATTTGATCCTGCCAGCCGTCGCCCTCGGCACGATCCCGCTTGCGATCATCGCCCGGATCACGCGCTCAAGCCTCTTGGACGTGCTCGGCCTCGAGTACATCCGAACGGCCAGGGCGAAGGGCCTCACCGAGCGTGCCGTCGTGCGGAGTCACGCTCTGCCGAACGCGATGCTCCCGGTCGTGACGATCATCGGACTCCAGCTCGGAAGCCTTCTCGGCGGCGCCGTCCTGACCGAGACCATCTTCAACCTCGCCGGGGTCGGACGCGCGGTCTTCGAGGCGATCGCAGGGCGGGACTACGCCGTGGTGCAGGGATTCGTGTTCGTGACCGCTGTCGCCTTTCTCATCCTCAACCTGATCGTCGACATTTCGTATGCATTCCTCGATCCGCGGATCCGGCTGAGCTGAGCGCGCGTTGACCTCGCCGGCCACTCCCGCAAGCGGCAGCCTGGGCCTCGAGCAACTCGACGTGTCGGCCTCGACCGGCCGGTGGCGCGACACGCTGCGGACCATCCTTCGGCAGCGGAACGCCGTCGTCGGGCTTTTCCTCCTGGGGCTGCTCGTCCTGGCGGCGCTGCTGGCTGACCAGGCACCGTACGCTCCGGACGACGTCCTTTTCGGACAAGCCACGAAACAGGCGGCGCCGTGCATCCATGTCCTGGGCTGTTCAACCGCTCAGCAGGAGCACGTGATGGGCACCGACAGCAACATCCGGGACGAGTTCAGCCGGGTCCTCCATGGAGCTCGTGTGTCACTGTTCGTCGGCTTTGCGACGGTTGGTTTCGCGATCGTCGTTGGCGGCCTGATCGGCCTCGTGGCCGGGTATGCCGGTGGCTGGCTCGGAAACGTCTTGATGCGATCCATGGACGTGCTGCTCGTGTTCCCGTCACTTCTGCTGGCGATTGCCATCGTGACTGCACTCGGCCACAGCCTCATCAACGCCCAACTCGCGGTTGGCGTTGTGGCGATCCCCATCTACGCTCGCATCATGCGGGGCTCCGTCCTGAGCGTGAAAGAGAACGACTTCGTGACGGCCTCGCGGGCCCTCGGGGAGGGCGTGATCGGCCTTCTGTTCCGCCGGATCCTCCCCAACTCCATGACCCCGCTGATCGTCGCCGGAACCCTCGGGATCGGGACCGCGGTGCTCGACGTGGCTGCTCTCTCCTTTCTTGGCCTGGGAGCTCAGCCGCCGCTCGCCGAGTGGGGCAGCATGATCGGTCTTGAGTACGGGCGCCTGTTCACCGCTCCGCACCTCATCTTCTTCCCGGGAATCGCGCTGACCCTCACCGTCTTCGGCTTCAACCTGCTTGGCGACGGGCTCCGCGACGCCCTCGATCCGCGCCTCAATCGATGACTGAGGCGACCCGACATGGCGACGCGACGGCGGCAACCGCAGACATGAAGGCCCCGGCCACCGAATCGATCGGGGTGTCCCTCGACCAAACCGTTGTCGAGGAACTCGTTCCGGCCGCGGCGAGGCGCCACAAACGGACCCGCGGTGAGCGGCCGCTCCTCGAAGTGAAGGGCCTTCGCACGTCCTTCTACACCCGTGACGGCGTCGTCCGCGCCGTTGACGGCATCGACTTCGCGGTCGATCGCGGCGAGATCATGGGCCTCGTTGGCGAGTCGGGTTGCGGCAAGAGCGTGACCAGCCTGTCGATCCTCCGCCTGGTTGGGGCGCCGGGCCGTATCGAGGCCGGCGAGATCCTCTTCGAGGGCGAGGATCTGTTGAAGGCGTCGAACGACGCGATGCGGCAGATCCGTGGCAACCGGATCAGCATGATCTTCCAGCAGCCCACCTCCTCCCTGAACCCCGTGCGTGACGTCGGCTGGCAGATCAGCGAGGTGCTCGAGCTCCATCGCGGAATGAAGGACAAGGCGGCTCGGCTCAGGGCGCTCGATCTCCTCCGGATGGTCGGGATCCCCGATCCGGCGCGGCGGCTGGCGTCATATCCGTACGAGCTGTCGGGCGGCATGGCCCAGCGCGTGATGATCGCGATGGCCCTCGCCTGCGAGCCCGACCTCCTCATCGCTGATGAGCCGACGACGGCCCTCGACGTGACGATTCAGGCGCAGATCCTCGACCTGATCCGGAAGCTACGCGACGAAACCGGCACCGCGGTCGTCCTGATCACCCACGACCTCGGCGTCGTGGCGGAGATGTGCGATCGGGTCGCCGTCATGTACGCCGGCGAGATCGTGGAACAGACCGACGTCGTCAGCCTCTTTCGTGACCCTCTTCATCCGTATACGAAGGGTTTGATCGGCTCGATCCCTGTCGTTGGTCTGATCACCGAGGAACTGGCCGTGATCCCGGGAAATGTCCCGAACCTGATCGACCTACCGCCCGCCTGCCGCTTTGCACCCCGCTGCGGAGCGCGGATTGAGCAGAACGTCGCCCTCTCGACGGAGGCCCACCCGCGCCTGCTCCCGGTCCGCGCGGGCCATGACGTGCGGTGCTGGATCTACCACGACGAGGGAGGCGACGTCATTCCCAGACCCGAGAGGCCGGCATGACGGGAGGAGTCGCCGCCGCCGCGCAGCCACACACCGGCGCGGCCGGCGCGCCGTTGGTCGAGGTCACTGATCTCGTCAAGCACTTCCCGATCAGGGGCGGGATCCTCCAGCGCACATTCGGCGTCGTCCAGGCCGTCGACGGCGTGACCTTTGAGGTCCGCCGGGGAGAGACCCTGGGTCTCGTCGGCGAGTCGGGATGCGGCAAGACGACGGTCGGCCGCGTACTTCTTCGCTTGATCGATCCCACGTCGGGCTCCATCCGGTTCGATGGGGTCGACATCACCGAGATCAAGGGCAGCGCGTTGAAGCCCTACCGGCGCCGGATGCAGATCATCTTCCAGGACCCCTACGCCTCCCTGGATCCACGCACCCCGATCGGGGATTCGATCGGCGAGGGCTTGCGCGTCCACGCGCTGGGTTCGTCTGCGGAGCGACGCGAAAAGGTCCGCAAGATGATGGACATGGTCGGCCTGATGCCGTATCACGCGCGCCGCTACCCACACGAGTTCTCGGGCGGCCAGCGGCAGCGGATCGGGATCGCACGCGCGCTCGTCATCCGGCCCGATCTGGTGGTGTGCGACGAGCCGGTCTCAGCGCTCGACGTCTCCATTCAGGCGCAGGTGCTGAACCTTTTGAAGGCGCTACAACGGGAGCTCGGCCTCACCTACGTCTTCATCGCCCACAACATGGGGGTCGTGGAGCACATCAGCGACCGTGTCGCCGTGATGTATCTCGGCAAGATCGTCGAGCTCTCTGATCGTCAGGAGATGTTCAGCAATCCGCAGCAGCCGTACTCCCAAGCCTTGATGTCGGCCATCCCGATCCCCAACCCGGAGCTGCGACGCCAGCGCGTGATCCTGAAGGGCGACGTCCCCTCGCCCGTGAACCCGCCGTCGGGCTGCCGGTTCCATCCCCGCTGTCAGCTTCGTGCCGAGCTGGGCAATCCCCAGATCTGCGTGGATCTTGAGCCGCCGTTGATCCAGCTCGGACCGCCGGCGACCGAGGAACATGTCTGCGCCTGTCACTTCCGAGGTCGTGGGGCCGGGGTCGGCACGGCGACGCCCGCGAGCGTGGGAGCGAGCGCGCACTGAGCGGGGGGCGAACGATCGCCGAGCCCGGGCCCGATCAGGCGGGCGGAGTCGACC
>DATCPH010000098.1:0-5339 GCA_036570185.1 Candidatus Limnocylindrales bacterium | reverse complement strand
GACAGGAGTACTACGGCGCCGCCGCGTGATCGAATCCGGGTTTCCGATCCCCACGCGATTGTGGCAGCCCGAGGAGCGCGCCGATCCGATCGGGACCGAAGCCGGTGGCCTCGCGCAGGCCGGCGATCTGGCGTTCGACCGCGAGCGACAGGCGCCCGGGGGTCGCAGCCTCGGACCCGATTGCGTCCCAACTCGACGGCATCAAAGTGGTCACTCGGAGGGGCGGCCGCGCTGCCGTCCTGACGACGGGACTGCCGGGGAAATCCTCGCCGGTCCGTCCGCGAATGTCTCCGGGCCTCGCTTCGGGAGCTCGGAGGCTTCCCGCGGCGCCTCCCGGTCGGAGACGCGCTCGACGGCCGCGTTGATGCCGACGCCCACGTCCGGCTAGAATCCGGGCCTCCCGAGCGGGAGTAACTCAGCTGGCAGAGTGTCTGCTTCCCAAGCAACTCCTGCCGCTCCTCCCAATCCCAGATCCGCCCCCGGTTTCCGGTCCCCTGCTCGGGGTTGTCCCTCCGCTCCGTGCGGAAAAGGGTTCGATTTCGTGTCCCGAAATTCGGGATCCCTGCTCGTGATCAATGCGCATTCTCCGCATTCTTGACTCCTGTCGACCATGGGCGTCGTCCCTTGACGTGTCGCTGTCAGCGACCTAATCAATCGCCGGATCGAGCGGACCCGGACCAGCGATGAAGCAAGAGCACATGCATCCACCCGCACAAGCCGGCACCAGGACAGGGCCCGCAAAGCGGCGGCGCGGCCGTCCGAACACGCTGGCCCGTGCCAACCTACGGGCGTTCCGCGCTGCCCTGCGCGGCGGGTTCTCGATCAGGGACTCGGCCACATACGCTGGGATTCCGCGGTCGACGCTGTATCGATGGCTGTCGCAGGGTCGCGGCGAGGATTCTCCGGGGCCCGTGGCTGGCTACGCCGACCTTGTCCGACTCGTCGCCGAGGCGCAGGCCATGGCCGAGGCCAGGGCGGCAGCGGCGGGCGAGACGCCCAGCAGTTGGCTCTACCGACGGGCACTGACCAGCCGTGGGGCGGCCAAACGCTGGCTGCGGGCCCAGGAGGCAGAGGCGGAGGAGATACCCGAGGAGCCCATCGACGACTCGGTTGACGACTCCATCGTGGGGCACCAGTTGTCGGTCGCGATGGCTGGCATCCCCGTGCCGGGCGCACCCACGCCTCCTCCGATGGCGAATTGGGGCGGAGCCCTCGATCCGGCGCTCAATTTCGCGGCCGACAACGCGCGATCGTTCCTTGCGGCCATGCAGAAGGAGCACAAGCGACACCTCCTGTGGCTCCGTCTCGACGGCCTGCGAGGGGATCCGAGGCTCTGGCGTTAGCCGGCACCCGCTCGATCAGCCCGTCCGCATACCCTTCGTCGCCCGATGACAGAGGCGCTTATGGGCAGTCAGATCTGGCCGATCCTCACCCGCGGTTCCGGACCCGGGTGGACGAGCGCCGCCCAAGCCGGGGCTCGTCGCCCGCGCTGAAGGCTGCTACCGGTCCGCAGCGCGCGGGTGGCGCGCCGCGAGGTAGTCGACGTAGTCGGCCACGCTCGATCGCTCGGCCGCGGTGAGGGTCGCGAACCGCTCGTCGAGGGGACCGGCGACCCCGAGCCGCGCGAGCTCGTCCGCGAACCGCGCCCGCTCGATCCCCCACAGCGACTCCAGGAGGTCGACGAACTCGATCCCGGTCGCGTCCGAGGCCCGCAGCAGATCCTGAGGGGTCGGTCGCGCCCGCGACGGGCGCGATGGGTCGAGCCACGCCGCGACGTAGCCCGGATCACGCCCCATCGCGCTGGAGAGGCCTCGCATCGAGAGGCCGGAGCGCTCGAGGACGTCATGCAGCCGGGCCCGAAACTCCTCGTCGGTCGGTCTCACGGCGCATCCTCCTGGTCGATTTTTGATCGGGATTTCCCGCGTTTGTGGTTGCTTCCAACTTGCGATCGGCGTAATATAACGTCATGATACTACGGCCGGCAAGCCCTCTCGCGACGCCAGCCAATGCGGGCGTTCGACGCGGTCCCCTCGCCTCGTTCATTGCGCTGCTGGCCGGGCCGCGACCGGCGACGCGGTGGGCCGACGCTGGCTCTAGGGAGCGATCCTCGGCGACGACGGCGACTATGGTTGCAGGCCGCACCGATACACGGGACGTGGCCCTCCGGCCGCTCATCGGCACCTACGTCGCGACGTTCGGGAGCACGTGGCGCCCAGTAACGCAGCGCAAGCACGCCGACGACTTCACCCGCTTCCTCGATTGGCTCGCTGCCACCGGCCGGCCATCGACCACCGAGTCCCTCGACTTCACCACCCTGGTCGATTACGTCACCGATCTTCGCACCCGCCCGAAGGTCCGCGGCGTCTGGCGCGGTGGCCCCGACGCGCTCGAGCGGTCCCTCCGTGCGGGTCCCGCGGTGACGCTCTCGGCGAACTCAATCAACGCCTACATGAGGCCGCTACGATCGCTCGCGATCTGGCTCGTCGACGAAGGTGTCCTCCGGGTGAACCCCTTCCGGCGGTCCCGCCGCCGGGCCGCCCTCAATCCCCTCCTGCCGGCGGAAGAAACGCCCACCAAGAGCGCCACGCTCGAGGACCTGCGGGCGCTCGAACGCGGCTGCGCCGGGGAGCGGCCGATCGATCTGCGGGACCGGGCTATCGTGTCGATCCTCATTACGACCGCCGCCCGCAACTCGAGCGTCCGGCTGCTGAGCCTGGGCGATCTCGATCCCGATCGCTCCCTGATCCGCTTTCGACGGGCGAAGGGTGCCAAGACCCTCGAGGTGGCGCTCCACCTCGACACGGCGACTGCCGTTGCCGCCTACCTCGCCCGTGGCCGACCCGCGCTGCTGCGGAACGGTGACGCCGCGCACCCCGACGCTGATCCAGGCTGGCCGTTCCTCTCCACGGGCGCCGGCGAGGCACGGCCGCTGACGATGAACGCCCTGAGCCTGATGCTGACCCGCCGCTACCACCTCGGCGGTGGCAGCCTCCGAACCTTCGGCTCGCACCGGATCCGCCACGGCACCGCGACGCTCCTGGTCAACAACGGGATGCCGCTCGAGGAAGTCAGCCGCTATCTCGGCCACTCCTCGACGATGCCCACCCGCCGCTACGCGGTCCAGACGCCCGACGCGCTCGGGGAACGCGCGGCCTTCGCGCTCGAACGGGCCGCGCTTGCCGGGAGCCGCCGGTGACGTCCACCCGTCACCGCAGGACCCGGAACGCTGAACACGGGCGGTCGGGCGAGGGCCCATGGACAGGCGGGCGAGACGACCGCGGAGCGGAGTTGTACCGGGCGGAGGACCCATCGGTGCGAACATCGACCGAGGACCCGGTCCTGCACCTACTCCCGGCCGAGTTGCCCGACTCGTTCCTTGCTCTGCCTGCGGAGGAGCAGGCGTGGCGAGGCCGGTTCTTCCTGATCGCCTCCAGCGTCACCTTCGGCGCCGATGACGCGATGCTCTGGTTCCAGACGCTCATGACGTGGCCCCAGGAAATCGCGTGGATGAAGGCGGCGGTGGCAGCCGTGCCGGACGCCGAGATTCCGAAGATGGTCGAGGGGCGCCGCGCGTTTGAGCAGGCACTCATCGAGGCGCAGTCGAGGGAGCCCGTCCAGTAGTGGCGCGAGGATCTACGGGACGAGGGCGGCGTGACTTGGCAAAGACCTTCGCGCCTTACCTCATCCGGCTCGTCCAGGCTGATTTCTTCCAGGATTACCGGACCCTTCGCGCTCGCGAAGCCGGCGAGGTGGTTCGGCCCTCCCCATCGAGGCAGCTGTTTCGTAAACAGCAGGTCCTCGGTTCAAATCCGAGTGTCGGCTCCACCATTCCCGCGCGAACCGAACGAACGTTCGCTCTATGGCGCGCTCTTTGGGGCAGGGTGACCCCTGAAGTGACCCCTTCAGGAACGCTGGCCATGCCGGCGTCGCCGAGTTTGGATCGTCGGACGCCAGCTCGAGGAAGCCAGCTCTCAGCATTCTGTGCCTCACGCAGAACGCGTAAGCGTGAGGGGAGTCCGGGCCACAAGGTGACAATGGGATCTTGACGCTCCAGGGGCGCGCGTCTTGCTTCAGCAGGACCGGGTGTCGCCCGACGACATTGAGCACTTGGTGGAACGGCGACCGTGAACAACCCAATGGAGATCGAGAGGAACATCGCCACCTACCTCGGCGCGCGGCGGCCGCTGGATCGCTACACGTCGTTCGACTACTGCTTCAACTACTTCCAGTCGTATCGAGACGATGATCGCGTCGCAGGTCTCGTCGCTGGACCGGCAATGCAGCTCTCGTGTCTCCAACTCGGCTTCTATCTCGCCAGCTGGGGGATGTTCCGCGGCTCGACTGCGATGCTTCAGCGGAGCCTCCGCTACCTCACGCCGGTCGTCGAGGTAATTGCCCGTGGGGATCGGAAACCCGGATTCGATCATGCGGCGAGGCCGTGGTACTCGTGGATGAGTCCGCCGAGCAGGTCCCTGCGGCGAACATCGCGCGGGCTGACCTGGATCGGCTCTGCGGCCGCTGCGAGCGGTGGAGTGAGGCCGAGGGCGCGATGGGGCCGGCCGCGGTTGTAGTGCTCGACGTAGGTCCGGAGGGTTCGATCCAGATGCCGCCGCCCCTGGATGAGCGTCCAGTCGAGGCACTCGGCCCGGATCGTCTCGATCACCCGTTCCGCGTAGGCGTTGGCGTTCGGAGCCCGGATCGGGGTGCGGATGACCCGCATTCCCTCCGAGCGCAGGACCTCGTCGAACGAGCCACTGAACTTCGCGTCCCGGTCGCGAATGAGGAAGCGGACGGGGCTCGCCCGAGCGTCGAGGTTCAGGGTGAGGTTGCGGGCCTGCTGGGTGACCCACGCCGAGTCGGGGTGCGCCGTTGCGGGACTCAGGTGGATCCGCCGGCTGCCGAGCTCGATGAACACGAGGATGTAGAGCGTCCGGAGCCAGGCGGTCTCGACGGTGAAGAAGTCGCAGGCGACGATGCCATCCGCTTGCGCGCGGAGGAACTCGGTCCAAGTTGGGCCGGTCCGTCGTGGGGCTGGCCCCGCTCGGGCAGTCCGGAGCAGGGCTCGGATCATCGTTGCGCCGACGCGAATCCCGAGCTTCCGAAGCTCCCCTCCGATCCGGACACAGCCCCACCGGGGGTTCTCCCGGGCGAGCCGGAGGATGAGCGCACGGATCGCAGGATCGATCGGTGGCCGGCCGGGCCGACCGGTCCTGCGGTAGGTCCATTTCCGCTTCACGAGCTCGCGGTGCCAGCGGAGGAGGGTCGACGGGGTGACGAGGAAGGCGACCCAGCGGTCACGCGGGATAACCCGGCTCGCGGCCGCGAGCAGGACCCGGTCG
>DATCPH010000097.1:0-44108 GCA_036570185.1 Candidatus Limnocylindrales bacterium | reverse complement strand
GTCGTGGACCCGCCGCGAGCAGGTCGGACAGCTCTTGACGGCCTCGACCTCGGCCAGGAGCGCCTCCTCGGCAAGGTTTCGTTCGTAGACCTCGCCGATCTTCTCCTGCGGCCGGATGATCCGATACACGTAGACCGCGAGTGGAAAGAAGATCGGGGTGAAGATGATGATGAAGCTCGCGGCCAGGTACGGCGCGATCGGGTTCTCGGTCCGGAGCTGCATGTCCCGGAAGGCCCAGTACGACGCGGCAAGCCACAACACGACGAAATAGATCGCGATTGCCTTGAGGCCGAGCTGGACGACGGGACTGTCGAAGATCGCCGAGAACGCGTCGCCGATCGTCTGGAGGATCTGGTCCATCTACCTCGTTGCCTATCTTCGCTCGGGATCAATCAGATCCTGGGGGGCTCGAGCCCGGTTCGCGCGACGACCGGGGCAGTGTAGCAGGCAATTCCGTCGATTCACGGGCGCCCGTCGCGTCCCAGCCCGCCCCGCCGGCGTTGGTCGGGTGACATCTTCAGACGCCCTGGCTCACGTGCCGGTGGCGCTCCGAAACGGCCGCCGATGCGGTCTGCCCTGCCCGGCGGGTGGCCTCGAGGGTCCAGGCTGCTGTGCGCCAGGCCGTAATGACGCCCGTCAGCACCAGCCCGGCGAGCCAGGTCGCGATGAACATGGCCAGAGTCGTTGGGAAGACGTCGGAATCGGCCGCGATGGCAACGCGGAGATCGTTCCATACGAGGCCCGCAACGACCACCGTCGCACCGAGGACCAGCAGGACCCCGGCGTTGGTCAGGATCCCCGTCGCCATCGTGGAGGGTCGGCGGACGAAGTCCAGCCAGCTGGCGGCGATCGACTCCGACGCGGACCTGCCTTCGAGGACGAGCCGGCGGACCGCGAGCCCGCCGGCCGCATCACCGAGCAGCCAGGCGGCCACGATGGCCACGACGATCCCGGGGAGCCGGGCGGCCACGCGCAGCCCGATCGGCACGGCCAGGTTGCCGGGTGACACGAGCTCGTTGTAGGTGACCGAGATCACCTGCGGCGCTCCGACGATCAGTACGACGGCCAGCGGTGCCAGCGACCCCAACCGGACGGCCAGGGCTCGCCCCGCAAGATCGCGACCGGGCCGCTCGAGCCGCGGCCCCCGGCCCTCGTCGGCGGTGACCTCCAGGGTCAGCGCGACTTCGAGAGCCGCGGCGACGAAGCCCCCGACGACGACCCACAGGAAGAGGCCGCCTCCGATGACCGCGACCAGGACCACGAAGGTCGGCGACGGACCGCCGAAGACGAACCCGGTCAGGGTCGATGAAAGCGCGTTGGCAAGGCCGGCAGGGGTGGGCAGCGCGACGATCGGAACCAGGAACACCAGCAACCCACCCCGCAGGAGGAAACCAGCCAGCGCAATCGGCCACCACCTGGGCCGCCCGATCGTGGCGAGGAGCGAGGCGAGCATCGCCGCGCCCCAGCTCATGGGCTGGGACTGCTACTCGGGCTCGAGGCGGGCAGCGGTGTCGGGCCGCTCAGCACCTGGAGGCGCGCCAGCGCCTGTTTCACCAGGTCGATCTCCGTTCCGTACCGGGCGAAGTCGCCGTCGCGGAGGGCCTGCTGGGCCAGCTCGAAGTGCTGATTCGCGTAGGCGATCAACCCCGGGACGTCAGATGGGAGGCCGGCGCTCGGGCTTGCGCTCGGCCCGGGCGGTGCCGATGCGCCGGGCGTCGCCGACGGAGTCGGGCCCGGCGGTGGCGACGGTGTAGTTCCCGGCGACGTGTTCAGCAGCAGGTTCAGGGCCTGGCTCAACGTCGAGCCCCAGACCACGGTCGTCGGGGAGGCCACGATGATCTTCTGGAACTCGGGGAAGGACGAGCTCGTGGACTGGAGATACACCGGCTGGAGATAGATCAGGGATTCGCCCACCGGGACCACGATCAGGTTGCCCCGGATCACGTGGCTTCCGGCCTGATCCCACAGCGAGACCTGGGCACTGATGATCGGATCCTGATCGATGCGAGCTTCGATCTGGGCCGGCCCGAAGATCGTGGTCGCGTCGGGGAACTGGAACACTCGGACCTTGCCGTAGTTCGGTGAATCGTTGCGAGCTGCAACCCAGGCGATCATGTTCGGCCGATTCTTGGGGACCATCGGTTGCAACAGGAGGAACTCGGCGCTTGGCTGATCGGGCATCCGCATGACCACGTAGTAGGCCTCGGATGGCAGGGATTGGGTACTCGTCGTCGCGGCGGGAACGGTCCACAGGTCGTCGTTGCGGAAGAACGTCTCGGGCTGGGTGACGTGGTACCGGCCGAAGACCCGCGTCTCGACATCGAAGAGTTCCTCGGGGACGCGCAGGTGCGGCTGCAGGTCGGCCGGCAACTCCGAGATCGGATGGAACAGGTTCGGGAAGACGCCCGCGTAGGCCCGGATGATGGGATCGCTCGGATCGGCGATGTAGAACGTCATCGAGCCGTCGTAGGCGTCCATCACGACCTTGACGCTGTTGCGGATGTAGTTGATCGGAGCCGTCCCGAGCCCTGTCTGCCCGAGCTCGTCGGCCGGCGAGAAATCCTGCGCGTGCGGGAATCGATCGCTCACGGTATAGGCGTCCTGGATGTACACGAGGCGGCCGCTGCCGTTGATCGCGACATATGGATCCTTGTCGTAGCGGAGGAACGGCGCGATCAGCTGAAGTCGCTCGTCGAGCGAGCGATGCATGAGCAGCTGGCTGCCGTCGGTGACCTGGTTACTGATCAGGAGGTCGAGGTCGCCGAACCGGGTGGCGAAAAGGAGTCGCGATAGGACCGTATCGAGCTTGATCCCGCTCGTGCCGCTCCAGCGGGTTTCGGCGCCGGTCTCGGGACCGCTCGTGGCGGCGCCGGTCTGGCTGCTGGGGTAGTCGAACTCGTTCTGCCGGGCTCCGACCACGACGTACTCGCTGGCAACTTCCCCGAAGTAGATCCTCGGCTGGGTGATCGTCGGGGCGCCGCTGGCCGAGACCGGTGGCAGGTTCTGGATGAAGAGTTCGGGTTGGCCTTCGGGGGTGACCTGATTCACGGGCACCATGGCGACGCCGACGCCATGGGTGTACACGATCCGCTCGTTGACCCAGCCCGTCGCATTCGGGTTGCCCGACAGGTCGAGCTCCCGTGCGGAAAGCATCACCTGTCGCTCGTGACTGTCGATCGTGTAGCGGTCCGTATCGACGTCGTGGAATGTGTAGTAGCGGCGGATCGTCTGGAGCTGGCCCAGCGTGTCGGCGAGAGGCCGGTAGTCCCACAGGCGGGCGTTGTTGAACGTGTCCGATTCGGTGGCGATCGTGGCCTGTGTCAAGGGCGCCGTGCCGTTGTATTGGACCGAATCCCAGGAGTTGAGATTGAACGCCAGGCGCGTCATGGCGATGTTGTTGCGGATATACGGCTCTTCCTGGGCGAACTGGTTCGGGGTGACGACGAACCGCTGGATGAGCTCCGGGTAGGCCGAGCCGATCACGAGCGAAGCAATGAACCACGCGAGGATGGTCGCGCTGAGAGGCCACACCCAGCGGGTGAATGCCGCCCCGACGAGGAACGCCGCGGCGAGGGCCGATAGGACCGTCAGGACGTCGTAGGCGATGAACTGGGCATTGGCATCCGTGTAACTCACGCCGGTGGCGACGCCGCGGTTCGAATAGACCAGCTCGTACTTGTCGAGCTGGTAGCCGAAGGCGATCGACAGCAGGTACAGGCCGGCGAGGACGGCGAGGTGGGCCCGGACCGGCGTGGAGCTGAGCAGCGCGCGACCACCGCCGCCCATCAGGTAGCGAGCGCCGGCCACGATCACGCTTCCGATGACGAGCCCATTGAGAACGGACTGGACGAGGCGCAGGAACGGCAACTCGAACAGGAAGAAGGTGATGTCCTTGCCGAAGATCGGGTCGGTGACCGGGGCCGCCCCACCCGGAGCGAACGGCACGCGATGGATCCACAAGAGGATCGTTTCCCAGCTGCCGGCGAGCGACCCACCCACTCCCAATGCGAAGAGGATCGCAACCGCGGCGATGATCCAGTTTGTCGCGGGGGTCAGGTCCGGGAAGTCGTCGGACGAGAATGTCGTCGCAGCGCCCGGACGGCGCGTATCGAAACGGCCCGGCCCGGCCGCGCGATAGGGCGCACCGAGGCGGTCAATGAAGTCTCGGACGCCGATGCGGGTCCCCGAGGTAGGCGGCGGTGAAAACCGGGCCGCCAGCCACAGATTGGCCAGGAGGACCACGATCGCGATGACGACGCCGAGGGCGAAGAGGCCGCTCGTGGCGCCGATGCGCGTCCAGAACACCGAATCGAAGCCGACGCTCCGGAACCAGATCGCGTCGGTCCACAGGTTGACCCCGAACACGAGCAGGAGGAAGACCGCCAGGGCCACGATGATGAGGAACCACGTCCGTAGGCGGGGCCCACCGGGTCGGCGATTCACGCGACGCCTGGCCGCTGGGGGCGGCGGCCGGTCGGGCGGCTCGCGGTCTTCCGGACCGTCGTCGTCGGGTCCGTCGTCGTCGGGTCCGTCCCCGTTCGAGCCGTCATCGTCCGGACCGACGCGACGCGGTCCCTGCGGTTGGCCGGCTCCCTCTGCCTGACGACGCCGAAGCTCGTCCATGAACTCGTCGAAGATGTCGCGCATTGGCTGGCGGAGTCTAGTCCCGTTCGCCTGAGGCAGTGCGGACGCGTCGATCACGCACGGGAAAGCCCCTCGACGGATCGCCGAAACGCCGCCAGCACCGTCTCGGCCAGCTCGTTCTCGCGCATGGTCGCCGCCCGCAACGGCTCGAACTTGAAGGCGGCGCGGACTGCCAGCGGCACGCGCCACGGCCGCGTCGGGTCGTCGGGCGGCGAGACCGGCCCCAGCCGGATGGCGAGGCGCCCGTTCTCCTCGAGGATGAGGCCCGAAAGGGCTCCGGCCAGCGCGGGTCCCAGACGGATCAATGGCGGGTCAGGCGGCGGTCCGGCGGCCGGGGCGACGTCCCGGAAGCTGATGACGCCCTGCTCATCGGCGACCCAGAGCACGGCCAGCCACCAGTCGTCGTCCGCCACGCTCGGCCGGCTCAGGCCGGCCCGATAGGTGCGATCGCGCACGCGGACCTCGTGCTCGCGAAGGAACGACGGTCCCGGCGGCGGCAGGGTCTCGGGCACTAACGGAGACGCTCAGTCCAGCGGCCGCGAACCTGTGTCCGGGATGCGGCAGCTCGAGGCCAGCGGCGTTGATCGATGATCCTCACCGGGATATCACTCGCAATCGTAGCGAGTCCGCTGACGGCCGCAGCCACCGGCTGGGCACGGGCCCTATCGACGGGAATATCAGCTGCATCGATCAGACAATGGCCTGGTGAGTCGGAATCCGCACCAGTGGTGGCGCGGGTGGCCTCCAATCGCGTAACCAGAAGGGACATGCCGCCCGCTAAGAATGGGGCTGATCTTGGGATGCCGGCCCTGCCCTGAGGCATTCGATGCGGCTCGCATCGCCTCTGGTCCGGGTCACTCCCATTCGATCGTGGCTGGCGGCTTCGAGCTGATGTCATAGACGACCCGGTTGACGCCCGGGACCTCGTTGACGATCCGGGAGCTGATCTTGCCCAGGACGTCGTACGGCAGCTTTGCCCAATCGGCGGTCATGCCGTCTTCGGACGTCACGGCGCGGATGGCGACGACATTGGCGTAGGTCCGGCCGTCGCCCATGACCCCCACCGATCGCACCGGAGTGAGGATCGCGAATGACTGCCACAGCGATCGATATAGACCGGCCGCCTTGATCTCGTCGATGACGATCCAGTCGGCTTCCCGGAGCGTCTCGAGTCGCTCCGCGGTCACCTCGCCGATGATGCGGATGGCGAGACCCGGCCCCGGGAACGGCTGGCGATGGACCATCGTCTCCGGCAGGCCGAGCTCGCGGCCCACCTGGCGAACCTCGTCCTTGAACAGGTAGCGCAGCGGCTCGATGAGCTTGAACCGCAGGTCGGCCGGCAGGCCACCGACGTTGTGGTGGGTCTTGATCTTCTGGGCGGCCTTGGTCTCCGACGTCGCCGACTCGATCACGTCCGGATAGAGCGTGCCCTGGGTCAGGAAGTCGATCCGTCCGAGGTTGGCCGCCTCCTCCTCGAAAACCCGGATGAACTCGTCGCCGATGATCTTGCGTTTCTCCTCGGGGTCGTCGATGCCGGTCAGCCTGGCCAGGAATCGGTGCCGTGCGTCGACCATCACAAGTTGCATTCCGAGGTCGCGTTCGAACGTCGCGCGGAGGAGCTCCGACTCCTTCTTTCGCATCAATCCGTGGTCGACGTAGATGCACGTGAGGCGGTCGCCGACGGCGCGATGGACGAGGGCCGCAGCAACCGCGGAATCGACGCCTCCCGACAGGGCGCAGATGACCTTGCCGTCGGAGCCGACCGCGCGGGCGTGCTGGTCGACCCGCTCGCGGATTTCGGCCACCGTCGAATCGATGAAGTTGGCGGGTGTCCATGTCGGATCGGCGCCGGCGATTCCGACCACGAAGTTGCGCAGGACATCGCGGCCGTGCGGCGTGTGAGCGACCTCGGGGTGGAACTGGATCCCGTACAGATTCCGGCTGCGATCGACGAGGCCGGCGAAGGGCGTCGAGGCGGTCTGGGCGGTCGACTCGAAACCGGCCGGCAGGCGGGTGATCGAATCGCCGTGGCTCATCCAGACCGGCTGGTCGCGATCGAGGCCGTCGAAGAGGCGGTCGTCGGCGGTGATCGAGACGGTCGCCGGACCGTACTCCCGGTGGCTTGCGGGGAGGACGTCGCCACCGAGCTCGAGCGCCATCAGCTGGGCGCCGTAGCAGATGCCGAGAACGGGAATGCGGCCGCTCCAGATGGCCGGATCCGCCCGCGGGGCGCCTTCGTCGTACACGGAATTGGGACCGCCCGAGAGGATGATCGCCCGAGCCCCGCGACGCTCGATCTCGGCCATCGGCGTGTCGTGCGGGAGCAGCTCGGAATACACGCTGAGCTCGCGGACGCGGCGGGCGATCAACTGGGCAAACTGGCTCCCGAAGTCGAGGACGACCACCGTCCCCGACTCCACCGTGGCCGGCCGATCGGCTGGAGCGCGCACGAGCTCCGGGGCGCGAAGCGCCGTCTCGAGGTAGGCCTCGACCTCGGCGTCGTCGGGGGCGAGGACCCGGTGGCCCGCGTTGGCCGCCTCGCCATGGACGGTCTTGCCTCGTTGTGGTGCGTCGGGCGCTCCGCCGGCGTCCTGGTCGGTCACGGCCGCGGGGGCGGCCTCAGGCGACGCGGAAGGTTCCGCCTCTTCCGTCTCGGTCGCCTCCGCCAATCCCAGCCCTCCGCTCTGATTGGTCGGAAGTGTACCGGTCGGGAGCTAGCGGACCAGCGCCGGATCGGCGACCTGCAGGTCGCCGATCCGCGACCGACCTCAGTTGGCCACGGACTCGAGGCGGCGCTTCAGGCGTTCCAGATCCTCGGCGACGGCCGCGCGGATCTGCGGAGCGGCGACCGACTCGAAGAGCCGATAGCGCATCGGCAACTTCAGCTCGAGGGACCATCGGACCTGACTGCGGAGGCCATCCCCGGCGACGCTCGCATCCACGTCGACGGCGACGCCCTCGGGTCCCTCCACATGGAAGGCGAACCGATTCGGCCGCTCGAGCGCCGTGACCGTGCCTTCCAGCATGGCCATTCGGCCCGCCAGCTCCTGTTCGATTCGGAGTGGGGAGCCTTGTGCCAACGGCGCCGAGTCAAGTACGTCCACCCGCTTCACCCCGGTCGAAACCAGCCACTCCGGCAGGCGCTGAATGGCGGTCAACTCATCGAACACCGCATCCTGGGACCGGCCGATCGGCGTCTCGAGCTCGGCCTTGATCGTCACGACGTTCCCTCGTCGATCGACGGCTCGTTGGCCGCGATGGCCGTGTTGGCCTCCGGGGCATCACCCTCCGGGATAAGGCGGAATACCGGACCGGCCCCCAGCCGCTCCGACGGGGTGCCGTAACGAAGGATCAGATCGGCGACGGCGGCATTGCGCGCGGATCCCTCGAGGAGTTCGGCCCGATACGCGCCGGTCCGCTCCCCGATCGTCACGATGCACCGGGCATCCATCTCGAGGTTCCTGGCCCAGTCCGCGTTCGCATCTCCCGCCGCCACGAGCAACGATCCATCACTGCCCTCGATGAAGCCGACGACTGCTCGGGCGGAGCGGCCACTCACCCGCCCGCGTGTCTCGACGAGGGCAGCGCGGCCCCAGCTGACGAGCTCGTCGCCGATCGAGAGCTCAGTCGGGGCCGCTGGATCGACCCGGGATGCGTCCGCCGCGCTCAGCGACCCTTCTGCCAGGACTTGCCCTCGGTCTGGGCCGATGGCGCGTAGACGATCTCGACTCGCTGCATTTCGCGGATGGTCTGTGCACCAAGCGCCGCCATCGACTGCCGCAGCGCGCCGATGAGGTTCTCGCTGCCGTCGGTCGCCCCGGCCGGGCCGAACAGGATCTTCTCGAGGCTGCCGATCGTCCCGACCCGGATCCGCGTCCCGCGGGGCAGGACCGGAGACGGCGCCGCCATTCCCCAGTTGACGCCGTCGCCAGGCGCCTCTGCCGCGCGAGCGAGTGGACTGCCGAGCATGACGACGTCGGCGCCGGCGGCAATCGCCTTGGCGATCTCCCCGCCCCGACGCATCCCGCCATCGGCGACCACGGGAACGAGCCGGCCGGTCTCCGCCTCGAACGCGTCGCGAGCCGCGGCGACGTCGCTGATCGCCGTCACCTGCGGCACGCCGATCCCGAGCACCTCGCGGGTGGTGCAGGCCGCGCCTGGACCGACGCCCACGAAGATTGCCTCAGCGCCCTGTTCCATGAGGGCGAACGCTGCCTCCGCATTCGTGGTGTTCCCGACCGCGACCGGAATGGGCATGAAGCGGGTGAATTCGTCGAGCGAGAGGGGGTCGTACCCGCTCGCCAGGTGGCGCGCCGAGCTGACCTGACTCTGGACCAGGAACAAGTCGGCGCCGTGCTCCGCGCAGAAGGGGCCCCAGCGGCGGGCCGCTCCGGGGGTGGCAGCGACCGCGGCCTTCGAACCGGCCGCGTGGAACTCGGCGATGCGGCGAGCTACGAGCGACTCCTGGATCGGGGCCGCGTAGGCCGCCGCCAGGATGTCATGGACGTCGCCATCGGCGGCGCTGCCGATCCGCTGGAGGATCTCGCCGGGGTCGTCGTAGCGGGTCTGAACACCTTCCAGGTTGAGGACGGCCAGCCCTCCGAGCCTCGCAAGCTCGCCACCGAAGCGGGCGTCGACCACTGCATCCATGGCCGAGGCGAGAACGGGAATCGCCAGCTCGATGCCGCAGAACGTCTGGGCCAACTCGACGTCGGCCGGCTCGATCGTGCTGGTCCCGGGGGCCAGGGACACATCCTCGAAGCCATATGTCGGCCGGATGGTGTCGACCTTGGACCGGAAGATGCGACGGCTCGCGGCGGCGCTCGCTCCAATCGAAGGCTCGATCGCCAGGGAAGACTCGATCGCCGTTGTCGGGTCGCGATCGAGCATCGAGCCTCCTTCGCCGCCGATTGACCGCCGCCGGTTGGACCGCCGCCGACCGGGAAGACCTCCCGCCCACCTGCCGCATTGCGGTCTCCGGCAGTCTACCAAGTCGCCTATCGAGCGAGGCGCCGCCCGTCGGGACCCAGTGCGAACCAATGGGCGTGGTCGGCGTCGGCAACGATCCGCTCGATCTCCTCGATCGAGTCGCGGTAGGCGCGCCAGACGGTCACCCGCAGCGCCTCCTCGCGATCGACCCAGCGCAGGTCGTCGTGCTCCTCGGAGATCCGCGGCGCGGCGTCAGCCTGCACGCGTACCGCGAAGATGACACTCGAGACGATGCCGTCGAGCTCCTCAGCGTAGAACGCGACGGCCTGATCGAGATCGTAGAAGCCTTCGATCTCCGCGGGGCCCAGCCCGGTCTCTTCCCGGACCTCCCTGAGTGCTGTGGCCGGCGCGCGCTCGCCGGGGTCGGGTCGCCCGGTAACGCACTGCCACAGTCCCGCATAGATCCGTCCCGCGGCTCGATGGATCAGCAGGTACTCGACCGCACCACCTGGGGCAACGCGGAAGACCCAGCATTCGACGATGTCCGGACGGACGAGACTCATCGGCGGATCCGACTTACCGGAACTGACGCAGCTGCTCGAGATGCTGGGAGGTGGCGTTACAACCGCTCGAATCGTTCGACGGGCAGCACGAATACCGTTGCGCCACCGACCTCGACCTCGAGCGGATAGGGAATGAAGAACTCGCCCGGCTCCATGATCGGCGGCATCGGGCTCACGACCTGGGTCCGGGAGGTGCAGTTCTCGCGCACGATCCCCATCACGGCGTCGATCTGGGTGTCTTCGACACCGACCACGACAGTCGAATTTGATTGCTTGAGGAAGCCACCCGACGAGTGAAGCCGGGTCGCCCTGTACTCGTGCTCCAGGAGGACCTTCACGAGCACACCGGCGTCCTCGTTGTGGACGATGGCGACGACCAGTTTCACGCTCGGGAGTATAGGTGGCGGTGTAGGATCGACCGGCGTCAGCGGGGAGCGCGCATCGCCATCGAGGATCGCAAAATGCCACCGAGCCGTCCGTGACCGACCTCCCAGCGCCTGGCGACCGGTCAGCCGCAGGCAGCGCGTTCGATGTCGTCGCGCTTGGCGCGGAGGCCGGGACAAGGGAGGGCCTCGAGGCGGCGCTCGACCGAATGCTCCGCGCGACGGCCGACTACGTCGGCGGCGTCGCATCCATGACCGGGGCCGTCACAGGGGCTGTCTTCCTCCAGGATCCCGACCGGCCCGGCCTCAGGCCGGTCGCTTCGATCGGGGTGGACGAGGCGACGCTGAGCGCTCTCGCGACCGCGGTCCTGGATCCAGCACACCCCATTTCCCGAACCGTCGTCGATGGACGCTCGACGTTCAATGTCGCGCCGACCGCGCCGGGTGGTCCGAAATACCGGAGCCACGTTCCGATGGTCGTGTCGCGCGACGGGGTCGAGGCCCCCCTCGGCGTGCTGGCGCTCGCCCACGAGGCCGAGCTCGACGAGGAAGCCCGGAGGCTCGTTCAGGCCGTCGCCGATCTAGCGGCGGGCGCGGTCGATCGTGCCCGCCTCGCGTCCCTGGCCATCGAGCGCGCCGAGTGGTTCGAACGGACCGCAACCATGGATCCCCTGACGGGCCTCCCCAATGCGCGAGTCTTCGACCGTGCGCTCGAGCTCGAACTCGCCAGGGCCAACCGCCAGCAGGGCGAAGTGTCCGTTGCGATCTTCGATGTTGACGATTTTCGAGCGATCAATGAGGCAGCAGGCCGGGAGGCCGGCGACCTGGTCCTGCGCGAAGTGGCCTCCGTTCTGGCGGCGTCCGTGCGCCTCCTCGACACGGTCGCCCGCCGCGGCGCCGACGAGTTTGCCCTCGTTGCTCCGGGATTCGCAGGCCACGTCCCCACCCGGCGGATCGTGGACGCGGTCGCGAACCTCGCCGAGGCCGGCGGCCGCGCCGTGACAGTTTGCGCGGGCCTCGCCCGGTTCCCGGCTGACGGAGCGACTGCAGAGGAGCTCGTCGCCGCCGCCGAACGCGCTCTCGCCGAGGCCCGCCGCCAGGGGCCGGGGTCGATAGCCGAAGCGTCCGCCAGCGTTCCGGAGGCGCCGCCGAGCTAAGCGCCTCAGCCTTGGCTCGGGCTGCTCGCCGCCCCATTCGCAAGGATCGGCAACGTCGGAGCAGCTGGGGCTGCGTGGGGCTCGCGAGTCAGCGCGATCGTGACGCCGGGCTGACTCGACACGCGCGCAGCCGTGAGGATGCCACGACCGGATGCATCCACGCTGAGCTCGCCGATCGCGACGGGCTTCTGATCGGAACCGATGATCCAGGCCTCGTAGACCTCGGCTCCGGTCGTCGGGCCGAGGCCGCGCATCACCATGGCGACGGACCCGTCGGCGCCGATCGCCGCGAGTCCCGTGGGGCCCGCTTGCTGCGGTGGGCGAAGAACGGCAGCCTGGCCGCCGGGTGTCGCGGCGGCGGCCAGAACTCGGTCCACGGCCGCCTGGTAGGCCGCGGTCGAGTCGAGCTGGGAGCGCAACTGGAGATTCCAGGCACCGAGGACGGCGACCATCACCACCGCCGCGATCCCGACGGCCGCGGCGGTCAGGCGTGAGAAGGGGCGACGGCGCTCGCGCTCGACAGCAATCGACACGGGCCGTGCAAGCATCTCGTTGGGCTGAACTACCGAAGCCGCGGAGACGCTTTGACTCGGCTGGCCGGCCTTCGCCTCCGCGGCGTTCACCTCCGCGGCGATCGCGGCATGTAGCCGCGCCCGCAGCTCGGCGGGCGGTTCGACAGGCTCGAGAGACTCCGCCAGGTACGGCACCACGCCGCCCAGCGCACCGAACTCCGGATGGGGCTCGGAGCAGGTCGCGAGATGCTCGCGAACGGCCTCCTCGTCGGCCGGCTCGAGGCCGCCGAGGACAAATCCCGCGGCCAGGTCACGGGCGTCCTCGCACGAAATCGCCCGCGAGGTCCGTTCGGTGCTCACGGTCCCACCCCGGCCGCGATGTCGCCTGGTTCGTCGACGATCTCGTCCCAGCCCTCGCCGACCAGGGCGCGGCGCATCGCCATCAGGCCGAGCCTCATCCGGCTTTTCACGGTTCCCAGCGGCGCTCCGGTTCGGGTCGCGATCTCCTGTTGGGTGAGACCGCCGAAATAGGCGAGCTCGAGTGCGACGCGCTGAACCTCGCTGAGGCTTGCCAGGGCAGCCACCACTGCGTCGCGGTCAAGGCGTCCGGCGACTTCGGCCCAGACGTCGGGGAGGGTCAGGTTGGCCGGCGGCGGCGCCTCGGAATCGGGCAGCTCGACGGTCGGCCGGCGCCGCCGGGTCGCGTCGATCGCCCGATGGTGGACGATCGACAGAAGCCAGGTTTTCACGCTGCCGCGCTCAGGCGCGTACCGGCTCGCGTTGCGCCAGGCACCAACGAAGGCGTCGAGGACGATCTCCTCCGCGAGCGCGGCGTCGGCGGTGATCCGGAGTGCCAGGGCGTAGGCCATGGATCGGTATCGGTCATACAGGATCTCGATCGCTCCGTTATCACCCGCGCTGATGCTTTCGAGCACGGCCTGGTCGGCGTCGTCCGCGGCCGTGACCTGCCGGCCCGTCGCGGAAACGGGACTGGTCACCGATGGATGCGCATTGCAGCGCCGGAGAGTTCACCGGAGCCGGTGACGATCGCCTCGACGGCGGCGGTCGCCAGGTCGACGACCTCCTCCAACGGAGCCGTCGCATCGACGACGACGAAGCGCGGCGAATCGGCCGCGAGGGCAAGGAAGCCGCCGCGAATGCGCCGGTGGAACGACAGGTCGAATCCGGACTCGAACCTCGTCTGCTCGCCGGCGGCCTTGCGGGCCAGGCCCGACTCGACGGGAAGGTCGAGCAGGATCGTGAGGTCGGGCTCGAGGCCACCGGTGGCGATTGCATTGAGGGCCCGAAGATCGTCGAGCGGAAGACCCGCCCCGAAGCCCTGGTAGGCCAGTGTCGAGTCAGTGAATCGTGCGCAGAGGACAACGTCCCCGCGATCGAGTGCCGGTCGGATCACCTGCCTCACGAGCTGCGCCCGGGCGGCGTTGAAGAGGAGCGCATCGGTCCACGGATCCAGCGGCGCGTCATCGGGGAGATGCTCCAGGAGGATCGTCCTGATGCGCTCGCCAAGAGGCGTTCCGCCGGGCTCGCGGGTCGAGCAGACGTGAACGCCGCGCGCGTCGAGAACCACCCGAAGCCGCTCCGCCACGACGGTCTTGCCGGCACCCTCAGGCCCTTCCAGTGTCACGAACCAGCCGCGGCCCGCGGATCGGTCGCGATCTCCCACGACCTGAGTGTATCCAGCCGGGTCGATCCACCGAGGTGATCCGTACCAACGGGGCGTGCGAACACGTGACCGAGCGGGACCGGAGGAACGTCGACGCCGCCGAGCTCGCCGATTCGCGAACCCCGAGGGGGCTCGGGAACCGGGCCACCCAACCAAGGAAAAAGGGAACGAGATGGATAGAAAACGCAGCGCGGCGACTTGGGGAGCCGCCCTCGTCGTCCTCGCCATCGGCGCGGCGCCGATCATCGCCAACGCATCGGATCACCTCGACGCGCCCGCACTGGGCGGCGTCGCGAGCGGATCCAACTTCGCGCCACACTCCGAGCACGGTGACCGCGATCTCGCCGACCTGTACGCCTTCCAGGGGCGAAACGCCTCGAACACGACCCTGGTGATGACGTCCAATCCGGCCATCAACCTGTTCGGCGGCAAATTCGGCCCGAACGTCCGCTACATCTTCAACGTCGATACCAACGGCGATGCCGTTCAGGACATCGCATACGTCTTCAGGTTCGACAACGGCGCTGAAGGCAACCAGAACTACATGGTGGCCCGATACTCCGGCGCCAGAGCGGTCAGCCTGCCAGACGGCGGCATGCCGTGGGGCTCCGGCTCGACCTCCGACACCGGCATCGGGACCCTCGTGAACGGCGGTCAGGTCTTCGCTGGCCTTCGCTCGGACCCGTTCTTCTTCGACCTGACGGGCTTCGAGGGCACCGTTTTCGGCATCGGCACGGACCGCCTTGGCAACCACCCGACCGACTTCTTCAAACCGCTCAACGTCAACGCGATCGTCCTCGAGATCTCCGACGGAGAGCTCGGCGGGCATATTGGCGTGTGGGCACAGACGCAGTACATGAACAACGGCAAGTGGCTGCCCGCCGACCAGGTCGGTCGACCGGCAATCAACACCGTCTTCAACAACTCGCTGGTGGACCCGAATGCGGGTACGACGAAGAACGAGTTCAACGTCACCCCGCCGTCTCAGCAGCGAACCGCTTTCAATGGCGTGTTCCGGAACGACATGATCGCCACGCTGACCAATATCAACGCGGCGCTCGGGACCGGACACCCCGACTACACGCCATCGCGGGCAGCCGCCATCGCGAACATCCTGCTGCCGGACCTTCTCACCTATGACACCTCGACGAGTGCGTCCGGTCCGCTCAACGGCCGGGGCCTTGCAGACGACGTCATCGACACGGAACTTGGCCTCACGACCAATGGCTCCGTGACGAGCGACGGAGTCGGCGCCCATCACGACTACCGATCCTCATTCCCCTATTTGGGCAGCCCGCATTGAGCCTCGCGGGATGGAGGGCAGCTCCCCGAGCTGCCCTCCCCGCGACCTACCCGCGGCCCTGACACCTGCAGGATCCATCCATGACCCCTCTTGCGACCGCCAGACCTCAGATCCGGTTTCGAGTTCCTCGGGCGATCGGCGTGCTTGCCGCCGCCGTGCTGATCGTCGGGCTCGCCGACGTGGCCGGCACGCTCCGGATGGCGACCCACGCGGACAAGGCGAAGGGCGCAGCCGCCCAGGCCCCCGACGTCGGTCATGCGACGACCCTGGCCCCGCCCGGCGAATCTGGCGGCCTGCCTGCGATCGGATCCGTCGCGCAGATCGACCACTCGATCACAGCCTGGGCAGCCAATGTCGCTGCCAATCCGGACGACTTCATCTCCGCGACCAACCTGGCGGTCCTCTACCACGCTCGCGGGCGACTGACGGGCGATCTCGACGATCAGACGAGGGCGCTCGCCGCAGCTCGAATGGCCTCCTCGATCGCGCCGACCCAGACGGCGGCGAAGTCGCTCGAAGCCACGATCCTGTACACCCTCCACGACTTCGCGAGCGCCGTTACAACCGCCGACGCCCTCTATCGCGCGAACCCCGCCGACCTGGGCTCGCTGGCAACGCGTGCCGACGCCGAGCTCGAACTCGGCCGCATCTCGGCAGCGCGCAGCGACTACAGCGTCGTAGCCGCGGCGGCGCCAGGCGCTGCCGTCGATGTCCGTCTCGCCAGACTCGCTTACATAACGGGCGATCCGGCGCAGGCTAAAGCGCTGGCTGCGAAGGCGCTGGGCGAAGCCGCGGCCGCCGACAGCGAGGCCGATCTCGGCTTCTACGACTATGCCGTCGGGGAATACGCCCGGCTTTCGGGCGCGACAGCGGCGGCACGCTCCGCTTACACGGCTGCGCTCGCCATCCGAGCGACCGACTTCGGCTCTCTCGTCGCCCTCGCGAAGGTGGACGCCGCGACCGGCCACGTTGATGCGGCGATCGCCGGTCTCGAGCACGCCGCATCGATCGCTCCGCAGCCCGAGACGCTGACACTGCTCGGCGACCTGAAGTTCCTTCAGGGCCATGAGGCAGATGCGCTGGCGCAATACGCCACGGTCCGCGCCATTCGGCAGCTGTCGGCGATCAGCGGAACGGTCTTCGACCGGCAGCTGCTTCTCTTCGAGCTGGACCACGGCGGCGCGTCGCCAGCCATTCTCGCCACCGCGCAGGACGGCCTAGCGACGCGGAGCGACTCAGGGGCGCAGGATCTCGTGGCCTGGGCTGCCTACCGGCTGGGCCGCTTCGAGCTGGCCAGGCAAGAGATGGGCGCCGCCCTCGCCACCGGCATCCGGGATGCGCGCATCCTGGAGCACGCCGGAGCGATCGCGATCGCCAATGGCGATCGCGCCAGTGGAGAGGGCCTCCTCAGGCAGGCGCTCGCTCTCGGGCCCGCCCTCGACCCGCTGGCGACCGCCGAGGCCAACCGGCTTCTGGGAGCCCAATGAAACGCTTCGCCCGGAGCCTGGGTGCCGCATTCGTATTGTCGCTGCTTGTGCCGGCCGCGGCGCTGGCCCATCCGCTGGGCAACTTCACGATCAACCATTACGCGGGCATCCTGGTCGAACCGCGACGGGTCATCCTGGACGTCGTCATCGACGAAGCGGAGATCCCGGCCTATCAGGAAAAGCTCCGCATCGACGGCGACGGCGATGGGAAAATCTCTGCCGCGGAGCTCGATGATGAGCGAACCACTGCGTGCCCGAGGCTGGCGCAAGCGCTCAGCCTGGAGGTCGGAGGCGCGCCGCTGGCGATCGCGGTGGCCGGGGCCGGGCTGAGTTTCCTGCCCGGAGCAGCGGGGCTCGACACCATGCGCCTCGTGTGCTTGTTCCAGGCCGCTCTCCAGAAGCCCCTCGCGGCAGGCACGACGATTGCCTTTCAGGATTCCTCCTACGCCGAGCGAATCGGCTGGCGGGAGATCGTCGTGACCGGCAGCGGCGTGACGGTCGAGGGCGCGAAGCTGCCGACGACGAGCACCTCGGACAGGCTGAGGTCGTATCCGAAGGATCTCATCGCCCAGCCGCTCGACATCCGTTCGGCGACGTTTGCGGCCAGCCCCGGGGGGCCTGTCCTCCCGCCAATCGCAGTCTCCGACGCGACGCCGGTGGCCGGTGCTCCCGCGCTCTACGCGTCGGGCGTCGCAGGGGGTTCGGCGAGCGCAACCGGATCCAGCGGGTCGGCGGCCGCGGCTGGCCAGGGCGCCGTCCCGGGCGGGGTCGGAGGCGAGATCTCGGGACTGCTCGAGACGCGCGACCTGACCCCACTGGTGCTGTTGGGTTCGGTCCTTGCCGCGATGGCCCTGGGCGCCGGCCACGCCCTGACCCCGGGACACGGAAAGACGCTGATGGGCGCGTATCTCGTGGGGACGCGCGGGACGGCGCGCCATGCGATCGCGCTCGGGCTGAGCGTGACGGCCTCTCACACCCTTGGGATCCTGGTGCTGGCGGCGATCGTCCTCGGCTTCCGGGACGTCATCTCACCTGAGGCGTTCAACCGCGTCGCCCCGGTGGCATCCGGACTGCTGGTGCTCGGGATCGGCGGCTGGTTGCTCATCGGCCAGCTCCGATCGAACCACCAGCACGACCACGAGGGCACTCACTCGCACGCGAGCGATCCTGGTGATCACGAGCACACATCGGGCTCCCACAGCCATGGGGGCATCCGCCACAGCCACGTGCCCGCGACCGGTACCACGCTGACCTGGCGGAGCCTGTTCGTGCTTGGTCTCGCGGGCGGAATCATCCCGTCGACGAACGCCCTGATCATTCTCCTGGCCACGATCGCCACGGGCCGCGCCGCATACGGCTTCGTCCTGGTGGTCGGCTTCGGACTCGGAATGGCATTCGTCCTGGGGGGTGTCGGGCTTGCTCTCGTGCTGGCGCGCGACCGGGTCGACCGCCTGCCCACCATGAACCCGATCGGTCGATTCGCGCCGTTCGCCCCGCTGGCCTCAGGGGTCGTCGTCCTGTCCCTGGGCCTTTACCTCACGACCACCGCACTCGGTTTCGCGCCGACGTTCTGAGCGGGCTTGCCGACCGGCGCTCTGCTACCCTGACGCCCCCATGCGTGACCTCACGGACCGCGCCCTCGACACGGCCGCCGGCCTCGGCGCGGCATACGCCGACGTCCGGATCGTCCGCCGGATGAACGAGTCGATCGCGGTCAAGACGGGCCGTCTCGAAGGCGTTGCAACCGGCGAGAGCGAAGGCTTCGGCATTCGCGTGCTCGTCGATGGCGCCTGGGGATTTGCCGCCTCTCATCGCCTCGGCGGCGGTGAGGCGGACCGCGTTGCCGGGGAGGCGGTGCGGATTGCGCGAGCCTCGGCGACAGCCCTTCGGCACCGCGTTGAGCTGGACGACCGTCCCGCTGCACACGGCCGCTACGAAACCCCGGTCGAGGAGGATCCCTTCGAGGTTCCCCTCGAAACCAAGATCTCCGACCTGATGGCCGCGGACGACATCGCGCGGAACGTGAAGGGAGTGGCCTTCACGGAGTCGACATACGCGGCGATCCGCGAGTGGAAGACGTTCGCCGCCACCGACGGCAGCTTCACCGACCAGGTCATCACCCATGTCGGGGCGGCCGTTGAGGCGAACGCGGTCGAGGGCGACGAGCATCAGCGCCGGAGCTACCCCGACGCCGGAGGCGGCTGGCGTGCCGCCGGGTACGAGTTCATCCGCAGTCTCGACCTTCCCGGCCAGGCCGGACCGCATGCGGAGGAAGCCGTCGCGCTGCTCTCCGCCCCGCAGTGCCCTCCGGACCGCCGAACGATCATCCTCGACCCATCGCAGCTCTACCTGCAGGTGCATGAGAGCTGTGGCCACCCGACCGAGTTGGATCGCGTCTTCGGGACCGAGGCCAGCTATGCGGGAACGAGCTTCCTGACGACCGACAAGCTCGATGCCGGCTTCCGCTACGGCTCCGACCTGATCACGATCGTGGCCGACGCCACCGCCCCGGGCGGCATGGGCACGTTCGGCTGGGACGACGAGGGCGTGGTCGCCCAGTCGGTGCCGCTCATCAAGGAAGGCCTTCTGGTCGGCTACCTGTCATCTCGGGAGACGGCTCCACGTATCGGCCGTCGGTCCGGCGGGGCGATGCGAGCCGACGGCTGGAATCGAATTCCCCTGATCCGGATGACCAATATCAACCTGCTGCCGCAGCCGGGGATGAGCCTCGACGACATCGTCGCCGATACCGATGACGGGCTCTACCTCGCGTCCAACCGAAGCTGGTCGATCGACGACCGTCGCCTGAACTTCCAGTTCGCGACTGAGGTCGCCTACGAGGTCAAGGGCGGCAAGAAGGGCCGACTCCTCAAGAATCCGACCTACACCGGGATCACCTACGAGTTCTGGCGATCCTGCGACGCCGTCGCCGACGAGTCGACCTATGAGATGCGCGGCACGCCGAACTGTGGCAAGGGCGAGCCGGGCCAGACCGCCCACGTCGGGCACGCCGTCAGCGGGGCCCGCTTCCGCAACGTCCAGGTCGGGGTCGGCAAGTGGTGAGCCGTCCATGACCGACGAGCGGGAGGAGATCGAGCTCGCACAGAAGATCCTCGGCCAGGCCGAGGCGGCCGGTGCAACTGAGGCAGAGGTCCTGATCGGTGCCGACGATTCTGCCCTGACCCGCTTTGCCAACAGCGAGATCCACCAGAACGTCGCCGAGACGAACATCAGCGTCAATCTCCGCTTCGTTCTCGGGCGGCGGATCGGCGTCGCCTCCACCGGCCGAACGGACGCGGACGGCCTTCGCCGGCTCGTGGAGACCGCGGCGGCCATCGCCCGCAACGTCGACGAGCTCGAGGACTGGGGCGGCCTGCCGGAGCCGGGGCCGATCCCCGAGGTCAAGGGCGCCTATGTCGAGGCGACAGCCGAGGCGACCCCGGAGTTCCGAGCAGAGGCTGTGATCTCCGTCATCGCCGCCGCCGACCGCGCCGGGGTGCTCGCCTATGGCTCGTTTTCGACCGGCCGCGAGACGCTGACGGTCGCCAATTCGAAGGGCATCCTCGCCTCGGAGCGGCGGACCAGTGCACAGCTCCTGACCGTCCACATGACCCCGAGCGGCGGCAGCGGCTACGCCGAGGCGTCCTCGGTGGACGCGACCAAGATCGACGCCGGCGCCCTTGGCCGGGAGGCAGCCGAAAAGGCACGTGCGAGCGAGGTCAAGCTGGCCGTCGAGCCAGGGGACTACGCGGTCGTCCTCGAGGAGTACGCGGTCTCCGACGTCCTCGACATGCTGGGATACCTGGGCTTCTCGGCGCTGGCAGTCCAGGAGGGCCGATCCTTCTTCGAGCCGGGCAAGCGCATCGGTTCGGAGCTCGTGACGATCATCGACGACGCCTCCGATCCAGACGGATTCCCAATGGCCTTCGATTACGAGGGCGTCGGCAAGGAACGAGTGGCTCTCGTCGAGCGGGGAGTGTGCGGGAGCGTCGTGTACGACACGCAGACGGCCGCGCGCGAGGGACGTCGATCGACCGGACATGGATTGCCGGCGCCAAACCCGTACGGTCCGTTCCCCCTGAACATGGTCATGTCCGCCGGGACGGCGTCGCGCGACGAGCTGATTGGCGGCCTCGAGCGAGGCCTCCTCGTGACGCGCTTCCACTACACGAACCCGGTCCACCCGAAGCTCGCGATCGTGACCGGCATGACCCGCGACGGTACGTTCCTGGTGGAGGGTGGCCGCATCGTCGGGCCAGTCCGGAACCTGCGCTACACGCAGAGCTACCTTGATGCCCTAGCGGGCATCAGCGCCGTCGGCAGCAATCGCAAGACGATTCGAGGCTTCCTCGGCGGCGTGGTCGTGCCGGCGGTCCGCATCGACAACTGGACCTTCACCGGCGCCACCGAGCACTGATCGTCTCGGGCCGGGCGGCGCGGCACGCGCGGCACGCGCGGCACGCGCGGCACCCGCTGTTGCTCCCAGCAGAACAAACGAGCCGAGCGACCGACTCGTCCGGGTCGTCGCCGGCGCGCTGTTGCTGTATGAAGAACAAAACCAGCAAATGCGCGACGGAGTCGCGCCGAGAAACCCTTGCAGGCTGCAGTCGCCCTCGGCCGGCGGGTGATTCGGGCGATTTGTTCTTCCAGGGAGAACCTGGTGTCGTGGACTCGTCGGCCGGCCGGCAAACCGCGCGATTTGTTCTTCAGTCGAGAACAGGCTGCGAAGCACTCGCCGATGGGCTACCTGTGATGCCCCTCAGCCGAGCCGTTAAATCTGGACGGTCACCGAGTTCGATGGGGCGCTGAGGTCGCCGGCCGCATCGTAGGCCACGACGTAGAACGTCCAGCTGCCCTTCTGTCCGCCGAGCTTGTAGGTCGTCCCCGTCGTCGTCGTAAACAACGAGCCGTTGCGGTAGATGCGATAGCCGGACGCGGTCGTCGAGGTCGATCCCAACTTCGAGACCGTCCACAACAGGGTGGTGCCACCACGCTTTGAAGCCGACGAGGTGAGTGTCGGGGCGCTCAGCTGGAGCGCAGTGCCGGGCGTCGTGGCGGTTGCCGTGGCCGCCGTCGAAACATTGCCGGCGGCGTCGAACGCGACGACCGAATACGTGTAGCCAGTGGCTGCCGCGGCCGCGTTGTCGGTCCAGGTCCTGCCGGTTGTCGTCCCCACGAGGATTCCATTGCGGCTCACCCGATAGCCGGCCACGCCGACGTTGTCGGTCGATGCCGACCAGGAGAGTGCGACCGAGGTCGAGCTCGCTCCGGTGGCCGTGAGGCCGCTGGGCGCGCTCGGCGGCTGCGAGTCCGCCATCGTGGTGCCCTGGACGGATGCGCCCGAGGACACGTTGCCGGCGGCGTCGTAAGCGACGACCGCGTACGTGTAGCTCGTCGCGGGGGAACGTCCGCTGTCAGACCACGACGTGCCAGTGACTGTTGCGACCTGGGTGCCATTGCGGCTGACCCGGTATCCGGCAACGCCGACGTTGTCGGTCGAAGCCGACCAGGACAGACCGATCGAGGACGTGCTGACCGCCGTGGCCGCCAGGTTGGTGACCGCGGTCGGTGCCTGGACGTCAGCGCCCAATGAGACGGCGACGGATGCCCCGGTCGAGGAGACCGACCTCGTCGTGATGCTCACGCCGGAGAGCGGGTCGATGAACGTCGCGTTCAGGGCGAGGGCCGCATCGTTGAAGGTCGAGGTCGCGGGCGTGGTATCCACGAGCCAGGACTGAACGAGATTCGGATAGTCCTGGGCGATCCGGATGGTGACGCCCTGGACGACGGGATCGCTCACGCTGAAGTTGTCGAAGGACGTTCCGGCGGGCTGGCGGAGCTCAAGATAAAGGTACTGGTTGGCTGCGCCGGTGCGCGCGATCCGAATGACCTTCGGCGTCGAGGCCGAGACCTCGTTGACGCCGAGCGAGTACGTGCCAGAGGCCGTGACGTCGAGGCGATCGACTGAGGGAATGAAGCCCATCTGGGCCTTGGCCTCAGTGTGAGACTCGCGACTGCTGCCGGAGCCCATCACCGAAAACGGGTCACCGTATTCGGACAGCGAGCAGTCGGACTGGTTGGCCGAGAGGGCGACGCGAACGCCGTTGACCGTGCACGACAGGGTCGATGCGTGATGAACACCGAAGTTGTGGGACAGTTCGTGGGCGTTCGTACCCAGGTTCATGTAGCCGTTGTTCCACGACTCGCTGCCAGGAAGATAGGCGAGACCGGACCAGCCGCAGCTCGACGCGTACGGCGACGCGTAGACGATGTTGGTGTAGTTGGCGAGCGCGACGCCGGCCGCGGCCGCTGCCGACTGCGCGGCTGTCGCCCAGCTCCCGAAGTCGCACGTCGTGCTGCTGTAAGGGATCGTGTACCAACCGAAGACGTCCCCGGTCACGGCCAGCTGACCGTACGACTCCTCCGCGAAATAGTTCGCGACGCTGTTGGCGTTGCTGAACATCACGCCCGTCGCGAACGCTCGGGTGTATGGCTGGCTGCCATCGTTCTGGAAGTTGAAGAGGAGGACCGCCACACTCTTGGCCGTCGCCGCTGCGACGGTGGTCGATGTCGTGCTGGTCGATCCCGTCCCGCCGGCCGCGACCTGGATCGAGCCCACCGCGATCGTGTGGCCGTTGCGCAGTCCGGACACCTCGACTCGCTTGCCGGCTAGACTCTCGGGTCCGCCGCCCAACCGCGGCGACTGCCCTGAGAACGACAGCTCGTACCGGCCCGACGCGGTTTGGAGGGCGAGGCCGTGAGTCGTCGCCTGACCGAGGCGGAAGTCATCGCCGTGGAAGGCGACCAGCGTCCCGGTGAAGCGGTCGCCGGCCGCGGCCGCAGCCGAGGCCGCCGTGGCAAAGATGAAGACGGCAACTGCGAGGGTGGCAGACAGGCGTCGGAAGGAACGTTCCATGGCGCACCCAACATCCTTCCGGGGTGCGTTGACCGAAATGACCCAGCGGTCGGTACGGACTCGTACCTTCGGGGGTGCGCTCGGGCACCAGCCGTGGCCAGTCTCGCCGAGCAGGATCCGGGCGGTTTGACGGATGACCCGCGATCGGCGAAGGTGCGGAGGTCTTGTCCGGCCGGTCCGCCGCCCCAGCCGCCGCGCTCGCCATCGTCTGCCTCATCTTGGGCGCGCTGGCGTCGGGTGCCTACGCGGCACGAGGCGTGGACCCCGCGGCAAGGCCCGATAGTCCAGGGTCGAAGCACTCCCCCAAACCCTCTTCTTCACCGAACCCGAACTGGCTCGAGGGATTCGACGTGAGTCAGTGGCAGGGCACGATCAACTGGAGCCGGGTGGCATCCAGCGGAAAGGGCTTCGTCGTGATCCGGGCGAGCGCCGGGAGCCTGACGGCCGATTCGAACTACTCAGCGAATCGGAAGGGCGCTGCGACGGCGGGCCTCCCCATGGCCGCGTACCACTACGCCAACCCCGACCGCGCCACCAACGATGCGCTCAACGAGGCAAGTTGGTTCCTGTCGCTGGCCACCCCGGCGCACGGCGATCTGCTGCCTGCTCTTGACCTTGAGGTTTCGAACGGTCTCTCGACGACCGAGCTCCAGACATGGGTGAGCACCTGGTTGCAGCGAGTCACGAGCGTCGTCGGCATCCGGCCGATGATCTATACCAGTCCCAACTTCTGGAAGACCTATATGGGCGACACCGCCTCATACGCCCAGGCCGGATACAAGATCGTCTGGGTCGCTCACTGGGGTGTCAGCTCGCCGACCGTTCCGGCCCAGAACTGGGGCGGCAACGGCTGGACATTCTGGCAATACACGAGCTCGGGCACGGTGACAGGGATCAGCGGGCCGGTCGACCTGGACCGCTACAACGGGCAAACCCTCGCCAGCTCGCTCTTCATTCCCTGAGCTGGGCCGGCCCCGCGGCCGAGCTCACCACTCGACGAGCCGCCAGATCTCGGGCTCGAGCTGACCGGGCGTCCGCCCGACCTCGACGAAGATCGCTACCGCCCGCTTGAGGTGATCCATCGCCTCTTCGCGGCGGCCCGCAGCCCGAAGCAGGTCGGCCAGATTGTTCTCCAGTGCCGCCTGGCGATGCCGATCGCCCTGTCGCTCGCAGCGATCGAGAGCCTCACGGATCAAGGCCATCGCCCGCTCATGGTCGCCTTGAGCGGCAACGACCAGGCCAAGCGTGTTCAACGCGGCGATCCGCAGGCCCGGGTCGGATGCGCTCGCCGACGCCAGGAGGGCCCGCTCGAGCAGCGGGCCGGAGGCATCCAGATCGCCCCGGGCCCTGGCGAGGACACCGAGAACCTGGTAGGCACGCGCGATGCCCGCGCTGTCGCCAGCCGCCTCGGCAAGTCCGAGGGCCTCGGATGCAAGAGTTTCTGCTGCAGCGCGATCCCCCGCGCGACCAGCGATGGCGCTGCGGTCGGCCAGGAGCGCTGACCTGGTGCTCGCGTCGCGCGGTGCCGAATCAAGTGCCGCGTTCACGTGACTTGCGGCGCGTCGCCAGTCGCCGAGCCGTGCATAGACAAGCCCGAGTCCTCGCTCGATGACCCATTCTCGTCCCGCTTCGGCAAGGGCGGCGGCGGCTTCGAGGTGGGCGATCGCCCCGGCGTAGTCGCCCAGCAGGGTCAGGATGTCGCCGAGGGCCTCGTGCAATTCGGCCGTCGCAGGGTGACCCAACCCCAGGGCAGCCTCCAGATGCTCGCGCGCCTCGCGGTTGGCGAAGACCTTCCGGGCACGTTGGCCCGCCTGCCGATGGGCCTCTGCCGCCTGGGCCGACCGCCCAGCGAGCGTTTCGTGATATGCGATGCGGGACCAGCGAACGCCCGGGTCGGCCCCCTCGGCCACGCCTGTCGTCAGAGCTTCGGCCACCCGCCGGTGAAGGAGCCTCCGCCGAACCAGCCCGAGCGACTCGTAGGCCACGTCCCGGAGGCGGCCATGGGTGAAATCGAACCGAACGTCCCCGTCGGACGTACCCACCTCCCGCACGATGCCGCGGCGGACGAGCTCCTCGAGACCTGCGACCGTCTCTTCTTCGCCCCGACCGGAGGCCATTCGGGCGCTCTCAAAATCGAAGGAACGCCCGATTACGGCACCGGCTGCCAGCACCTGTGAGGCGACCTCCCCAACCGCCGTGACGCGGGCCTTGAGAAGGGCGAACATGCCACCCGGGATATTCCCGATGGCGGAGGCCGGTGAGCGCAGTGCCTCCATGAGGTAGAGCGGCAGGCCCTCCGACTCGGCAAAAACGGTATCGATCAGGCTCTCTGACGCACCGTCGCCAAGGAGGGCTCCGGCCATCGTGGCGACGTCCGCCCGCCCCAGCCGATCCAGAACGACCTTCGCGGCCAGGCCCTCGCGTTCCGCCGCCGCCAGGACCCGACCGAGCTCATCTGCCGGATCCAGTGGCCGCCAGGTCGCGACGATGCCCAGGGGTCGACCGCGGAGCCGCCGCACGAGATAGGCCAGCACGTCGACGCTCGACGCGTCGGCCCAATCGAGGTCATCGACGACGATGAGTCCGGGCACCGGCCCGGCTACCAGCGCCCGCAAGGTCTCGCTGAGACCTTCGATCAGACGCGCCCGACCGAATGGGTCGGCGCCCGCCGCGGCGCTCGGCCCCGACGTCTCTCGAACGGATGCCTCGGCCGGCGGACCGCTGGATTCCGGGGCCCGAGGCAGTGGAACGAGCGCGGCTACCGCACGGCGGAGGTCCGGTGGCAAATCCTTGAGCCGCTCCCCGGCGCCTGGCAGTGCGGTGCCCGATCGGACGAGCATCGCGATCGGCGCGAAGCCGATCGCATCTTCTCCGGCGTAGGCACGCGCCTCGAGGACGGTTCCGCCGCGGGCACGGACCGCCTCGACCAGCGCTGCCGCCAGGCGGGTCTTGCCGATGCCCGGCTCGCCTTCAATCACCAGCAGCCGACCGTGCGGATCGACGGCGTGGTAACCAGCCATCAGTGCGTCGAGCTCGCGGCTCCGACCGACGAGCGGGAGTACGCCCGGCGCCTCTTCGGGCTGCGCTGCCGCCAGCGCCGACGGCGGCTCCACTCCGGATGCCACCGCGCGAAGGCGACCGGCCCGGATCTCCTCGTAGAGATCGGTCGTTTCCTGGAGGGGAGCGACGCCTAACTCCGCATCCAGAATCCGCACGCAGTCGCGGAACTGGCGAACGGCCGCACCGAGCTCTCCCGATCGGGCCAGAACCGTCATGAGGAAGCGGTGAGCCGGCTCGTGAAGGGGGTCGAGCTGCAGCCACCGACGCCCCGAGGCGAGGGCCGCATCCCAGGCTCCCGCCGCCGCCAGGGCGCGGGCGAGCCGCTCGAGCGCCCCGGCGAGCTCGCGACGGTGCGCCTCCGCTTCGGCGAGCTGCCACTCGTCGAACGCCTCGCTGTCACGAAGCGAGAACCCCTCCATGAACTCCCCGCGGGAAAACGAGACTGCTTCATCGAGCCATGCCACGCAGCGGGGACAGGCTTCGTCCGGACCGTGGCCGTGGCGACGGGCGAGTCCCAGGGCCGATTGGAACCGCCGAATGTCGACGTCGGCGTGGGCATCGTTCAGGGCGACCGTCGACCGATCGATCGACAGGCCCGCGCCGTTGAGCGCTGCATTCAGGACGGACAGGGTTCGTCGCAGCGCACCGTGTGCCGCGACGTCGTCAGAGTCGGGCCACAGAAATGCGGCCAGTGCATCGCGGCTGGATGGCCGGCCGGTGACGGCGAGGTAGGCGAGAAGCGCGATCGCCTTGCGGGTGTCGACCACGAGGGGCAGCCCCCGAACGTCGATCTGGACGGGGCCGAGCAGCCGGATCTCGAGCGTCGGCGCCTCCTCGTCCGGCGGTATCGGGGCCTGCGGCGCGGTGGACGACATTGCGCAACGGTACACGGATGACTGACAGAGCCGTAACGATCCGCGAACGGCGGCGGCTGATCATCGGGGGCGCCCATGAGGCACGAACGGCCGAAGGAAAGGAGACCCTGATGTCACCCCGTATCGTTGCAACTGCCAGCGCGGTCGCTTCGCTGGTCCTCGGCGGAATCGGGCTCGTCGCGCCCCAGGCATTTTCGAGCGCGTTCGGCGTAAGTCTTGACAGGACCAGCGAGGCGCTCGCTCGCCTCGCCTGTGCGTCCTACGTTGGGTTCGGCGTGCTGGCCTGGCTTTCGCTCGGTTTGACCGACGCAGGTGCCTGGCGCGCCGTCGCTGGCGCGAGTGCTGTTGCCTGGGGGCTGGGCGCAGCCGTGACCGTGATCTCCCTTGCGTCCGGTCTCGGGACTACCCAAGCCTGGGTCATCGTCGCCATCCAGCTTGTCTTCGCCGTGGCCTGGTCGGTGGTTCTTGCGCGGGCGGCGTCGCGGCGCGAGCCAGCAGCCTCACCCATCGCTTGAGCGATCGATTGGTCTTGACCAGAAAGGACGCGCGCTCGCGACATCGCAAGCCCCCGTAACGATTTACGAACGGCCCGGGGCGATCATCGATCGATGACGTCGACCCGCGCCGGGCCGCGCGCTGCCCGTTTTGCAGTCATTGGGCCCTGGTTCGCGACGATCGGAATCAGCCTTGGCGCGGTCGTCCTGCTTGGGCTCGGCTGGTCGGCGCCGGTCCCCGACTCATATGGGTTCCGGGGATTCGGCGTTATCTTCGCCACCACATTCGGCACCGTCGGCGCCCTCATCCGCATCCGCGCCCCGAACAACCGGGTCGGTTGGCTCTTCGTGGGGATCGGCATGCTGTCGGCCGTGACAGCATTCATCACCGAGTACCTCGTCTACGGTGCGCTCGTCGAGCCGGGTTCGCTGCCGTGGGTCAGCCCAATCGCCTGGCTCCTGACGTGGGTCTGGGTCCCGTACGCCGGGACGTCGGTGACGTTCCTGCTCCTGCTGTTTCCGGATGGCCACCTCCCCTCGCCGCGCTGGCGCCCGGTCGCCTGGCTCGCCGCACTGACGATCGTGTACTTGTCTGCCGCGTCCGCCTTCGCTCCAGGGCCGATCCCAAACGCGCCCTTCATTGACAACCCGTTCGGCGTCGAAGCCCTCGGGCGCGCCAACGGCTGGATCGGCGGGATTGCGTACGTGCTGCTCGCCTTCGCGGCTGTCCTCTCGGCAGCGTCGCTCATCCTCCGGTTCCGTCGCGCCCGCGGCATCGAGCGCGCGCAACTGAAATGGTTCGCCTTGGCCGCGGCGTTCGCCGGTTTCGTCCTGGCCGGTCCTGTGACAACCTTCAACCTCATCTTCGCGGGCAATCCAACTGAGGCCAGCCGCGCGGCCTACAAGGCCTCCCAGGTCCTGACGATCGTGGCGTTTCTCGGGATCCCGATCTCGGCCGGCATCGCCATCCTGCGCTACCGCCTGTACGACATCGACCGGATCATCAGCCGGACGCTGGCGTATGCCGTCCTGACGGCGATCCTCGCGGCGGTCTACGTCGTGGGCTTCCTGGGGCTCCAGTCGGCGCTGGCGCCCTTCACCGCCAACGGCGGGCCGTTCGCGGTGGCGGCATCGACCCTCGTCGTGTTCGCCCTCTTCCAGCCGGTCCGCCGCCGGATCCAGGGTGCTGTCGACCGACGCTTCTATCGCAGCCGCTATGACGCCCAACGGGAGATCGAGAGCTTCGCTGCACGGGTGCGGTATGAAGTCGAGGTCGACCGCTTGGCCGTTTCCCTCTCGACGACCCTTGAGCGGACCATGCAGCCGGCGTCAGCCTCGATCTGGCTGCGATCGGGCGGTTCAGCGGGCGCCGATGAGGGAAGGGGCTGATGGGCAGGCGGATGATGGGCAGCCCGCGGCAGGTCGTCGCTATTGCCCTGGTACTGCTCACGGTCGCCCTGAACGCCGCCATGCTCTGGACAGTCCTCGAAACGGACGTTCTCGCCAGGCTCAGTGCTTCTCAGAAAACAGCGCTCGAAGGGGCGGGAGCTACCTCCTTCTGGGCGGCGTTGCAGCGGTCACCATCATCTCCGCGTCTGTTGGCGCACTCCTTGCAAACCGCTCCGAAGCCGCCCAAATCAGCGCGGTTCTGCTCGCTGGTGGAACGCTCCTGGCGGGAAGTCTCTTCGGATATGTCGTCGGTGGGCAGCTCGTCATGAGCGACCCGACTTCGGTCGCTTCAAATGCCGTTCTGCTCCTCGGTCCCCTCCTGTTCCCGGCGGGGCTTGCCCTGATGCTGCCGGGTCTGGCCCTGACCTTCCCCGATGGCCGGCTTCCCTGGCCTGCATTGCGAGGGCCGGTGGCGCTATCGGTCGCCATCCTCGGATGCGGGACCGTGCTCGCCCTCATCACCCCGGGCCAGATCGGCTACATTCCCGGCTCGCGAAATCCCGTGGGGATCACGGCATTCACGCCCCCCGTCGCGGGCCTGTCGAACATCGTCGACGGTATCGGGATCTTGTCCATCACGATCCTCGGCGTTGCAGCGGTCATTCTCCGTTACCGAAGCGGGACGCCCCTCGTGCGCGCCCAGCTCAGGTGGTTTCTCGCGGCAACCGTGACGACGGCCGTAACCATCTGCCTCTCGATCGCGCCGAACATCGCCGGCAAGGTCGGTGGCGAAGAATCGGGGCTGGTCTCGATCCTCAGCTTTCTTCTTGTCCCCATTTCGGTCGGGATCGCGATCAAGCGATATCGCCTCTACGACATCGACCGGATCATCAGCCGGACCCTCGCGTACGCCGTCCTGACCGCGATCCTGGCGGCCGTGTACGTGGCCGGCTTCCTGGCCATTCAAGCGGTCCTTGCGACCTTCACCGCCAACGGCGGTCCCGTCGCGGTGGCGGCATCGACCCTCGTCGTGTTCGCCATCTTCCAGCCGGTCCGCCGCCGGATCCAGGGTGCTGTCGACCGACGCTTCTATCGCAGCCGCTATGACGCCCAACGGGAGATCGAGAGCTTCGCTGCACGGGTGCGGGATGAAGTCGAGGTCGACCGCTTGGCCGTCGCCCTCTCGACGACCCTTGAGCGGACCATGCAGCCGGCGTCAGCCTCGATCTGGCTCCGGTCGGGCGCCGGCAGATGATGGGCCGCGGGCGTTCGGGCCTGGTCTACGCTACCGTCGCGATCCAGGTTCTCCTGATGGCCGGTCATGTCTGGCTCGATCAGCTGGCGAACGCCTATCGTTCCGGGTTTCGCACGGATCCAGCCACAGCGATCATCGGCGCGCTCTCGATCCTGGTGTTCCCGGCGGTCGGCCTCTTCATCTTCGTCAAGCGCCCGGACCACCCGATCGGCTGGCTCCTCGTCCTGTCGAACGTCGCCTGGGCGGTCAACAACTTCGCCGGATCGTACGTCCGCTACGGCATCGTCAGCGGCCGAGAGTTGCCGGTCAGCCCGGCGACGATGGCCTGGTTCTACTGGTGGCCGAACAGCTTCGGCTTCGGTTTCCTCATCCTCCTTGTGCTCCTGCTGCCGACCGGCCACGTCCACTCGCCGAATTGGCGCTGGGTGCTCCGGCTGACGCTCGGCTGGATGTTCGGCTCGGCGCTCCTCAATGCGTTCGCGCCGGGCCCTATTGACGACTCGATCGGCGTCCGGATCGACAACCCGCTCGGCCTCGGAGGGCCGCTGGGGGCGGTGCTGGCACCACTGGCGGGTGTCTCGCTGGTGCTGGGCTTCGTCCTGCTGGCGTTGGCGTTCGCAGCGATGACAGTGCGCATTCGGGCATCGCCCGGCCTCGAGAGACAGCAGCTGAAGTGGATATTCAGCGCGGCGGCCCTCGTTGTCCTCCTCATTGGGCTCGATTTCGCTGTAATGGCCTACTACGGCTCGACGGCCAGCCCCAACGGCCTTGGTGTGGTGATCAATTCCGTGGTGATCCTGAGCCCGTCACTCATCCCCATTGCCGCCGGCATCGCAATCCTGCGCTACCGCCTCTACGACATCGACCGGATCATCAGCCGGACCCTGGCCTATGCGATCCTGACGGCGATCCTGGGGGCCGTCTACCTCGTCGGGTTCCTGGGCCTGCAATCGGCCCTGGCCCCGTTCACGGCGAACGGCGGTCCCGTCGCGGTGGCCGCCTCGACGCTGGTGGTCTTCGCCTTGTTCCAGCCGGTCCGCCGCCGGATCCAGGGTGCTGTCGACCGGCGCTTCTACCGCAGCCGCTATGACGCCGCCCGCGAGATCGAGAGCTTTGCCGCCCGGGTTCGGGATGAGGTCGAGGTCGACCGGCTGGCCCGTGCCAATCTCGATGACGCTCGAGCGGACCATGCAACCGGCGTCATCGTCGATCTGGCTTCGGGGAGCGGCCCGATGACCCTTGCGTTGCGGCGGCTCGGCTCGCTCGCGTTGATCGTGCCGTCGATCGCCGTGACGATCGTCGTCTCGATCGGGACGGACGCCCTGCTGCTGAAGCGCGGAGAGGTGCCGCTCGTCATCATCGCCGCCGCCGCCCTCTTCAATGCAACGACGTTGCTCCAGGCGCTGACCGGCGCGCTGATCGAGTGGCGACGGCAGGGGCACCTGATCGGTCGGCTGCTGTTGATCAGCGGGCCGCTCTATGCATTTCTCGGCGCATCGTGGTTGACCTCGGATAGCCTTCAGCCGCTCGTCGATCCGACGGTCTACCAGGTCCTGATATGGGTCGCCGGCCCGCTCGCGTGGGCCGGTGTAGCTCTCATCGCGGGCTGGGTTCCGCTTCTCTTCCCGACCGGCTCGTTGCCCGGGCGAAATTGGCGCCTGCCCGCCCTCGTGATCGCCGGGATCGGCACCGCCGGCGTCGTGGCCATCGCCCTGAAGCCGGGCGACATCGGTCCGGGCACAGGAACCGTCAATCCGTTCGCGATCGAGGCCTGGCCTCCCGAACTTCAGGTTCTCGTCGACGCTGTGCCGATCGCGCTGGTGGCGCTGATTGTCCTGGCCGTTGCCGGTCTCGGCGCTCGGTATCGGCGCGGCGACCGGGTCGAGCGGCTCCAGGTTCGCTGGCTTCTCGCGGCCGTGTCGGTCGTCGTGGTCGGAGCCGTCGGCGCTGTCGTTGAGTTCGCTGTCCGGACCGGCCAAGGGCCCTTGTTCTCAGCCCTGGTCCTCTACGTGGGCATCCTCCTCATCCCGATCGCGATCGGGATCGCGATCCTCCGCTACCGCCTCTACGAAATCGACCGGATCATCAGCCGCGGTGTCACCTACGGGCTCCTCACCGCGATGCTCGCGCTCGTCTATGCCGGGTCGGTGGTCGGCCTCCAGGGGCTGCTGAGCCAGGTCGCCGCCGCGTCCACGGTCGCGGTCGCGGCTTCGACCCTCGTTGTGGCCGCCCTCTTCCAGCCTCTCCGCAGACGAATCCAGCACGCGGTCGATCGGCGCTTCAACCGGCGTCGGTATGACGCCGCCGGAGAGGTCGAGGGCTTTGCGGCCCAGGTTCGCGACGAGGTCGAAGTCGATCGCCTGGCCGTCGTCCTGGCGGCAACGCTGGAGCGCACGATGCAGCCGGCATCGGCCTCGATCTGGCTGCGCTCGGGAGGATCCGGGCGATGAGGCCACTGACGTCGACGAACTTCCCTCCGGGCGATGGGGTGCTTCGGCGCCTCGCCGCGTTGATTGCGATCTCATCGCTGGCCCTGGTTGCGATCGGCCTCGTCTTGCTGGCTGTCGAAATCGAGCACGGCTGGGTCCCGTTCGGCGATCCCGGGGTCGCCCAGACGATCATCGCCGTGGTCATCTTCGCCGCGTCGTTCCCGCTGGTTGGCTGGCTGATCATCCGGCGCCTGCCGACCGGCCGGCTGGGTTGGACCTACCTCGCGATCGGGTTCTGGCAGGCGTTGAACATGTTCGCAACCGGCTATTCGACCCTGGCCTTCTGGGTCGGCTCCGGCAACCTTCCGCTTGCGTCCGAGCTGTCGTGGGTCGCGGTTTGGGCGTGGGTGCCCGGCTTCACGCTTTTCAGCACCCTGGGGATCCTCCTGTTCCCGAACGGCCGCCTGCCCTCACGACGATGGTGGCCAGTGGTGGGCTTGACCGTCATTGCCTTTGTTCTCCTTGTCCTGCCCGGCGCCTTCGCCACCTGGCCGTATCGAGGCGTCGCGCTGGAGCGCCTCAATGCCCTGAATATCCCGCCACCAGCGGATCCCGTCGTCACCACTGCGTTCGCGATCCAGAACGTTGGCCAGGTCGTCCTGCTGGTCGCAATGGTGGGATCGGTCGCCGGGTTGGCCGTGCGATTTCGGCGTTCCAGGGGCGTCGAGCGCCAGCAGCTCAAATGGTTCACATACGGCGCGGTCGTCGATGCTCTGCTGCTCGTTGCGTGGACCGTGCTCCCACTCAGTCCCGTGATCGGCGCCGTTTCGGCGTTGGTCTTCGCACCGATCCTGCCGGTCGCAATCGGCATCGCCATCCTGCGCTACCGGCTGTACGACATCGACCGGATCATCAGCCGGACCCTCGCTTACGCGGTGCTGACCGCGATCCTCGCCGGGGTCTACGTGGCCGGATTTCTGGCTATTCAAGCGGTCCTGGCCACCTTCACCGCCAACGGCGGTCCTGTGGCCGTGGCCGCCTCCACGCTCGCGGTGTTCGCCTTGTTTCAACCGGTTCGTCGGCGCATCCAGGGTGCAGTCGATCGGCGTTTCTACCGCAGCCGCTATGACGCCCAACGGGAGATCGAGAGCTTCGCTGCCCGAGTGCGCGACGAGGTTGAGGTCGACCGGCTGGCGGTCGCCCTCTCGACAACTTTGGAGCGGACGATGCAGCCGGCGTCGACCTCGATCTGGCTGCGCTCAGGTGGCACAGGTCGACCTTGATGCGCCGCTCGACGATCGCAGCGACACTTCTCGCCGGACTGGCACTTGCGATGGAGATCGGGACCGTCATCCTCATTGCCCGCACGATTGCCGCCGGGCATCCGGTTCCCCTCTACACGTACGCGGTGGGCGGGTTCGTAAGCGGGGCGGCGTTCCCGATCGTTGGCTGGATCATCGCGTCAAGGCGACCGGGAAACGCGATCGGCTGGATCTACCTCGTAATCGGGCTGTCGCAGGCGCTCGACGCATTCAATGGCCAGTATTCGACCTACGGGCTCATCACGAATCCCGGGTCGTTGCCGTTCGCCGCCGAGTCCGCGTGGGCCAGCACGTGGGACTGGGCGCCCGGGTATGTGCTTCTTCTCACGTTGTCTGTCCTGCTCTTTCCAGACGGTCTTCTGCCATCACCGCGGTGGCGACCGGTCATCTGGATGGCCGCGCTTGGTCTTGTCCTGATTGCGGCACCGACCGCGGTCGCGACCTGGCCGATCCGCGGGATTTTGTTGACCGACTACACGGGGCCGATCGACTCCCAGGACGCGGCTGTCAAGATCGCCGGTACGCTCCAGCTGGTCGGCCTCGTCCTGTCGACGATCGCAGCCCTGGCATCCGTGGCCGGCCTGAGCGTTCGCTTCCGGCGGTCGCATGGCATCGAGCGAGAACAACTCAAATGGTTCACATTCGCCGGGGCGATCGAGATTCTCATCATCGCGACGACCCCGTTCCTGCTCGGAATCGCTCCGGGTCTCGGCCCGTTGGTCTCGATCGCATCGCTATTCCTTTCACCGCTTCTGCCCATCGCCGCGGGCATCGCGATCCTGCGCTACCGCCTCTACGACATCGACCGCATCATCAGCCGGACCCTCGCCTACGCGGTCCTGACGGCGATCCTCGCGGCGGTCTACCTGGTTGGCTTCCTCGGACTCCAGTCGGTCCTGGCTCCGTTCACCGCCAATGGCGGTCCGGTCGCCGTGGCGGCCTCGACCCTTGTGGTGTTTGCGTTGTTCCAACCGATCCGGCGACGGATCCAGGGTGCGGTCGATCGCCGTTTCTATCGCTCCCGATATGACGCCCAGCGGGAGATCGAGAGCTTCGCCGCCCGGGTGCGGGACGAGGTCGAGGTCGATCGACTGACCGTCTCGCTCTCGACAACCCTCGAACGGACGATGCAGCCGGAGTCGGCGTCGATCTGGCTGCGGTCGGGCGCCGGCGGCGCGATAGCCGGTGGGGGGAGACGCTGATGGGCGGGAGTCGGGTCGGTCAGCGACGGCTGGCCCTCGCTTACGCCTTGGCGGCGCTCACGGTCGTGCTGAACGGCGCGACGATCTGGACGGTGCTGGCCACGGATTTCACGCGCTCGATGGGCGTGCCTGCACAGGAGCCGCTCGCATTCGTCGTCCAGTACCTCGCGGTCGGGGGCGTTGCCGTGGTGTCCACGGCCTATGCGGCAGTCGGCGCGATATTGGCCAATCGGCCCGGCGCGGGACGCATCGCGCTCGTTCTTGTTGCCGGCGGGACCCTGTTCGCGGCCGTCCCGTTTGGCTTCATCGTCGGCGGCTACCTCGTGTTCGTTCGGGGCGGCGATTCGCTTTCTACTGTGGTGTTCCTGCTCGGTCCGCTGCTGGTTCCCGCCGGATTTTCCGCGATCCTGCCCGCTCTCGCGGTCGTCTTTCCGGACGGTCGCCTACCTTCGCGGCGCCTGCGGCCGCCCCTGGCGATCGCCATCGCACTCATGGCATCGGGAACGTCGCTGACTCTGGTAACACCCGGGGAGGTTGTTGGTCAGCCAGGGACGCACAACCCGTTCGGATTGGCATGGCTGCCATCCGACCTGGCCGCGTCGGCAGGGGTCCTCGATACGATCGGAATCCTTGCGATCACCGTCCTTGGGGTCGTGGCCGTTATCCTCCGCTACCGAGGCGGGTCGGCGCTGACGCGTGCCCAACTGCGGTGGTTCGTGGCGGCAGTCCTGCTGGCGGCGGGCCCCTTGGCGATAACGCTCGTGCCGAATGTCGGAGGTCCTGCCTGGCTCCTGGCCGCGATGGTAGGCCTCGTCCTCGTGCCCGTGGCGATCGGCGTCGCCATCCTGCGCTACCGCCTCTACGACATCGATCGGATCATCAGCCGGACCCTCGCCTATGCGGTCCTGACGGCAATCCTCGCGGCGGTCTACGTTGTGGGCTTCCTGGGGCTCCAGGCGGTCTTCGCCCCGTTCACGGCGAACGGCGGTCCTGTGGCCGTGGCCGCCTCCACGCTCGCGGTCTTCGCCTTGTTTCAACCGGTTCGTCGGCGCATCCAGGGCGCGGTCGATCGGCGCTTCTATCGCAGTCGCTATGACGCCGCGTGGGAGATCGAGAGCTTCGCCGCCCGAGTTCGCGACGAGGTCGAGGTCGATCGACTGACCGTCGCGCTCTCGACAACCCTCGAACGGACGATGCAGCCGAAGTCGGCGTCGATCTGGCTTCGGGGAGCGGCGCGATGACCATTGCGTTGCGGCGGCTCGGCTCGCTCGCCTTGATCGTGCCGTCCCTCGCCGTCACGATCGGCGATCGGGCTCAGCGCGCTGCTTGGGTCACGCGCTCGAATGCCCTCGTCGTCATTGCCTGGCTTGGGATCACCTGGTCCGCCGTGGGCGCGCTCCTCGAGGTCCGCCGCCCCGACCTTCCGATCGGGCGCCTGATGATCCTCGTAGGTTGCGGCCTCGCTCTGTCGGTCCTGACGGTCGCAGTCGCGTTCGCGGCGCTCGCTGAGGGGTCTGCCGGAGGACGCGAGGTCGCTTCCATCGCCGGCGCGGTGACCTCCCTAGTCACGCCGATCCTGGTCTTCCTGTTCTATCTGCCCTTCATCTTCCCCACCGGGCGCGGTCAATCCGCGCGATGGGACACGATCGGCCGGATCTTCCTGTCGGTCGCTTTGGGTTCCGCGGCCTTGCTCGTCGTTCAACCCGGCGACGTCCACCTCCTCCCGGGAATCCACAATCCGGTCGGGTTCGGGCCTGACCTGCGGCCCGTGTTCGGCGACGCGGTGGCCGGCCGCGTCGACGCCGTCGCGATCGCCGTCCTGTCGCCGCTTCTCGTCCTTTCGGTCGCTTCGCGCTACCGCCTGGCCGGCCCGATCGAGCGCCAGCAGCTCAAGTGGTTCCTCTCCGCGATCGACGTGACTGTCGTCGCCGTCACGATCATGTTCCTTGCCGCCGTCCTCACCAAGGGTCCGATCGGTGAGACACCGCTGATCGTGTTCGCACTCGCGGCGATGACCGTCCCGCTGGCGATCGGGATCGGCATCCTGCGCTACCGCCTCTTCGAGATCGACCGGATCATCAGCCGCTCGATCGCTTACGCGATGGTGACCGTCGTCATGCTGACGGTCCTTGGCATCGGCATCGTCGGGCTGCAGTGGATCCTCACCCCGGTCACGGGCGGTGACGCGCTCGCGGTGGCCGGTTCGACACTGGTCGTCGCCACATTGTTCAACCCGCTGCGCACGAGGGTCCAGTCCCGGGTCGATCGCCGCTTCCATCGCGCGCGCTACGACACCGACCTCACGATCCAGCGATTCTCCCGCCGACTTCGCGACGAGCTGGACCTGACGACGCTGACCGGCGAACTACAGCGGGCCACCATGGCCGCGGTCGAACCCGCGTCCACTGCGGTCTGGCTTCGATCGGCGGACGGGCAGTGACGCGGCGCCTCGCGATGACCGCGCCGCCAACTTTTGCGTTGGTGGGCCTTGGTCTGGCGATCGTGGGGGCGGTCGGTACGGCCCTCGTCCATTACGTCTCACCGGTCCCGATCGTCGGGACGTTCGGGTTCGGCGAGACCGCAATGGTCGGCTACGTGGTCGCGGGCCTGACCTGGGCGTCGATCGGGGCCGTGCTCGTCACCCGCCGTCCCGAGAATGCCGTGGGTTGGCTCATGGTCCTCGTCGGGGCGGGCTTCGCGCTGTCGCAGCTCACCGTCTCCCTGACCTTCGCGTTCCTCGCCGAAGGCACAGCTCAGGGCGACCGGTTCGCCCAGGTCGCCGGTTGGATCACGGTCCTGCTGCAACTGGTCGCAGTCCCTCAGCTCGCGATCGGCTTCCTCTTTCCGACTGGTCATGTCCAGAGCCGCGGATGGGGACGGTTCATGCGCCTCTTCTGGACGTTCGCGACCGTGTTCGTGGTGATCAGCCTCACCCAACCAGGGCCCTTGCAGCTGATTCCCGCCGTGGACAACCCCGTCGGCTTCGGGCCGGACTTTCGCGGGGGGCGACCGGTCGCGCCGATCCTCGTCCTGGCGACCCTCGTCATCTTCGTGAGCCTCGGGTTCTCGATGGTCGCCCGCTACCGGTCGGCGGGCCGCGTCGAGCGCGTTCAGATGAAATGGTTCGTCCTGGCGCTGGGCATTTCGGCGACCGCGCTCGGCGTCGCCACCGTGGAAACGGTCTTCATGGATGGCCCAGTGAGCGGCAATAGCTTGACGGTGTACGTGTTCTCCGGTGCGGTCGTCCCGGTCGCGATCGGCATCGCCATCCTGCGTTACCGCCTCTACGACATCGACCGGATCATCAGCCGGACGCTGGCCTATGCGGTCCTGACGGCGATCCTCGCGGCGGTCTACCTGGTTGGCTTCCTCGGACTCCAGTCAGTCCTGGCTCCGTTCACCGCCAATGGCGGTCCGGTCGCCGTCGCGGCCTCGACCCTTGTGGTGTTTGCGTTGTTCCAACCGATCCGGCGACGGATCCAGGGTGCGGTCGATCGCCGTTTCTATCGGTCCCGCTATGACGCCCAACGGGAGATCGAGAGCTTCGCCGCCCGCGTCCGCGACGAGGTCGAGGTCGATCGGTTGGCCGGGGCCATCTCGAGCACGCTGGAGCGCACGATGCAGCCGGCGTCGGCCTCGATCTGGCTGCGGTCGGGCGGTCCTGCGGGCGCCGGTGGCGCTCCGGTCGGGGGGAAAATCTGATGCGACGGTCCACCGCCGCGGCCATCCTGTTCGCGGGGCTGACGCTCGCAATCGCGGCTTTCTCCGCGATCGAGGATACGTTTGTCCCGATCCGGGCCGGCGTATCGGGACCGGGCGCCTCGCCGGTCGAAGTAGCAATCGTTGCCGTCTTCCTGTTCGGAACGCCCTTCATTGGTGGGCTCGTGGCGACCCGCCGTCCGGGCAATCCGACCGGCTGGCTCTTCCTGCTGCTCGCCTTCGGCTTCGCCGTCAGCTTCGGATCGGACGATTTCGCCCGCCATGCTCGGCCGGACGCATTGACCGCCTGGGTCGCCGTGATCGGTTCGACACTGGGCGGATTGGCGTTCGTGGGGCTCTTGCTGCTGCTCATGCTTTTTCCCACGGGGAGGCTGCCGTCACCTCGATGGCGTTGGCTACCGATGGTGGCGGCTGTCGGCATCGGCGCGAGCGCGATCAACTCACTCTTCGCGTCGGAAAGTCCGGTCACGCCGCCCGTGCCAGATTTGCTCAACCCTCTCTGGGAGCCGAGCTGGGCTCCAGCGCTGGCGATCCTCAACACACTGGGCGAGCTCAGCTTCTTCGTGACGGTGATCGGCAGCATCGGGCTGCTCTTCGTCCGCTTCCGCCGCTCTCGGGGCGTCGAGCGGCGACAACTGAAGTGGTTCGTATCGGCGGGCGCGGTGACAGCCGTGCTCCTGATCGCTGCGCTCCTGTTCGCAGTCGCTGCGCCGGATTCCGCGCTCGGGAACGCCCTCTGGATCCTCGCAGTTTCTTCCCTGGCACTGCTCCCGGCCGCCGCCGCAATCGCGATCCTCCGGCACCAGCTCTTCGACATCGACGTTCTGATCAAGCGGACGCTGGTTTATGGCGCGCTGACGGCCGTGCTGGCGGTGGTCTATGCCGCGACGGTCCTCGTGCTCGGGTCCCTCTTCACCAACGTGACGGGCTCCGGCAACCTCGCCGTCGCAGCCTCGACGCTCGCGGTGCTGGCCCTCTTCCAGCCGGTTCGTCGAAGGATCCAGAGAGCGGTCGATCGCCGCTTCCATCGTGGTCGATACGACGCCCAACAGGCGGTTGAGCGGTTCGCCGGGCGGCTTCGCGACGAGGTCGACCCGGATCGGGTAGCCGGAGAACTGACGGCAGCCGTGAGCTCGACGATCCAGCCGACAGCGCTCTCGATCTGGATCCGCGGACGATGACGACATCCAAGACGATTCAAGAGGACCGCGTCGCCGGACTCAGCCTGCGCGTGCTCCTGGCGATCGGGTTCGTCGTCGGCTTGTGGCTCGGGATCCGGAGCTCCACGGCGCCCTTGTTTGGCGTGGTGCCCTTTTTCATTGCGTACGCTGGTGTCGGCACCTTCCTTGCCGTTCGGCGGCCCAGAAACGTGATCGGTTGGATCCTCGTCGGGCTCGGCTGGTTCTTCGTTCTCGTCGTGGCGCCGACCGGAGTCCCCTTCGAGTTACTCCAAACCGGGTCCGCCGGCGCCTGGGAGGAGGCGCAGGTGTGGCTTGGCGCATGGATCGGGAGCGCGGGCTTCGCCCTGTTCTTCCTCCTGACCGTTGTGTTCCCAAGCGGGCTGCTCCCCACTGGGCAGTGGGGTCGACTCGTCCGCCTGGCGCTCGCCTTCGACGCGGTCCTGATCGTGTTGGCGGCGTTTGAGCCAACGGTCGGCGGACCTGGCAGCACCGATATCCCGAACCCGCTCGCGCTCTTCCCCGAGGCGCCGATCTGGGCCGTCTCGCACGGGGGCCAGCTGATCTTCCCGACCATCGCCGTGATGCTCGTGGGACTGATATCGATGCTCATTCGATACCGTCGTTCGCGAGGCCTCGAGCGGCAGCAGCTTCGATGGGTCGTCTCGGCGCTCGCGTTCGTGGCTGTTGGGATCCTGTTTGGGCTGGTGACGCTCACCATCGTGGGCCCGACGACCGACGAGGCCTGGATCCCTGCGCTCGTGGCGTATCCGACGGTGCCTCTTGCGATCGGAATCGCGGTCATGCGCTACCGGCTGTACGAGATCGACCGGATCGTCAGCCGGACTCTTTCGTACTCGTCTCTGACCGCCGCACTCGCGGTGGTCTATGTCGCGGCCTTCGTCGCCCTCCAGGCCGTCCTCGCCCCGTTCACCTCCAGCGGCGGCCCGCTGGCGGTGGCCGCGTCCACGCTGGCAGTGTTCGCGATCTTCCAGCCGCTCCGCCGGCGGTTGCAGTCGACCATGGACCGGCGCTTCAACCGTTCTCGCTACGACGCCCAGCGCACGGTGGCGGCATTCGCTGGCCAGCTCCGCGACGAGGTGGACATCGAGCGCCTCGGCGGCGAGATCCAGACCGTGATCGGCCGGACCCTCGCACCCGCCTCGGTGAGCGTGTGGCTTCGGCCTTCTGGGCGGGCGGCCGACCGATGAGCGGGCGCCCTTCTACCGCGTCGAAGGACAGGCTTGTGGGTTGGAGACACCGTGTCGTCTGGCTCGTTCCGGCCGCCGATGTCGCCGTCCTGATCCTCGGGGTGATCTTCCTTCCACGGGACCCGGATCCCGCGATCTTCGTCACGCTCGGGGCAATGATCGCCTCGTTCGGATTCGTCGGAGCTCTCGTGGCATCGCGACAATCCTCGAATCCGATCGGATGGATTTTGTGGACGACGGCGACGCTCGTGGCGATCGCCCTGGCCGGCAGCGACTACGCGGGATACAGCGCTGAGCACCTCGGTGGAGCACTTCCCGGAACGGTGTTCATCGCCTGGCTGGCGAGCTGGCTGTTCGTTCCCGCCATCGGGCTCACGATGGTGTTCGTACCGCTGCTCTTCCCCAACGGGCACCTCCCATCGCGGCGATGGCTCCCGGTTGCGATATTCGGGACAGCCGCGATTGCCGGAGGTGCACTGGTCGCATTCCGCTCCGGTCCGCTACAGAACGTTCAGGCGATCCAGAACCCGCTCGGCATCAGCGGGCTTCGGCCGCTCATCGACGCAGTCGGCTTCCCGCCAGGCAGCCTCATGGGACTGGCCATCCTCGTGGCTCTGGCATCTGCAGTGGTCCGTTTCCGCAGCGGCGGTCCCGTCGAGCGACGCCAGCTCAAATGGTTCGGCTCGGTCCTGTTCGTTGCCGTCCTGATCTTCGCGCTCGCACCCGATAGCCTCAATCTCGTCTCGTTTGCAAGTATCGGGTTGCTTCCCCTTGCGATCGGCATTGCCGTCCTGCGGTACCGCCTGTACGAGATCGACCGAATCATCAGCCGGACCCTGGCGTACACGGCCCTGACAGCCGCCCTCGTGGTCGTTTATCTGGCCGCGTTCGCAGCCGTCCAAAACGGCCTCGCCCCGTTCACCGCCAGCGGCGGGCCGCTGGCCGTGGCCGCCTCTACACTGGCTGTGTTCGCCCTCTTCCAGCCACTTCGCCGGCGTTTCCAGTCGGCCATGGATAGGCGCTTCAACCGTTCACGCTACGACGCCCAGCGGACCGTCGAGGCCTTCGCCGGCCAGCTCCGTGACGAGGTCGACATCGTCCGCCTGGGTGGCGAGATCGAGGCCGTCATCGGCGAGACCCTCGCGCCTGCGTCGGTCGGCGTCTGGCTGCGGCCATCGGGGCGGCGATGAGCGTGCGAATCCTCCCCGCCGCACGAACGCGGCGCATTGCGGCGGGGACAGCGTGGCTGGCGGGGCGGGTCCAGGGGATCACGGACCGCCGCTTCAACCGGAGCCGCTCCGACGCCCACGGAACCCTCGCTCCGCCTTCCGCGCGGGTTTGGGTCCGCACCGACAATCTCGTGGCGGACCGATGAAGCAACCGGAGCGCGCCGGGTCGCCGCTGCGCATAAGGGAGATAGACGCGCCGTCGAATCGGACGCTAGGGCGCGTCGGGCAGCTCGCCATCACAGGTCTGTTCGTCATCGGCGCGGTCGTCGGGATAGCGAGCCGGACGCCGGCTGGCCTCTTCTGGTTCATCCCGTTCGCCGGCATCGGCGCGATCCTCGTCATCAGGCGGCCAAGGATCTCGATCGGCTGGATCCTCATGGGGTTGGGCTGGGCTTATTTGATCGTTACCACAAACGTCCCAGGGACGATTGAGCAGTTCGCCAAGGGGACGTTCGACTCGCCGGCGGAGCTCTTCGCGGTGATTCACAACGGGTCGATCGGTGTGTTGTTCTACCTCTATCTCCTCTTGGCGACCGTCTTTCCGTCTGGCGGGGTCCCCCCCGGTCGATGGGGAGGACTCGGTCGCGCGGCGCTGATGGTCGGCCTGGTCTTCGTCGTGACCGGCTGTGTGACGCCGCTGATCAACGCCAACGTCATCGGCTATCCGAGGGGCGTGTGGGTCCGCAATCCCATCGCGATCCTGCCGGATCTCGCGATCTGGCGGTTGGTGACCCCGGCCACGGCCGGTTTCCCGATCATGTTCATGGTTCTCCCCGCGGCAATCTCGCTTGTGGTTCGCGTCCGGCACTCGAGCGGAACCGAGCGCCAGCAGCTCCGCTGGATTGCGGCCTCGATCAGCTTTGTGATCTTGGCTGTCGTCGCCGGGTTCGTCATTGGGACTTTGGTGCCCGGCTCGATCGATAGCGGCCTCGCATGGAGTCCGGCCGCGGTCGCATTCCCAACCGTTCCGATCGCGATCGGCATCGCCGTGCTGCGATACCGCCTGTACGAGATCGACCGGATCATCAGCCGGACGCTGGCGTACACGGCCCTGACGGCGGCCCTCGCGCTCGTCTACGTCGCGGCGTTCGTCGTCCTCCAGGCGGTCCTGGCCCCGTTCACGCAGAGTGGCGGGCCGCTGGCCGTGGCCGCCTCCACCCTGGCCG
>DATCPH010000096.1:0-55837 GCA_036570185.1 Candidatus Limnocylindrales bacterium | reverse complement strand
GGCAGCCGCGTCAGCGTCAAACGCGGCGACGGCGCCGCCCTCCGCGATGTCTTCGCCGAACTCCTCGACCTCTTCGTCGGGCCCTTCGGCACCGACCGAGGACTTCGAGAGCTTCTCGCCGGGCAGGGCCACGAGCGACGTCCTACTGGCCGCGACCGCCGCTGCAGGTGCCGGTCGCCGGCCGGCTGCCGCGACCGGCTCAACCTCGCTCGTCCGCCCGCGCCCACGACCGCGGCTGCGGCCACGTCCGCCGCCGGCGCCTTCGGACAGCTTGTCGGGGACCTCGGTCATCGACAGGTCCTCCTCGTCGTCGGCGACACGGCGGCCGCTGCGCGAGGATCCCTTCTCGACCCGGGCGAGGTGGGTGATGTCGGTGAACTGATCGGCGACATCCATGAGGTCCGAGCTGGTGTTGCCGCGAAAACTGATGACCTCGCAGCGGACGCCCATCTCCTGGACCGCGCGGATGGCCGGGGCGAAATCGCCGTCACCCGAGACGACGATCGCGATGTCGAGGTTCCGGGCCGTCTTCATCATGTCGACGACGAGCTCGATGTCGAGGTTCGCCTTGACCTTGCCGTCGCCGTATTTGCGAATGTCCTTGCTCACGACCTTGTAGCCGTGCCGGCGCAGGAACTCGTGAAAGTTGCGCTGGTTTTCGTTGTCCGGATCGAGGCCGGTGTAGGCGTATGCCCGCACGAGGTCTCGGCCGGCAGTGGCCGACTTCAGGAGGGTGACGTAATCGATGTCAACGCCGGCCGCCTTGGCCGCGTAGAAGATGTTCGCCACGTCCACGAAGACGGCAACGTTCTTGCTCACTGTGACTCCTCTGTTCCTTGGAACGACCCACCGGCGCGAACTCGCTGCTCAGTGGGCGCGATCATCGGGAGCGCGGCGCGACGGCCCCGACCGCCCCCACGACCCGTTGCATGAATGGCTTCCCCTCGGTGAACCCCTCGCGTTCGAGCCGCGTGCGCTCGCGGGGGTCCTCCGGCTGGACGATCTCGACGACGCTGCAGCCCTTGTTGCCCGCCGACCGCAGGACCTCCTCGAGGAGAGCGCGGGTCACGTGGTCCGTGTCGTAGTCGGAATCGACGACCAGGACGTCGACCGTCCCGACATAGCCGCCCGCCCGAACTGAAGGGCGAAGCACGAGAACGGCGCCTCCGACAAGCTCGCGCCGGGATTCGGCGACGAACACGCTCGCCTGGGGAATGTAGACGAGCTGACGCAGCAGGTCGCCCGCGATCGGACCGCTCTCAGGGAGCGAATTGGCCTGCCGGTCGCTCAACGCGACGAGCCGGTCGATATCCGTAATGCGGGCCGCTCGAACCAGATATTCCACGCCGGCAGGTCAGACCTCGATGAGGATGCGAACCTTTCCGCGATCGCCCCCGACCGGGGCCGATCTGGAATTGCTCCGAATTTCGCGGACCGCACGGGTGGCGAGCGATGATCGCTCTGGGGCCGGGCCCGGGTCCCGCGGAATCGGTGTTGCAAACGGTACGCCAGCGCCTATCATACGGCATCGCTTCGGCGGCCGCCTGCGCGCCGCTCGAGCCGGAACTGTGCCGCCGTCCCACCGCCTACTCGATCGCGTGCGAGAGACCGCTCTGGCCCCGGGCTGCGACGATGCACCGGGCAAGGAGCCTCCGTCAGGCGAATAGGACGAGAGCGTGGAGGCGGCGCCCAGGCCGAGCTCGAGAGGGGCCCAGGACGAAGCACGCGAGGACCTGGAGCGGATCTACACGCTGTTCCCGCGGCTCAAGGAGCGGGCTTCCCAGCGCGGAGGGTCCCTCTCCGGCGGCGAGCAGCAAATGCTGGCGATCGGTCGCGCGCTGATGGCGCGGCCCCGCGTCCTGCTCCTGGATGAACCGTCCCTGGGTCTCGCCCCCATCCTCGTCCAGCAGATCTTCGCGATCATCCAGGAAATCAACGCCGCCGGGACGACGATCCTGCTCGTCGAGCAAAACGCCCTGCAGGCCCTCAACGTCGCCAATCGTGGCTACGTCCTCCAGACCGGCCGGGTCCTCCTTGCCGACTCTGCCGAGAAGCTTGCGGCCAACGCCGACGTTCGGAAGGCCTACCTCGGGGAGATCTGAGCCCCGATCTCGCGGGGATCGGTCTGGACCGAGGCCGAGTGGGTCGACTCGAATCTCCCTTTCGGCGTAGAGTCGCGGCCTCGCCCGGCCGAGGTGATCGTGGATCAGCAAACGGACGCCGTCAGGGTTCGGGGCTCGTTCGAACGAAACCGGACGCCGGCCGTCCTCGTGGCCGTGCTCGTTGCGTGCATTGCGCTTGCGGTCGTGAAGCCATGGTCGGCGGACCACGACGCATCGAGTGGGGCGGGCGGCGCGCTGCCGAGTGGAGTCGATACGAGCCGAGCTTCTCCTTCGGCCAGCCCTCGACCGCCCGACCCGAACGTGATGTCCTGCATGAGCTCGGAGGGTGGTCGCGTTCTGACGCTGGTCCGATGGCCGGGGCACGAGGTCCGGACGTGGCAATCCCCGGGGCCGGCGATCGGAAAGGATCCGCTCGACCCAAGCCTGGTGCCACTCCAGATCCTGTCGTCGCACGTGATCGGGATCGGCGTGTGCGCCTTCCGGCCGAATCCGGCCGACTCTGTCGCCGCGGCCGCGGATGCCTACGATGTCGTGGCCATCCTCGGCGACGCGCTGCCCGTCGCCCACGAGCTTGGCCCGCCCGTCGCGGTTACCCAGGAGGGAACCATCCCCCGAGCTGGGGTTCCTGTTTGGGCCCCCCGTCTCGATCGCTCGCGACGGCTCGGGCTCGGGCGGCGCGGAGCCCTCTTCACCCCCGTCCGCCTCGGCGTCAGGCGCGGAGATCGCACCGACACCGTTGACGCCGGGGTCGTGGCCGGCCTGGCCGGTCGGTTCGTACGCCCTGTCGTTCAGGTTCCCGAACGGCAGTCTCGACCAGGTCGAGTGGCTGCGCTTCGACGTCGTCGCAGCGGCGGGCGAACCGAACTAGGCCTGGTCCGGCCAAGGGCCGATCAGCGGATCGCGGGGTCCTGGCGCATGTCGTAGACGGCCCGGGACAGCATCGCGAGGCCGATCCCCGCGATCCAGAGGCCCGGACCGCGAGTGAATACTTCCGACGGCGCGTGGAGCGAGGCGGCGAGGACCCCTCGAACGAGCAGGTCGACGACTACGTACCCGAGCCCGACCCAGCCGACGACCACGAAGACCAGGTAGACCGGCCAGCGATCGAAGCCAACCGGCCGATCGCCGGCAGCGTAGGGGAGGGTCAGCAGGGCGAGCGTGGCCAGGGCGACAATGAAGACGAGGATCCCGCTGCTGGCGAAACCGTTCGTCGTGGTGTGGGTCGGCAGGTCCGACCCGCCGCCCACCGTCCACCAGGGCAGGAGGCAGCCGACCAGGAGGACGATCGCCGAAACGGCGGCCAGGGTCCGGCCCCGCCCGAGAGGGCGGCGATGCATCGTCATCCGCCGCCCGCGTACACCTCGGGCCGCAATACGCCGACGAAACGCAGGTTCCGATAGAGCTCGCCGTAGTCGAGGCCGTAGCCGACGACGAACTGGTCCGGGATGGTGAACCCGGTGTAATCGACGGGGATTTCGACGAGACGCCTGGCGGGCTTGTCGAGCAGGGTGCAGATCCGGATGGACGCGGGTTTCTTGCCGCGCAGGTAGCGCAGCAGATAGTTCAGGGTGAGGCCGGTGTCGATGATGTCCTCGACGATCAGGACGTCATCGCCCTCGATGCTGGCGGAGAGATCCTTCAGGATTCGCACCAGGCCGGACGACTCGGTCGTGGATCCCCCGTACGAAGAGACTTCCATCAGGTCGATCCGGAGCGGAATCGTCAAGGAACGCATCAAGTCGGCCATGAACGGCAGGGAGCCCTTGAGGACGCTGACGAGGGTGATCGGCCGGCCGTGGTAGTCCGCACTGATCAAGGCGCCGAGCTCGGCAACCCGCGTCTGAATCTGGTCCTCCGTGAGGAGGATCTCGCCGATGTCCGCTTCGAGGTCAGCGGTCCTCATCGCTCGGTGCTCCGCTCGGTGCTCTCAGCCCTGGCGCGGCGCATCGACCGGCGACCGGCGGCGCGGCGCGGCGGCGGCGACGCCGGCGCATCGATGGCCGCGGCGGCGTCGATGGGCCGGATCCTCGCCGTGTCGGACGCAATTCCGGCCATCCCGGCCGAATCGGATGCAATCGCGGCCGTGTCGATGTCGACGATCGCCAGGTCGGCGGTCCGGGGCCGGCCGAGGTGGCCCAGCGTCCCGGACAGCGATTCGGCCAGGGCCGGCCTGCCGTACTTGAGCATCAGCGCCCTGAAGTCGCGCGCGTAGAAGAGCTTGATGCGGATGTCCGGGTAGAGCTCCCGCAGCCGGCGCAGCTTCCGGTTCTTCTTGCGCACGAGGCGCTGCCTGAGCGTTGTCATCTCGAGGTACAGGTCGAGGTCGGGGAGGTAGAAGTCCGGCGAGAAGCTCTCCACGACGTCACCGTCGAGGTTCCATTTGATTGGGAACGTTTCGGGCTCGTAGGCCCACCGAACGTCGTAGAAATCGAGAATGCGGGCCATCTCCGCTTCGCTCGCGTGAGCGAACGACGGGCGCCCTGGTGACTCGATCGCCGTCGTCGCGCCGTATGTCAGGGAATCCGTGGCTATAGCCGGAGAATCTGCGACGGGTGCCTGCTGGGTTCGGCTCGATCGTCCGTGCTCATCCCCGTCCGCCGGGGAGAGCGCCCCGGTCACCAGCTCGACCTCGCCGATCGCTTCGAGCCTGCCCCGCGGTCGAACAGCGCCCTGAAGTCGCCGTCCCAGCCGTCGAGGAATTCGCGCATGTCAATGGCGTCATTCGCGTCGACGGGCGGTCCCGTCGGCCACCCCCTCGGGGTCGTGCCCGATCTCGGCGCGTCGCGGTGTTCCTCGGCTGACCGGTTCTCGGCAAGGATCATTCCGAGGGCGGCGCTCCCGCAGGCATCGCACGCGATCTCGATGAAGGCGAGGTCGTCGCGGCGGGCCAGGAGGCGGATCCGGTCGCCGGAGACGTGGCTCCCGCAGACGGTGCAGCCAACGCCGTTCGGATCCATCGAACGCAAGTCTAGCCCGGATGCCATCGTCGAGGGTGCGGCTCGGGACCGCGCTTGTCCGGCATACCCCCAGGGGGTATCATCCGGCACGTGAACCAAGACCACGCCACCCGCCCCATTTCGAAGCCGACCGCCACCCCGCCCCGTGCAACGGCGGCGAGCCCGACGCCGCCGGCCGCGCCAGACCACTTCCGGCACAGCTATACCAAGGACAAGTCGACGCTGATCCGGCGACTGTCGCGGATGGAAGGCCAGGTTCGGGGCGTCGCCCGAATGATCGAGCGCGAGGAGTACTGCGTCGACATCCTCCAGCAGACGGCCGCTCTTCGTGCCGCGGTCGATTCGCTGTCGGTCCTCCTGCTCGAGGATCACGTCCAGGGTTGCGTCCGGACCGCCGCGGAGCGCGGCGAGGCCGAGCAGTACATCGACGAGGTCCTCGACGTGGTTCGGCGGACCCTCGGCCGGCCCGTCCGAACGACCAGTCGGTCGGCCTAGGCGCCGGTCCTAGAGGGCTCGCTTTTCCACCAATCGAGTCCGGTCGTCCCAATTCGTGGATAACCGCGTTGACACCACTTTCGGGCGCGCGTAACGTCCGGCATCCGCACTGAGGCGACCCTCGGTACCGCGATTCGCGAGGGGTTTGGGGAAACCCGACTGCGAACCGGACGGATCGCGAAAGACAGACGCCACGCCTCGGGTGCGATGAACGACGACGCCGGGAGCGGCTCTCCCGGGCGGACCGCAGGCCGTGCCGACAGGAGGCGGACCTGAACCGCCGGCGAGAACCGCTTCCGACGGACGTCGACGTACTTCCGCACCTTGCGGCCGAATACGATGCTGCCGTCCGCGGTGGGCTGGCCCAGCTCGGCCTCGATCTCGACCCAACCGCGCTCGCCGCGATCGAGCGCCACGCCCGCCTCCTCCTCGCCTGGACGACCGCCATCAACCTCACGGCGATTCGGGATCCCGCCGCGGTTGCTGTCCGCCACGTCCTCGATTCGCTGACCGCCGTCAGGCCGCTCCGCGAGCGCGGCATCCGCAGCTTCGTCGACATCGGCAGCGGCGGCGGCTATCCCGCCTTGCCGCTGGCCGTGGCGCTCCCAGCCGAGCGGGCGCTCCTCGTCGAATCGGTTGCCAAGAAGGCCGACTTCCTCGCGGCCGCCACCGTTGGATCCGGACTCGCCGGCCGGGTTGAGGTCGTCGCGCGACGGTCCGAATCCGTCGCCGCCGACGAGCGGTTCCGCGAAGCCTGGCCCGCGGTCACGGCCCGCGCCGTCGCCGCCCTCGACGAGCTCGTCGAGCTTGGCTTTCCGCTGCTCCAACCCGGCGGAGTCCTGATCGCCTGGAAGAGCGGCGACATCCCGGAGGAACTGGCAGCCGCACGGCGCGCGGCCGACGCGCTCGGCGGAGGGGATGTCCTGGAGCTCAGCGAGGCGGCGGCGGTCCCGGGACTCGAAGGTCGATTCCTGGTGGCGATCACCAAGCACGGGCAGACACCGCGGGGCTACCCGCGGGATCCGGCCCTCCGCAAACGCCGGCCATGGTGAGCCGCGGGCAACCACACGACGCTCCTGTACGCCTCGAAAGCCGCCGCGGCGGAGCACGAACGCCGCCTGTCCCCTGCTACGCTGGGCCTCAATGCGCATCGCCGTCCTGTCGGATGTTCATTCGAATCTCGTCGCCCTCAACGCGGTCCTCGATTCGATCGGAACGGTCGATGCGATCTGGCATCTCGGTGACGTCGTGGGCTACGGTCCCGAGCCCGACGGCGTCGTCGAGCGCCTCTCCGCCCTCGGGGCGACCGGCGTCCGCGGGAACCACGACCTGGCGGCCTGCGGCGGACCCGAGATCGAGTGGTTCAATCCCGACGCGCGCCGGGCGATGGAGTGGACCCGTCAGGCCATTTCGGAATCGACACGGGCGTGGCTCTCCGCCCTCCCGGAACGGCGCACGGACGGCGATTTCAGCCTGGTCCACGGAAGCCCACGCGATCCCACCTGGGAGTACGTGACGTCAGTGCCGGTGGCGCGCGCCAACCTGGCGATCCTCTCGACCCCGTACGGGCTCCACGGCCATACCCACATCCCGATTGCCTTTCGCGACGACGACGGCCGGATCGAACCGATCAGCCCGGGCGACGGCTCGTCACTGGCCCTCGACGGTCGGCGCGTACTCCTCAATCCGGGCAGCGTGGGGCAGCCGCGAGATGGCACCCCCGCCGCGAGCTACCTCGTCCTCGACGCGGATGCACAGCGCTGCAGCTGGCATCGGGCGACATACGACATCGGCGCTGTTCAGGAGGCCATGACCGCCGCGGGCCTGCCGCCCGCCCTGATCGCACGCCTCAGCTTCGGCCTGTGAACGAGTTCGGCCTGTGAACGAGCCGCCGCGGTCGACGCCCGAACAGCGTCCGCTCCGGGGGCGCAAGCTGGCCGACCGGCGCGTCCGCGTCGACCGCCCGCATTCGCAGTTCTTCCGCTATACCGGACCCGGCCAGATGGTCGCCAAGCAAGCGGCGAGCGCGCCGGCGACGCCCATGGACCGTCTCGCGGCTCGCATCAGGCGCATTGCCATCGGCCGACCTCTTGCGAGCGAAGAGGAGATCACGGAGCGGCTGCCGAAGAAGAAGGCGCTCGCGATCTTCAGCTCCGACCCGATCAGCTCTTCCGCCTACGCGACCGAGGAGATCATGCGGGTGCTGCTGGTCGCGGGAGCAGGAGCCCTCCTGTTCTCGATCGAGATCTCCTTTGCGATCGCGGTGATGCTCGCGGTGGTGTCGATCTCGTACCGCCAGATCTGCTTTGCCTACCCATCGGGGGGAGGCGCCTATGTCGTCTCGCGCGAGAACCTCTCGGCGCGGATTGCGCTCGTGGCAGCCGCCGCGCTCCTGGTCGACTACGTGTTGACGGTTGCGGTGTCGTCTGCCTCGGCGATCTCTCAGATCGTCTCGGTGGTTCCCGAGCTGCACACGACAGGCATCGCCATCGGAGTCGGCTCGATCGCGCTCATGACCGTCGCCAACCTCCGCGGCCTCCGGGAGTCCGGCAACATCTTCGCGGTGCCGACCTACCTGTTCCTGGGGTTGGCGATCCTGATGATCGCCCTTGGCCTCGCCCACATCGTCCTCGGCCAGGTCGTGCCCGTGCCACCGAATCCCCTCGCCCTGCCGCCCGGCGATGCACGCGGCGTTGTGGAACCACTGGGGCTCTTTCTCCTGCTACGCGCGTTCGCCGGGGGCTCGGTGGCCTTGACCGGGACCGAGGCGGTGACCAATGGCGTACCGGCATTCAAGCCTCCGGAAGCCAGGAACGCAGCCAACACCTTGATCATTGTGTCGGGCCTCCTCGCCTTCCTGTTTGTCGGCATCAGCATCGTCGCCACCAAGTATCAGGTCGCGCCGACGATCACCGAGCTCGGCGGCCCGACGGTCATCGCCCAGGTCGCGGGCGCGATCTTCGGGGCGGGGTCGCCGGTGTTCTACCTCTTCCAGGCAAGCACCGCACTGCTCCTGTTCCTGGCCGCAAACACCAGCTTCAACGCCTTTCCACGCCTTGCGGCGATCCTGGCCGAGGACGGCTACATGCCCCGCCAGTTCAGCTACCGGGGAGATCGCCTGGCCTTCTCGTACGGCATCGTCGCCCTTGCGGCGGTGGCTGCAGCACTGATCGTCGTGTTCAATGGCGATACCCACGCACTGATCCCGCTCTACTCCGTGGGCGTCTTCGTGACGTTCAGCCTCTCCCAGACAGGGATGGTCATCCACTGGCGGCGGGAGCATGCGCCCGGGTGGCGCTGGCGGGCAATGATCAACGGGATCGGCGCGGTCCTGACAGCTGTGGTACTTGTCGTGGTCGTGTCGGTGAAGTTCAAGGACGGAGCCTATCTCGTCGTCATCCTGATCCCGATCCTGGTGGCGATGATGCTGTTCATCCGCCACCAGTACGCCGCTACCGCTGAGCAGCTGGCCGTGCGCCCGAACTACGTCGTTCCCGCCCCGCACCGCGAGGAGCGTGTGGTGCTCCCGATCCCCGGCCTCAACCGGTCGGTCGTTCAGGCGGTCAATGTCGCCCGCTCGATCAGCGACGACGTTCGCGCCGTCTTCATCTCGGAAGACCCGGACGATGCGGCTGCGGTCCGCGAGCAATGGGAACGCCAGGTCCCGGGGGTGCCGCTCGTCGTGGTCGAGTCGCCATATCGCGCTCTTGTCGGGCCGCTCCTCGCCTATCTCGACGTGCTCGACCGAGCGTGGCCCCCCGAGAAGGAGGCGCCCGTCACCTTCGTCGTCCTGCCCGAATACGTGGCCCGGAGCTGGTGGGAGCGGATCCTCTACAACCAGTCGGCGAAGCGGCTTCGAAGGGCACTCCTGGGGCGGCCCCATACGGTCCTGGTCGGTGTTCCGTATCGTCGCGACGAACCCGGTCATTTCGAGCACACCTGAGCAGCCCCGCCTCTTCTTCCCTGCCTCGTTCCGCCGATCGGGCAGCTTCGGGCGCCGCGAAGACGGGGCGCCGCGAGCGGCGACGGACCGTGAGCCGGGTGGTATTGTGGGCCGTCGTCGAGGAGCACCACCGGCCATTCCACGGCCCGCTCCGTTCGATCCAACCTTGAGGAACTGGCCCGACGGTGCCCGATACAAATCTGCCCTCCTCCGTATTCCGGCGCGCCGTCATCGCCCTGAACGGCGGCCCCACGGATGCCCGTGTCGTCAAGCTGATCTCGGAGGTCGGCCGGCCGATCAAGGCGGAGCTGGTGGCGGTCCACGTGGTGGAGATTGACTGGTCGCAGCCCCTCGATGCCGACATTGCGGGCCGGTCCGACGAGGTCCAGCGGGTCCTCGACATCGCCGAGGAAGTCGCCGAAGAATCGAAGATGCGCCTGGAGACGGTCCTGCTCCAGGCACGGGACGCCGGCGCGGCTCTCGTCGATGAGGCCACGGAGCGCGGTGCGGACCTGCTCGTGGTCGGGCTGCCATACCGGACCAAGTTCGGGGGCGACTTCGCGATCGGCCGCACCATCCGATACATACTGAAGAACGCGCCGTGTGCAGTCTGGGTCGTACGCGAGCCGATCCCCGAGGTGTAGCAGTGAAAATCGTCATCGTTGGTTGCGGCCGAGTCGGCGCGACCATGGCCGAGCAATTCGATACGAGCGGTCACCAGGTCACGGTCCTGGATATTTCGACGGCGGCCTTCGATCGCCTGCCGGCCACCTTCAAGGGCGACGCGGTGCGAGCTGACGGCACCGACGAGGACACCTTGCGGCGGGTCGGCGCGAGCGACGCCGACATCTTCCTGGCGCTGACGGAGGGCGACAACCGAAACGTGATGGCGGCCCAGGTCGCGGCCGAGGCACTCGGCGCGCGTCGGGTCCTGGCCAAGATCAACGACCCCGTCCGGGCCGCAGCCTATAGCGAGCTGGGCGTTGCCTCGCTCTGCCGGACGGCGCTCATGGCCGACGCGATCAACGGCTACCTCGGCCTGCCGGTTTCGGGGATGCCGGGCGTCATTCCACCGAGCCGTCGCCACGCCGAGGAGCACAACGAGCCCGCGCCGCTCGGCCCGGCCCCGGCCGGGGCTATCCCGGTTTCCGTCAACACGGCCTCGACCGGGCGCGAGGGATCCGTCTCGAATGGGGAGGTCTGAGCCGTGTTCGTACTGGTCGTCGGCGGCGGCAAGGTGGGCTATTACCTCGCCAGGGAGTTGATCGAAAGCGGGCACGAGATCGTGCTCATGGAGAAGGATCGCGCCCGGGCCGATCAGATCACCGACGAGATCGGCTCCATCGTCATTGCTCACGACGGCTGCGAGGGCAAGTACCTCGGCGAGGCGGGCTGCGCCAGGGCCGACATCGTGGCCGCGGTGACCGGCGATGACGAAGACAACCTCGTGATCTGCCAGATGGCCAAACATCACTTCGACGTGCCGCGAACCATCGCCCGCGTCAACAACCCGAAGAACGAAGCGCTCTTCAAGCACCTGGGTGTCGACGAGCTGATCAGCCCGACGCGGATGATCCTGGGCTCGATCGAACAGGACATCCCGGTGAACGAGCTGCTCCACCTCGCGAGCCTCGGAGAAGGCAAGCTCGAGCTCATCGAGGCGCACCTCCAGGAAGGCTCACCGGCCATCGGACGCGCACCGAAGGACCTCGACCTCCCCGAGGGGTGCTCCCTGTTCGCGGTCGTCCGCGACGGGATCGCCACGCCCCTCCGCATGGACACGATCCTCCAGGCCGGCGACAAGGTGATTGCCATCGGGGTCAGCGAATGCGAAGTGATGCTTCGCGGGCAGCTGATCGGCGACACCGACCTCGACGCGGCCAGGAACGGCGCCGCGGCAGGATCGAAAGCCTCACCGGAGGCAGGCCGCGCCCCAGCGGAGTCAGGCAAGCGCCGCTGAGGTCTGAGGGCGCTCCAGCCGCGGTCCGGGCCGCTCGATCCGGGCCTGCGAGGGTTGATCCCGGCCAGATTCTCATCAAGCGACCGTTAGGCCATAACGCGGACGGCGGGCAAGCGATCGCGGCGTGCGATGACACTGGATCGTGCACGGCCAGCGCGGCAGGGGACGATCCCGCGCACAAGTTCTGCGGCCCAACGCTCCCCGCGTGAGAATTTGGCCAAAAGGCTCTCTACGGGCAACTGGTTGTGAAGCCCCGCCAGGCGGTGATTCTCAGATCGTCGCCTCCATGTCTATCTGGTGACGGTCGCGGACTGTCCCCGACGGCCGCCGTGTCCACGCCCCGGCGCCTCTGAGCCAGATTGGCTCGTGGCCGAAGGGTCCAACCAGCCGGAAAGATTCACACTCCATAATCTTGACAACGGTATTGTCAGGGTTCTACCATCCGATTGTGTCCGGCAGGCTGTGCCGGAACCGTCCGTCGCAAGACCGGGCGGAAAGAAACCATCGCAGTACAGGAGGTTCACGACATGACACTCGTGCGCCGTCCATCGCCATTCGGCGAGCTGCTGTCGCTCCGCCAGGCGATGGATCGACTCTTTGATGACGACCTGATGCATCCCCGCGCGTGGATTGCCGGCTCGGTCGATGGCCCGGCGCTTCCGCTGGACGTCACGACCACCCCGGACGCCCTCGTCGTCGAGGCGGCGCTGCCGGGCGTGAAGCCCGAGGACGTCGACATCACCGTCGAGAACGACACTCTCACGATCGTCGGCAAGACGTCCGAGGAGAAGACCTCCGAGGATGGGAGCTATCTCGTCCAGGAGATCCGCCGCGGTTCCTTCAGCCGCTCGGTGACACTCCCGAAGGGCCTCGAGGCCGACAAGGCCGAGGCGACCTTCGAGCACGGCGTCCTCAACCTGCGCATTCCCAAGGCGGAGCAGACCAAGCCTCGCCAGATCCGGATCTCGGCGGTGACCGATCGTCGGTCCGAGCGAACGGCGGAGAGCACGACCGGACAGGGATCTCCTCCCGACGGGGCCCCCGTCAACGCCTGATTCAATGGCATTCCGCCGGCCAGAGCGCGACCCGCAGCGACCCGTCTACGTCATCAGCGTGGCGGCCAGCATCGTCAGCGTGCATCCGCGAACCCTGCGGATCTACGAGGACGAGGGTCTGCTCTGTCCGGCCCGAACGCCGACGAACATCCGTCTCTACAGCGAACAGGACATCCGGCGGGTCCTCTGGATCCGCCACTTGACCCAAAACCTCGGCGTCAACCTGGCCGGAGTCCGAATCCTCTTCGAACTGGAGGAGCGACTCGGAACCCGGATCCTCGAGAGGCTCTATGACGAAGGAGTGGTCGCCGCAGAAGACGCAGCGAACCGCTCCACCACCCGCGGTGGCGGCCGGCCGCAGACCGCAAATAGCACGACCTGACACAGGAGATTTCGATGGCGAAGCGACCGTCCACCCCGGCCGATGAGCAGCCCACGACGACCTCCCGTTCGCGCGAGCTGCCGCTCGTTGCGCTGCGGGAGACGGTCATCTTTCCCGAGATGATCGTCCCGCTCCAGGTCGGCCGCGACAAGAGCGTTGCTGCGCTCAACGCCGCGGTCGCCGAGGGCGGACCCATCGCGCTCGTGACCCAGCGCACAGCCGAGCAGGAAGACGTCACCGAGATGTCCGAGCTCTACTCGGTCGGCACCCTGGCGAAGATCGCCCAGGTTGTCCAACTCCAGGACGGTACCGTTCGGGCCATCGTCCAGGGCCAGGGCCGCCTGCGCGTTCACGCTTTTACCCAGACCAGCCCGTACCTGCGGGCGAGTATCGAGGAGCTCCACGATGCCGGACCCGCCGGTGTCGAGGTCCAGGCCCTCATGCGCTCCGTGCAGGCCCAGATCGAGCAATACGTCGCCAACGGCGCCCCGGTTCCGCCCGAGGCGGCCGTCGCTGCCCGCAACATCACCGAGCCCGGACTGCTGGCCGACATGGTCGCCTACAGCCCGGACATGACCACCGAGCAGCGCCAGGAGCTCCTCGAAACGATCGACGTGGTCGAGCGGCTCAAGCTCGTCAGCGGGTTTCTTGCCCGACAGATCGAAATCCTCGAGCTCAAGGGCAAGATCCAGTCCGAAGTCAAGTCCGAGATGGACAAGACCCAGCGCGAGTACATCCTGCGGGAGCAGCTCAAGGCAATCCAGCGCGAGCTGGGCGAGGACGATCCTCAGCAGGCCGAGATCAGCGAGCTTCGCGACAAGGTCGAGGCCGCCGGCATGCCGGAGGAGATCAAGACCCGAGCGCTCAAGGAAGTCGATCGCATGAGTCGGATCCCGTCCGCCTCGCCGGAAGTCGGTGTCATCCGGACCTACGTCGACTGGTTGGTCGGGCTGCCGTGGAAAACGTCCACCGACGATCGGCTCGACATCAAGGAAGCAGCCAAGATCCTCGACGAGGACCACTACGGCCTCGAGAAGATCAAGGAGCGCATCCTCGAGTACCTCGCGGTCCGCACTCTCGCCGACACGATCCGCAGCCCCATCCTCGCGCTCGTCGGACCGCCCGGCGTCGGCAAGACGTCGCTGGGCAAGAGCGTAGCCAGGGCGATGGGTCGCAAGTTCGTCCGAATGAGCCTGGGCGGCATCCACGACGAGGCTGAGATCCGGGGCCACCGCCGAACGTACATCGGGGCCCTCCCCGGTCGAATCATCCAGAGCATCAAGACGGCCGGCACGAACAACCCGGTCTTCATGCTCGACGAGATCGACAAGATCGGGATGGACTTCCGGGGCGACCCGAGTTCGGCCCTCCTCGAGGTCCTCGACCCGGAGCAGAACAACTCCTTCCAGGACAACTACCTGGAGGTGCCGTTCGACCTCAGCAAGGTTCTGTTCATAGCGACCGGCAACCTGATTGATCCGATTCCCGCTGCCCTCCGCGACCGGATGGAGATCGTCGGGCTGCCCGGCTACACGCAGCAGGAAAAGATCGAGATCGGGAGGCGATTCCTGGTCCCGAAGCAGATGACCAACCACGGCTTGACCGCCAAGCACATCGAGATCACCGACGAAGCCATGACCGAGCTCGTCCAGGCCTACACCCACGAAGCCGGCGTCCGGAACCTCGAGCGCGAGCTCGCCAACGTCATGCGCAAGATCGCGCGGACCGTTGCGGAGGGTCGCAAGCGAAAGACCGTCGTCGACATCAAGAAGCTGGTCGAGTTCCTGGGTCCGCCGCGCTTCGAATATGGTGAGCTCGAAGCGGAGGACCAGACGGGCGCCGCGACCGGCCTGGTCGTGACCGAGGTCGGCGGTGACGTCGTCGCCGTCGAAGTGACCAAGATGGAGGGCAAGGAGGACTTCATCCTCACCGGCCAGCTTGGCGAGGTCATGCGCGAGTCGGCCAGGGCCGGACTGTCCTGGACGCGGGCGCACGCGTCGGAGCTCGGGATCTCCCGCGAGGTCTTCGAGAAGCACACCCTCCACATCCACGTTCCGGCGGGGGCGATCCCCAAGGACGGCCCGTCGGCCGGCATCACGATGGCCGTGGCGATCGTGAGCGCTCTGACCGGCATCCCCGTTCGGAAGGACGTGGCGATGACCGGCGAGATCACCCTCCGCGGTCGTGTCCTGCCGATCGGTGGCCTCAAGAGCAAGATCCTCGCGGCGCACCTTTCCGGCGCGGCCATGGTGATCCTGCCCAGGAAGAACGAGAAGGACCTTCGGGACATCCCCGAGGAGATCCGCAAGAAGATGAAGCTGGTCCTCGTCGACTCGATGGACCAGGTTCTCGAAGCGGCCCTCCGGCGTCGGCCACAGCCGCTGCCGGCGGCCGTGCCCGGCCCGTCGACCGACGAGCGAGAGGCACCCGTGCCAACCCCCGCGGGCGTCCGACGACCGGGCTTCCCGCCCGCTGACCAGCCTCCGGTTGCCGTTAAGGGACAGTGATATTGGTCGCCCGTGATGCGGCCCAGGGCGTCGTTCGCGCCTGCGCGCTTCGCTTACGCACCATCGAGGTGCGCGCGCTCCAGTGCTCGACACGGCCTCGCCCTGGGCTCGCCTGACGGGCGACGAGCGGTTCCCCGAGTGCCATGACGATGGAATACCGGGATTACTACGAAACCCTGGGAGTGCCACGGACGGCGACCCAGGCAGAGATCAAGAAGACGTTCCGCAAGCTCGCGCGCCAGCACCACCCGGATGCCAAACCGGGCGATGCCGGCTCCGAGCGCCGGTTCAAGGACATCAACGAAGCCCATGCGGTCCTCTCGGACCCGCAGAAACGGGCCAAATATGACGCCCTGGGACCGAACTGGGAGGCCCACTCGCGGGCCGGGTCGGCACCTGGCGGCGGCGCACCGTTCGGCGCCGGCGGGCCATTCACCGCCGGCGGCCCATTCACCGCCGGCGGCCCATTCGCCGGCGGATTCGGCAGCCCGGGCGGCAACGTCCGCTACGAGTTCCAGACGACCGGCGATGCCGCCGGGTTCTCCGATTTCTTCCGGATGGTCTTCGGCGATGACGTCGCCGCGGCGAGTTCGGGCGGTCGGGGCCGAACGGCAACCGCCGGCCCCGAGATGGACGCCTCGATCGAGGACCTCCTCGCCGGGCTCGGGCGCGACGGCGACGGCGCCGGCGCGGCTGCCCGGCGGCGGGCGGCGGCCGCCCCGCCGGGCGTGACCGAGGCGACCGCCGAGCTGACCCTCGAAGAGGCCTTCCACGGCACGACCCGCCTTGTCGAAATCGACGGCAAGCGCCTCGAGGTCACGATCCCGCGGGGCGTCAATACCGGCAGCCGCATTCGACTCAGCGGCAAGGGCGGCGACGGCCGAGATCTGGTGGTGATCTGCCGCGTCCGACCCCACCCGGTCTTCACCCGGAAAGGTGCGGACCTGGAACGTGAGCTGGCCGTGACCCTCGAAGAGGCATTGCTCGGCGCCGAGGTTCCCGTCGGGACGCTCAAGGGACGCGTTCTTCTCAAAATCCCGGCCGGAACTCAGGCAGGGCGAACCTTCCGGCTCCGCGGCCAGGGCATGCCTCGCTTCAAGTCGACCGGATCCGGCGACCTCTACGTCAGGATCAAGGTCGTGCTATCGACCAATCTGTCGGACGAAGCGAAGGAGGCGGCGCGCCACTTCTTCGATCTCGCCCACCAACCCGACCCACGGCGCTGACCGGGGGTCACCTGAGACCACCGAAGGAATTCAGAGACATCCGATGCAACTCGATCGATTTACCCAGAAGGCCCAGGAGGCCATCGTCGCCGCGCAGGAACTCGCCCAGCGAATGGAGAGCCCGCTCCTGGACGCCGAGCACATCCTGTCGGCGCTCGTCGAGCCCGATGACGGAATCCCGGCGGAGACGCTTCGCCGTCTCGGCGTCGACCTGGCGGCCTTCCGCGGCGAGCTGGCCGCGGCTCTCGCCCGTCGGGCCCGGATCCAGGGCGGCTCGCTCTCGCTCGATCCGCGGGCCAAGGCCGTGATCGACCGCGCCCAGGCCGAAGCCCGCCGGCTCGGCGACGAATACACGTCCACTGAGCACCTCCTCCTCGGCGTGGCGGAGGCAGGAGGCGAGGCCCAGCGCCTGCTCGAGCGTCATGGCGCAGGACGCGAAGCGATCCTGGGCGCTCTCTCGAGCGTTCGCGGCACCCAGCGGGTGACCTCGCAGAACCCCGAATCGACCTATGCCGCTCTCGAGAAGTATGGCCGCGACCTCACCAGCGAGGCTCGGGCCGGGAAGCTCGACCCGGTGATCGGCCGCGACGACGAGATCCGCCGCGTGATCCAGGTCCTCTCACGCCGCACCAAGAACAACCCGGTCCTGATCGGCGAACCGGGAGTGGGCAAGACCGCGATCGCCGAGGGGCTTGCCCAGCGGATCGTCCGCGGCGACGTGCCCGAAACGCTCAAGAACAAGCGCGTCGTGGCGCTCGATCTCGGTGCGCTCATTGCCGGCGCGAAGTTCCGGGGCGAGTTCGAAGAGCGCCTCAAGGCCGTCCTGAAGGAGATCAAGGACTCCGAGGGCCAGGTGATCCTGTTCATCGACGAGCTCCACACGGTCGTCGGTGCCGGCGCCGCCGAGGGCGCGATGGACGCCTCGAACCTGCTGAAGCCGATGCTGGCCCGCGGCGAGCTCCATACCATCGGGGCGACGACCCTTGACGACTACCGCAAGTACATCGAGAAGGACGCCGCCCTCGAGCGTCGATTCCAGCCCGTCCTCGTGGACCAGCCGACGGTCGAAGAGACGATCTCGATCCTGCGCGGCCTTCGTGAGCGGTACGAGGTCCACCACGGCGTGCGGATCACGGATTCGGCCCTCGTGGCCGCCGCGACCCTGTCAGACCGCTACATCACCGATCGATTCCTGCCGGACAAGGCGATCGACCTCGTCGACGAAGCGGCGAGTCGGCTCCGGATGGAGATCGATTCAATGCCGATCGAGCTCGACGAGCTCGAGCGCCGTCGGATCCAGCTCGAAATCGAGCGCGAAGCCCTCCGCAAGGAGATCGACGAGGCCTCCAAGACCCGCCTCAAAGCGCTCGAGAAGGAGCTTGGCGAGCTGTCCGAAGTAGCCGGCGCCATGAAGCAGCGTTGGGAGGCCGAGAAGGCCGCCATCTCAGCGATCCGTGCCACCAAGACCGAGCTCGAGAGCCTCGCCGTCCGGATCGAGCAGGCCGAGCGTGAGGCCGACTACGGGACGGCTGCGCAATTGAAGTACGGCACCCAGAAAGAACTGATGGACCGCCTTGCCGAGCAGGAGGCCGCCCTCACGACCCTCCAGGGCCCCGGCTCGCTCCTCAAGGAGGAGGTCACGGCCGACGACGTCGCCGAGATCGTCGCGGCCTGGACCGGTATCCCCGTCTCGAAGCTCATGGAGGGCGAGACCGCCAAGCTCGTCCACATGGAGGAGCGCCTCCACGAACGCGTCGTTGGCCAGGACGAGGCGATCGCCGCCGTGTCCGATGCCGTGCGCCGCGCCCGTGCCGGCCTGAAGGACCCCCGCCGGCCGATCGGTTCGTTCCTGTTCCTGGGCCCCACGGGCGTCGGCAAGACCGAGCTGGCTCGCGCCCTCGCGGAGTTCCTCTTCGACGACGAGCACGCCATGGTGCGCATCGACATGAGCGAGTACATGGAGAAGTTCTCGGTCTCGCGCCTGGTGGGCGCACCGCCCGGCTACGTCGGCTACGAGGAGGGCGGCCAGCTGACCGAGGCTGTCCGCCGCCGGCCCTACCAGGTGCTCCTGCTCGACGAAATCGAGAAGGCCCATCCGGACGTGTTCAACATCCTCCTCCAGGTCCTCGACGACGGCCGCCTGACTGACGGCCAGGGCCGGACGGTCGACTTCAAGAACACGGTCGTGATCATGACCAGCAATGTCGCGTCGTCGGTCATCGCCAGCTTCGCCGGCAAGCCCAACGACTCGGCCTACGAGGCCATGAAGCAGCAGGTCACCGAGACGCTGCACCTTCAGTTCCGGCCGGAGTTCCTCAACCGGATCGACGAGGTGATCGTCTTCCATGCCCTGACCGACGCGGACCTCGCCGCAATCGTCGACCTCCTCCTCGCGGATCTCGCCCGGCGCCTGGCGTCCCAGGACCTGACCCTGGACCTGACGCCGGCAGCCCGGGCCCTCATCCTCCGGGAAGGCACGGACCCGGCGTTCGGGGCACGTCCGCTGAAGCGGACCATCCAGCGGCTTGTGGAGAACGCCTTTGCGCGGGCCCTCATCGCCGGAGAGTTCCGGCCCGGCGACCGCGTCGTCGGCGACGCCGATCCGGTGAGTGGCACGATCGTCTTCTCGACCGATCACTCGACCGTGGTGGCGGACGGCAGCCGGCCGCGTGACGCTCGTTCGCGCGGCGACGCGGTCGGCACGGGCGCGGGTGCGGGTACCGGGGCGCGGCAGGGCCGGAAGAGTCCCCTCGACCTGCCCGAGACCGAGCCTCGCCGGCGCGACGGCGACGAGCTGATCAACTGACCCTCGCTCGGCGATGCGCTTCGGCTGACCGAACGAGCAGGTGAACTTCGACGAGGTCGTCGCGCGGCTGGAGCATCTCCCCGCGCAACTCCCTGAAGCGCCGGTCGAGCTGATCCCGGTCCGCACCGACACGGGCGCGCGCGGCCGGCCGCCGGCGACGCCGCAGGCCACCGTGGCGGTGCGACCCGCGGCGGTCCTCGTCCTGCTCGTCCCGGGCGACGACGGGGAGGCCCACGTCATCCTCACCGAGCGTGCTGATCGAGGCGGCCACCACTCGGGAGAGGTCAGCTTCCCGGGTGGTGCCACCGAATCCGATGACACTGATCCGGTCGCGACCGCCCTTCGGGAGGCCGCCGAGGAGGTCGGCCTCGACCCCGTCGCGGCCGGCGTTCGCATCGCGGGCGTACTGGAACCGTTCTGGATCCCTGTTTCGGGCTTCCAGGTGACACCCGTCCTCGCGGTCGCTGCGCGCCGGCCAGCGCTTCTTGCCTCACCCGATGAGGTTGCCAGAATCCTCGAGGCGCCCGTGGGTGCCTTCCTGCCGAGCGCCCCGATCGAGATCGTGCACCGGACCATCCGTGACTGGCCGCTGCGCTACGGCGCGTATCGCGTCGACGGCCTCCTCGTGTGGGGCGCAACCGCTCGGATCCTGGGGCAGCTCGGGGCGATCCTCGCGGCGAATCGCTAGGTCGGCGCCAGCGGTCACCGGCCGTCGGGCGCCGCCGTGCTCCGGCCGTCAGAGCTCGATGACCCTTCCGGCTCCTTGAGCCTGCGCGGCACGCAGGACGAGGCTCGCCGCGGCGGCGTCCTGGACCGCGACCCCGACCGACTTGTAGAGCGTCAGCTGGTCGTCGCCGGTCCGGCCGGTCGCCGAACCCGCCACGAGCTCGCCGAGCTCGGCCCTCACGTGGTCAGCGGTGATGACGCCTGCCTCGATGGCTCGCGCCAGCTCGATTGCCCCGGCGGGGGGCGGCGCCAGCGCGCTCTCTCGCGATTCGACGACCAGCACCGAATCGCGAATCGTGGCGGCATCGACCTCGCCCTCGCCGGCGCTGTTGAAGCCCACCGAATTCACGTGCGTGCCCGGTCGCAGCCATTCACGAAGGACCACCGGCGATGCGGCGTGCGTCGCCGCGCAGACGATGTCGGCCGAACGGACGCCATCCTCGATCGACGGCGCTGCGTGGACCTCAACCGTCAGCTCAGCCCTGAGGGCTTGGGCAAATTCCGCGACCGCTGCCGGTTCCCGTCCGGCAACCAGGATCGTCGTGACCCTTGTGTCTCGAGCCAGGGCCCTGGCGTGTGAGTGCGCCTGCACGCCCGTTCCGATCACGCAGACGATGCGTGCGTCCGAGCGGGCAAGCAGCCGCGTGGCGAGGGCAGATCCCGCGGCCGTCCTGGCGGCCGTGATGAAGGTGCCGTCCATGAGGGCAAGGGGCGAGCCGTTGTCGGGATCGAAGCAGCAGATGACCGCCTGATGTGTCGGCCGGTCGCGATTCTGCGGAAAGAGGCTGACCAGCTTGGTGGTGAGTGCCGCCGATGAGGGGAGGAACGCCGGCATCGCGACGAGGAGACCCTGGCGCTCCGCGACAGATGCGCCGACCCGTGGCGGCATCGACGCCCGACCCGCGGATAGGTCGGCCATCGCCCCGGCTACGGCGTCCACGAGCTCGTCGAGGTCCAGCAACGCTTCAACGTCGGCCGCCGTCAGGAAGAGCATGAACGGACCTCCTCCTCGATCGGGATCAGGACGGCTCGCCGGCGTCCGGATCGGTCGGCCGCGGCCGAGGTGGCGGAAAGCTGAGCGCGCCGTCGGCGCGGTCCGCCGGCTTGGACTCGCCCGGCTGCAGCGCCCGGACACGGCCCTCGACGATGCCCCGGAGATGGGCGTCGTCGGCTCCCGCGAACTCGACCACGATCGCCCGCATTTCCGAGTGCTCCGCCCACGCCGCGTGAAGGACATGCGCGGGCCACAGGACCGCCTCTCCGGCGGCGACCCGCTGGCGTTCGTCGCCGACCGACGTCCAGCCGCCCCCTTCGATCACGACGAACCAGGTCGTGTTGGGATTGTCATGGGGTTCGATCCGACCGCCCCTCGCGAAGGCCAGCTCGCTGACCAGGCCGCGGGCATCGCTGTGGATGACCTGCCCGGTCACTCCCGTGGTCCCGCTCGGACCCTCACGGCGGCGGTGCCCCACCCCGAATCGGCGGATCTCCATGGCGTTTGCGCTCCAGGGTCGCGATCGATCGCCCGCGGGTTCAGGGCTACCGACGCCGGCGGCTTCGTCGGCTCGGCCGGGTCGATTTCTGGCGGATCGTCGTCTCGGGCCTGGAGAACTTCACCTTGGAGAAGAAGCGCTGCTTGGCCATCTTCTGCTCGTACACCGCGAACAGCGGCGGGAACCGCAGGAACCGCGCGTAGACCATCACCGCCACGCCGATCAGGAGCGCGAACAGCACGATGAAGAAGTCGAACAGGAACGTGGCCCCGATCGCGACGATCATGAAGGTGATCACGCCGGTCCACAGGAGCCACTCCCACAGGTCGAGGTAGGGCGGGTGGCGATGGAGGGCCCTCGTCCTGAGGTTGTAGAGGACGACCAGGACTGCCAGGAGAACCAGCGACGCGATCCAGAAGGCGTCGTAGATATCCGGGAAGTTCGTTCGGCTGAACGCTTGGAAGAGGTACTCCCAGGGTGGGCGGGTCACGCTTGATCCTCGCTGGTTGACTGGCACGGCCGGGCAGGCTGGAAGCGGCCCCACATCCGACGTCGTCGGCTACGGCCGCTGGGCGAGTATGCCACGGCGCGGTCGCCGGCCCGGGTCCGCGGCGCTCGCCCGGCGACCGAACGGTTGGTGCTCCGCAGAAGGGATACGGGCTTATACTCGGCCGGAGTCGCGCGGCGCCCCACCGGACCGAGCCGGCTGGGCACGGGCCGTACCAGACGCCCGTTGACGGCTCGGTGAATGCCCAACCGATCGGGAGGATCGCCCGAGTGCGAGCCCTGCTGTCAGTCGCCAACCGGGAAGGGATCTCCCGCCTTGCCCGCGATCTCCAGGAACTCGACGTGGAGATCTACGCGACGGACGGGACCCGCGAGCACCTGGCCGCGGACGCCATCGAGGTCCGCCCCGTCTCGGAGTTGACCCACGTCCCCGAGTTCCTCGGGGGCCAGGTCAAGACCTTCCACCCGGCGATTTATGCCGGAATCCTCGCCCGGCGCGACCGGCCAGACCAGATGTCCGAGCTGGCCGAGCAGGGCATCGGTCCCATCGACCTCGTTGTGGTCAACGTCAAGCCGTTCGGCGTCGAGGTCGGCCGGCGCGTCGTGGGCATCGAGGAAGCCATCGAGCTCATCGAGATCGGCGGGGCAGCCCTCCTGGGCGCCGCAGCACGGAATGCCGCCGGCGTGGCCGCCGTCGCCAGCCCTGAGCACTATCCGGCGGTCGTGAAGGACCTCAAGGACCTGGGCCACGTGAGTCCGGAGCTTCGGGCCAGGCTGGCCGCCGACGCGTTTGGGGCCGTTGCCGCCTATCACGCTGAGATCGCCGCCTACCTGAACCAGTTCTCCGGCAACACCTTCCCGAACCGGCTGGCGATGGTCCTCGAGAAGGTCGACGACCTGCGATACGGCGAGAACCCGCACCAGCCCGCGGCGTTCTACCGCGAGACGACCCACCGCTCCGGCACGCTCGCGGACGCGACCCAGATCCAGGGCGAGCGGCCGTCATTCAACAACCTTCTCGACCTGGACGCGGCATTCCGGATCGCGCGTGACTACACCTCGCCGACGGTGGCCATCGTGAAGCACACCGACCCGGTTGGCCTCGCATCGCACGACGAGCTCGTCGAGGCATACCGCAAGGCGCTCGAAACGGATCCCGTTGCGTCGTTCGGCGGGATCGTGGGCGTCAATCGCGAGTTGGACGGAGCGACGGCCCGGGAGATCGCGGCGAACTCCTACGAAGCGGTCGTGGCGCCAGGGTACAGCCAGGCGGCCCTCGGCATCCTCAAGGGCAAGGCCGGTCTCGAGATCCTCGCCGTCCCACCCGACCCGGTCGAGGGGATGCGCGACTATGGGCTGGCAAACCTGGACTTCAAGCGGGTGGCCGGCGGGCTCCTGGTCGAAAGCCTCGACACGCTCGGGCTCGATCGGGGCCAGTTGCAGGTCGTCACCAAGCGCCGTCCGACGCTCGAGGAACTGACCGACCTGTTGTTTGCCTGGCGGGCTGTTCGCCATGTCCGTTCAAACGCGATCATCCTTGCACGCGGCGGCGCGACGGTCGGGATCGGCGCGGGCCAGGCCAGCCGGCTTGTTTCAGTCGAGATCGCCCTGCGGCGGGCCGGCGACCGGGCGAAGACCGCGGTCATGGCCAGCGACGCGTACTTCCCGTTCCCCGACGGGATTCAGGCCGCGGCGGTGGCGGGCGTCACGGCGATCATCCAACCGGGCGGCTCGATCCGCGACGAGATGGCAATCGAGATCGCCGATCGCCACCACCTCGCGATGGTCTTCACGGGACGGCGCCACTTCCGCCACTGATGGGGGTCTGGGGAGAGCCCCGGCGGGAGCCGGGGCCTCGCGGGCCGCCTCGGGAGCTCCGCCGCTCCGTTCCTTGGTAGCCCCGCCGCTCCGTTCCTTGCCAAACTCGCACCGAGCCGGGCTTAACCAGGAATCGGCAGCGTCACCCTGCCATATCCGCGTGCGCTGCGGGTATGGCACCCTCAACTCGTCTCGCCCCTGCACGAACCCGAGGCCGCACTCGTTTGACGGTCGCCAACGCGCGGCCAGGCCGGACCTGGTGCGGGTATGACAAGAATGAGGCCGCTGCGAGGCTGCCCAGAGGCTTTCGGATCCATCGCCGAAGCCGCACGCGGTCATCGGGCAGCGTGGCCCGAAACACGCTGACGTGGTCGGCGAACCGTCGGCGGTTGGTTCGCCCTTCGGCAACCACCAGCCACGCGCCGACATGGATGGCCGCCCAACCGTGCTCAGCGGCGACTTTCAGCGCCAACCGCCGCTTCCGGTCGAAGGTCCCCAGCAGCTCCGAGACATCCACGATCTCGGTCTTGAGCTCGATCACCAGGAGCGTGCGTGTCGCGCGTGCCACGCCACGATGTCGATGACGCCGCGTTCACCGAAGATCGAGAAGGAAACCTCGGGTACGGCCTGCCAGCCAGCGCCCTCGAGGATCTTGATCACAAGCTCCTGCATGGCGGCGTGCCGCGCGTTGAGCAGCCGATCGAGGTCACCGCCATGCCAGCGGAGCGAGTAATCGATGTGCGCATCGAGGGCCAATGCGATCGCTCGTATCTTTCTGCCCGCCATCGAGTCGGCGTGACCTCGCTCGGCGCGCGAAACGTCATCAACGGATACGTCGGCCCTGTCGGCGAGGTCCTCCTGCCTCCAATTTCGCCGAATCCGAAGAGACCGCAGGGCCGTCCCGAGCCGATGAGCGTCCATGATCGCGATCATGACCCGGCGCCCTCATCGAGCGATCATCTGAGGCTTATGTCGAAGCGACAGGTCCCGGGCCGCCACTGCCAGGCAGTGCCCCGGCAGGGTTAGACTCGGCGCGCAAATTCGGCACTCCTTGCGTCGAGGGTGTAAACCAAGCCCAAGCCGAACCGGGAGCCGGAACTGCCTGCCCGCACAGGAGGAGCCACCCCCTTGGACACCACGGTGGACGCCACGGTCGAGGCACGGGCCATGGAAAAGCTGCTGGCCCTGGAAATGGTTCGCGTCACCGAGGCGGCTGCGATCGCCTCCGCCCGCTACATGGGCCGGAACGACCGCGACGGGGCGGACCGGGCGGCCACCGAGGCGATGCGTCGGACCATGGACGAGGTCCACATGGTCGGGACCATCGTCATCGGCGAAGGAGAGCGCGACGAGGCGCCGATGCTCTACATCGGCGAAAAGGTCGGCTCGGGCGACCCCGCGGACGACGCCGACGGAGCGCCCGCGATCGACATCGCGGTCGATCCGCTCGAGGGAACCAACCTCGTCGCGACCGGCCAGGCCAACGCCATCACGGTCCTGGCGGCCTCGGAGCACGGCGGCCTGCTGCACGCGCCGGATACCTATCTCGAGAAGCTATGCGTCGGACCGACGGTCGCCGGCAAGGTCGATATCACGGCAACTCCCACTGAGAACGTCCAGCGAATCGCGGAGGCGCTCGGCCGTCGAACGAACGACATCACGGTCGTGATCCTCGACCGCCCGCGCCACGAGGCCCTGATCTCGGAGGTCCGTGCCGCCGGTGCCCGGATCAAGCTGATCAGCGACGGCGACCTGTCGGCCGCAATCAGCTGCGCGGTCCAGGGGACGGGCGTCCATGCGGTGATGGGGATCGGCGGCGCACCGGAAGGGGTCATCATGGCCGCTGCGCTTCGATGCCTGGGCGGAGAGATCCAGGCGCGCTTCCGGTTCCGCAACGACGAGGAGCGCGCCCGCGCGCGCCGGATGGGCAATGACGACGACGAGAATCGCGTCTACCACACGGAGGATCTGGCCTCCGGCGACAACCTGGTCTTTGCGGCAACGGGCGTCACCAAGGGCGACCTGCTCGAGGGCGTCCGGTTCTTCGGTGGCGGCGCCCGTACCCACTCCCTCGTGATGGCCTACAAGACGAAACAGGTCCGCTTCGTCGACACCGTCCAGATGTTCGACCCGAGCCGTCCGCCGAGCGTCCGCCTCTAGCTGGGACGGCTCCAGCTTCTGGGACGGCTCCAGCTTGAAGTCCACGCGCGCAGGCGCGTCAGGGCCAGCCTGGCGAGCGCCGCGGACATGACTGGGACCGACCACGTCGTCCACCACGCCCAAACGACGTTCCGGCGGAAGGCGAAGAGCAGGATCGCCGCCAAGACGATGCCGATCGCCATCAAGTGGATGCCTCCGATCCGAACGCTCTCCTGGACGAGCGGTAGGCCTGCGGACTCTGTGCGGCGAGGTCGGCGTTCGACTGGCCGGTCACGGCGAGGGCGTTGAGTTAGAACGGCTGGTCCCGCGGTCGTCAGCCGCCGATGCCTCAACCAGCATGGCTGGCGGGGCAGGTCCCCGAGCAGGGCACGTATCGGGGGTTGGGGTCGGTCAGCGTGCGGGAATGTCACGTTCCGCCGTCAGAGGCAGTGGTTCAGCCCGTCGGGGGCAGCACATACTCGAGGTCGATCGTGTCGGTCCGATCCACGAAGGTGAGCGTCAGTCGCCAGCACCCTGCATCGGGGAGGTCCACGATCGAGGGCCCGAAGCCCCCGTCGAGGCGACGCTCGACTGGGGCTCCCACACGGGTCGCCGCATCCATGCGTTGCGCGCTGATAGCGACCGGCGAGGTTGGCCCCGCTTGCAGGACCCAGAGGATCTTATTGTTCATATTGGCCCGGGGCGGCGCGGAGAGTGGGTAGCCAAAGAGGATCGCGACGATGTCGCCCGATCGACTCGTGACGTGGGGCAAGGCGGGCTCCGGCTCGCTGAACCCGGCACGCGCCCAGGTCGGGAGGACGCCCATGTCGACTGTCGATTCGCAGAAACCAGCGATTGGAGCCGACGAGGCCGCGCTCGCGGACGGCGCCTGGCTGGCCCCGGCTGTGGCGGTCGGCATCGGCGAGCTGTTCGCCGGCGCGATGGCGCTCGCCGACGGGCTCTGAGTGGCCACAGTGGATCCACACGCGGCGAGGGCGACCATGAGCAGCACGGATGCAAGGAGCCGCATTCGCCTGTTCTACTACAGGCTCCAGGACGGTGTCGCAGCGCTCAGTCAGCGTCCTGTCACCCATGCTCGTTCTGCCGCAGACCAGCGTCCGATCGGCCGAACTACGTCCGAACCTTCAAGCCGCTCCTGACGGCGCCGGGCAGATTCGACCGTTTCGCGCCATCCGGGCGGTACCAGACGTGGCGCGAGATCGTTGAGCGGCGCCAGGACGAAGAGGCGGTTGGCGGCCTCGGGGTGAGGCACTTCGAGCAACCTCGTGGCCTTCCGCGGGGATGCCTCCGCATCGAGGGATCGTGCCTCAGCGGGACGCGGGACGCTCAAAAGTGAGCGTCCGAAGACGAGCAGGTCGAGGTCCAGCTCGCGTGGACCCCATCGACCCCGGTCTTGGCGACCGAAGGCGCGCTCGATCCCCTTCAGCGCCACCAGGAGAGCGACCGCTCCGGTCGCCGGGTCAGGTCCTGCAGGAACGTCGAGCGCGACGACTGCATTGCGGAAGTCGGACTGGTCGGTGACGCCGACAGGTCGCGTGGCATATAGGCGCGAAACACCGCGCAGGCGAACGCCCGGGAGGGCCGCGAGCGCCGCCACCGCTCGAGTCAAGGTGGCTTCCGGCTCGCCAACGTTGGCGCCAAGGCCGACATAGGCGCGAACCCGTCGAGACAAGCTGCCTCCATCGATCTCGCCCCGAAGCCGCTTCATGGCGAGAAGTCACCTGGTGGCGAAGTGGTCGATACTCGCCCGATGGCGAGGGTCTCGGTCCGGATTCTGCACCTCGAGCCCGGCTCCGACGGGGGATCGCTCGGATGCTGGCTGGCAGACGCTCGCACGGGCCTCGCGAAGCGACACAGCCAGGCGTTCCGGGCCGCAGGAGCGGATGACATCCGGGTCCTGTCGGGGCCACCGGACGACATGACATTTGGGGCGCGACTCCGGTCGATCGTCGAGGCGGCGCATCCGGAGGGCCTCGTCGTGCTCGGGTCGGGGGCAATCCCGTTGGCGACCCCGCGCGACATCCTCGCGTTCGTCGAGGGCGCGTCGCGCGATCAGCCGTATGCTCTCGCCAACAACCGCTACTCGGCCGATGTCGTCGCGATCAGCCGGGCCGAGGCGATCGCGGCGATGCCCGACCTCCCATCCGACAATGCCCTGCCCCGCTGGCTCGAGGAAGTCGCCGGGTACGAGGTCGCGGATCTCCGCGGGCGTTGGCGCCTGGCGGTCGACCTCGATTCGCCGCTCGACGCCGTGCTGTCCGAGGCGCCCGCTCCCAACCCGCCCTTCGACCCTGCAGTGTTGCGCGATCGGATGCGAGCCGTCGCGGCCGTCGCGTGGAACCGGCGCGCCGAGTTGATCCTCGCCGGGAGGACTTCCGCGTCCACGCTCGTCTGGCTCGAACGGCATACCGCCGCCCGCGTGCGCGCGATCGTCGAGGAGCGGGGTCTGCGGGCGGGCTCCGCCCTGGCGTTGGCGAAGGATTCCGGATCCCGTCCTCCCGGTCGACCCCCGCGATCGATCCTCGGCATGATCCTCGACCGAGACGGGCCCGGCTCGATCGGGCGGCACCTGGCTCAGCTCGGGGACGGCGCCGTCATCGATACGAGGGTGCTCTTGGCGCACCGCCTCGGCGTCGACGAACGCGGCTGGCCGCCGCCCGAAGAGCGTTTCGCCAGCGACTTGCTCGTTCCAGATCGTATCGCCGATCCGTGGCTGCGCGAATTGACCGCCGCGGCCCTGCACGCTCCGATACCGATCCTTCTCGGCGGCCACAGCCTGGTCGGCCCCGGGATCCGCCTGCTGCTCGGGTCGAACACGGCACGGCGACAGGGCACGACCTCGAGGATCGGGTGATGGATCCGATCGCCGGCGTTCGCCGGCTTGCCGAGCTCGCGGACCGGCCTCTCCCGGAGAGTGACCCGGTTCTCGTCGGACGCATCGGCGCGGAGATCGCCGAGCGGGGTCCGATGACCTTCGACCGATTCATGGAGATCGCGCTCTACGACGCCGAACGGGGTTACTACGCGACCGATGCGGCAAGAGCCGGGCGCCAGGGAGACTTCCTGACCGCGCCCGAGGCGCACCCGATCTTCGGGCGGACACTGGCCCGCACGGTCGGTGAGGCCTGGCGTGCTCTCGATCGACCCAGTCGCTTCCAACTCCGCGAAGACGGCGCCGGCGAAGGAGCGCTGGCCGTGGGGATGCTGGAGGGTCTGCGGACCGACGACCCCGATGCCTTCGACGCGGTTCGCTATCGCCCGGTCGAGGTCAACCCGCACCGGATGTCGGAGCTTCAATCGGGGCTCCAGAGGGCGAACCTGGAGGGGCATCTGCTCGACCCAGACGCCCCTGCTCCGCGTGTCGGCATCGCGATCGCCAACGAGTTCCTCGACGCCCTGCCGGTCCATCGCGTGGAGATTCGCGACGGTGTGCTTCGCGAGCTCTTCGTCGACGTGGCGGACAAGGCAGGGCGCGCCGCCGGCACCTTCGTCGAGCGCTCGTTAGCGCCCTCGACGCCGCGCCTCGCCGCGCGGCTCGAAACCGAGGGTGTCCAGCTGGCCGAGGGCGCGCGGGGCGAGATCTGCCTCCGGATCGATGACTGGGCCGCCGAACTGGAGGGTGCCTTCGATCGGGGGTTCGCGGTCGTCATCGACTACGGCCATCCCGCCGAGGACCTGTATAGCCCGCAGCGGGCGGAGGGCACCCTTCGTGTCTACTCCGGCCACCGCGTCGGCTCGGACCCCTTCCGGTCGATCGGGCGCCAGGATCTGACGGCGCACGTCGACTTCACTGCCGTCGGACTCGCCTTCGAACGCGTCGGCTGGCGGGCCCTGGGGATGACGACACAGGCCGAGTTCCTCGTCCGCTCGGGCATGGCCGAGGTCCTCCAGGCGCTGCAGGCCGACCCGACAACCGACCTGCAGGAGCGGCTGCTGTTGCGATCCGCGGTCGGCCGAATGCTCGATCCGCGAGCGACCGGCGGGTTCCGGGTCCTCGTCGCGGCGAAGGGAGTGCCTGCGGACACGACCGTAGCCGGGCTCCAGTACCGAGCGAAGCAAGCAGGATGATCGGCCTCGATTGAGCGATCTGAGCCAGCGGCGCCGCGAACGGGAGCCCTATAGAATGATCTGGGTAACGGCCGCCCCAGTTTCAATGGGCCGCTACGACCTTCCGTCTTCGACTTCCGGGGGACGTTCGTGATCAATCAGAGCGTCGCCGGGTGTGGGCGCCGCTCGGAGTGAGGATCGGTTGACCGCCATCTGGTATGTCGTCGGCTTCGCGATCGCGGCCGCGTCGTTCACCTTCCTGACGATCGGCTTCGCCTGGCTGATCTCGCACCGAAATCGCGGCGACGTGCACAAGGGTCTCCCGTACGAGTCCGGCATCGACACTTACGGGGACACCCACGGCCGGTTCGGTTTGTCGTTCTACATCTACGCGTTGCTGTTCGTCGCGTTCGACATTGAAGTGATCTTCATCTACCTGTGGGCCATCGACTTCCGCGAGCTGATGCTCGGTGGCTTTGTCACCATGCTCATCTTCGTGGCGATCCTGATCCTGGGTCTCGCCTATGCCTGGCGGAAGGGGGTGCTGGAGTGGCGGTGAACACGCCCCGACCGGCGCGTACCCCCCGCGGCGGTACCCCCCGCGGCCGTGCTGCTGGCACGACCGGACGGGAGCTCGCTCGGCGTGACGAGGCCGGCTCGGACCTGATCGAGCCCATCGTCGTGCCCAACACGCTCTGGGCGCCGGACGACCCGGCCGCCTACGGCGGTGGCCGTCCCGCGCAGATCACGCACCTCGCCGAATTGGCGATGACCGACGCCGTGCGCCGCGACGACGCCCGCTGGTCGGGAGTCCTCGAGGTGATCCCGACGAAGGCCGATTACGTCCTCGACCTGATCCGAGCCAACAGCCTGTGGCCGCTGCTCTCTGGACTCGCCTGCTGCGCCATCGAGATGATGTCGGCGGCAACCAGCAAGAACGACATGGATCGCTGGGGGATGTTCCCGTTCCGGGCGAGCCCCAGGCAGGCGGACGTCCTGATCGTCGCCGGGACGCTCACGACCAAGATGGCCGGACCGCTGCTCCGCCTGTGGGAGCAGATGCCCGAGCCGAAATGGTGCGTGGCCTTGGGCGATTGCACCTGCTCGGGTGGCCGCTACAAGCGGAGCTACTCGACCGTGGAAGGCATCGACCGGATCATGCCGGTCGATGTGTACGTGCCGGGTTGCCCGCCGCGGCCGGAGGGCCTCATCTACGGGATGATGAAGCTCCAGCAGCTCATCAAGGATCGTCGCGGCCATTGGCCGGAGCGCGCAGTGGGTCCCACGGTTCCCGAGGCCGTCTGACCTTGGACCGCGCGCTCAGGAACCGCCTTGAAGATCGTTTCGGCGAGCGTATGACCGGGCCCGTCCGGCAGCGCCACGACGAGACCGAGATACGGATTGCCCCGGCCGACGTTCCGGACGTGCTGCGAACACTGCACGACGATCCGGCCTTCCGGTTCGAGTTCCTGGCGGACCTCGCCGGGGTCGACACCGGCACGAACATGCAGGTCGTCTATCACCTCTGGAGCGTCACGACCGCCGACTGGCTGCGGGTCATCGCCGACGGCCTGACCCGCGACGATCCCCGCGCCCCGTCGGTCACCTTCCTCTGGAAGGGCGCCGAGTGGATGGAGCGCGAGGCATACGACATGTTCGGCATCACGTTCGAGGGCAACCGCGACCTCCGTCGGATCTACATGCCGCCCGACTACACGAGCTTTCCCCTCCGAAAGGACTTCTACCTCGCCGACGACGCCTCGCGCTCGCCGGGCGCGGGTGTCCGCCACATGGAGCGCTCGCATCAGCCACGCAATGCCAAGCCCGCCGCGCTCGTGCGGCGTGCCCGGTCGTGACCCGCCTCCCGACGTGATCCCGGAGCATCCGCGATGACCGTTTCTCCGATCGTCAGCCAGCGCCCGTCCAAGGACGACCCGCGCATCCTCATCGACGAGGAATTCGGCGTCTACGAGCCCGTTCCCCCGTACCCGCCACGTACCGAGCGGGAAGCCGAGTTCTACACCCTCGGCGACGGCGAGATGCTGATCAACCTCGGACCCCAGCACCCATCGACGCACGGCGTGCTCCGGGTCGTCCTGAAGCTCGACGGGGAGAAGGTCGTCGATCTCGACCCGGTCCTCGGCTACCTCCACCGAGGCGTCGAGAAGCTCTGCGAGAACGCCGACTACCACCAGGCCATCTGCTACATGGACCCGCTCGAGTACGTGAGCGCCCTCTTCTGCGAATGGCCGGCCGTGATGGCGTTCGAGAAGCTGATGGACGTCCAGGTTCCGCGGCGGGCGGAGTACATCCGGGTCCTGTCGGGCGAATTGCTGCGCGTCGCCAGCCATGCCCTCTTCATGGGCTGGATGGCCCTCGACCTCGGTGGGCTCACCCCGATCCTGTGGAGCTTCATCGAGCGCGACGAGATCGTCGAGATGCTCGGCGCCCTGACGGGCGCACGGATGCTGTTCAACTACTACCGGATCGGCGGGGTCAACGGCGACCTGAACCACGAGTTCATGAGCCGTCTGGGCGACTGGATGAGCCGCGCCGCGGAGCAGATCGAGGCCAACACGCGCCTCCTCAACGAGAACGAGATCTTCGTCCGGCGAATGCGCGACCTCGGGGTCATGGACCCGACGACGGCGCTGCGGATGTGCGCCACCGGGCCCAACCTTCGGGCCAGCGGCGTCCCCTTCGACGTCCGGCGGGCGCATCCCTATTCGATCTACCCGGAGCTCGACTTCGACATTCCGACCCGGTCGGAAGGCGATTGCCTCGCCCGCTACCTGCTCCGTCTCGACGAGGTGAAGCAGAGCATCCGCATCATCGACCAGTGCCTCGAGCAGATGCCGGACGGGCCGATCATGGCCAAGCTACCCCGCCTTCTCCGACCCCGGCCGGGGCGCGCCTATGCGGCCGTCGAGAGTCCGCGCGGCCAGTACGGCGTGTACGCCATGAGCGATGGCACCGACCAGCCGTTCCGCATGCGAATCCACGACCCGTCGTTCCTGCACCTCCAGATCGTCGGGCTGCTCATGCCCGGCCATCTTGTCGCCGACACCATGGCGGTCATGGCTTCGCTGGATCCGATCATGGGCGGCGTGGACAAGTGACCGTCTCGACGGACGACGGGTTCGGAGCCATCTGATCGATGGCGGTCGTTTCTCGTGCCTGGGGCCGGCTGACCCTTCCGGGCAAGGTCGTGTTCACGATCGTGCCCTTGCTGGCGGTCCTCCTGGCCGCACTGATCGCGGTGATCGGGATCTTCGGCGGCACCATCCTCGACATCCTCATCGCCAACATCGGGATCGTCCGCTTCGTTGTCGCGGCCACGATCATCCTGCTGATCACGATCCCGACGGCCTTCGTGATCATCTACATGGAGATGAAGGTCATCGCCCTGATGAACCTCCGGCTCGGGCCGGACCGGGTCGGCCCCTGGGGTACGCTCCTGTCGGTGGTCCACGGGCTCAAGGTCCTGATGAAGGAGGACTTCACCCCGACCGGCGCCGATTCGATCGTCTTCACCCTCGCCCCGGTCGTCGTCTATCTGGCGAGCGTGATGAGCCTGCTGGTGATCCCCTTCGCGCCCGGACTGTTCGGCCAGGACTTCAACCTGGCCCTCCTGTACTTCTTCTCGATCGGCGGGCTGTCGGTCGTGGGCCTAATGATGGCCGGCTGGTCGAGCTTCAATAAATACTCGCTGCTCGGCGGCCTCCGATCGGCCGCCCAGATCGTCAGCTACGAGATCCCCCTCACTCTGTCGGTCGTCGGCCTCTTGCTGCTTGCCGGGACCATGAGCCTGAACCAGCTCGTCGAGAACCAGTCGGGCTGGTTCACGAACTGGTACCTGTTCCGCCAGCCGCTCGGATTCATCATCTTCTTCATCGCCGCGACGGCGGAGGCGAACCGCACGCCATTCGACCTGACGGAAGCCGATTCGGAGATCGTCGCCGGCTTCGCCACCGAGTATTCCGGGATGCGCTTCGGCTTCTTCTTCTTCGCCGAGTACGTGAACGTCTTCATCATCTCGGCGCTCACCGTGACGCTGTTCCTCGGCGGCTGGAACGCGCCGTTCCCGTTCCCCCATCTCGTGCTGGCGCTCGATCCGGGTGGGCTCGGGATCGGCCTGCTGTTCCTGATTGCCCTGACACCGGTCATCGCCACCATCGTGCTCGCGGCGCCCTTCTACCTCCTGAACAGCTCGATGCGATGGTGGGTCGCCCTGATCATCGGTTTCGTCCTGTTCAACGTCGTCGCCGTGACCGCGGTCCTCGGTTGGGCCTACATCAGCTTCGACTGGGTTGCGGGCCTGCTCTGGTTCCTCGGCAAGACCTACGTCTTCGTCTTCACGTTCGTCTGGATGCGCGGAACGCTGCCGCGCGTCCGAATCGACCAGCTCATGGGCTTCGCCTGGAAATGGCTCCTGCCGGCATCCCTTCTGAACCTGTTCGCCACTGCGGCGGCGATCGTCGTGATCGGCAAGTAGGGCTCGCGAGATGACCTTCATCCCCGGCCTGGGCATCGCCAGGGGCATGGCCCAGACCCTGCGGCGCTTCTTCGAACCGAAGGTGACGATTCGCTACCCCGAGGTCCGGGTCGACGTTCCCCACAAGTTCCGGGGCCGCCTCCAGCTCCTGTACGACGAGTGGGGCGCCCTCAAGTGCGAGACATGCTTCCAGTGCGCCCAGGCCTGTCCGATCGAGTGCATCGACATGGGCGGGATCGATACGAAGGGCCGCTTCCACGTCCACTGGGGCATGGCCGAGACGTACGGCGAGCGGCGTGAGGAGTCCGCGCTGCGGCGTTCCGGCCGGCCGGTTCCCGATCCGGCCTATGAGCGTTTCGGTGGCATCGACCCGGGGCCGCTCGACGAGATCCTCGACGAGTACGACTACGACCCGAAGCGGATGCTGGAGATCCTGGACGCGACCCAGGCGGCGTATGGACACCTGCCGGTCGCGGCGCTCAAGCGGATCAGCCAGACGACGGGCGCCTGGTACGCGATGATTTATGGCACCGCCAGCTACTACCGCCACCTGCGGTTCGAGCCGCCGGAGGACGCGGAGCAGGTGAGCGCGGTCAGCGCGCGCCGGCCCGGCGACCGCGCGTACGTGGCGGGACTCGAAGCCGCCCTCGGCGGCGGCCCGGATCGCGCCAACACCTCCGGCGATGACGCCCGGCGCAAGGCCGGCAACCGGCACGAGCCCGGCGGCCGCGGCCAACCCGACTCCCGCGGCAAGCCCGGCACTCGACGCAAGCCAGACTGACCGATGCCGACCCTCCTCCGAAGTCCGGCGCGCTGGCCGCGCGTCCTGCTGCCGCGGACCGACTTTGCCGACCCAACCGATCTCGACGCGGCCGTCGCCGCCAGCGCGTTCGAGGGACTCAAGCGCGCCGTCAACGACCTCGGACGAACGGGAGTCATCGCCACGATCGCAGCGGCGGGCCTCCGGGGCCGCGGCGGGGGCGGTTACCCGACCGCCGACAAGTGGCGCGCCTGCGTGGCGACGGATGCTCCCCAGCGATACGTGGTTGCCAATGGCTACGGTGCCGATCCCTCGGTCGGAACCGACCGCGAGCTCATGGAACGCAACCCGTACGCGGTCGTGGAGGGCCTCGCAATCGCCGCCTTCGCCGTCGGCGCGACCGAGGCACTCATCGCGGTCCGAGGCGAGGCCGTCGAGACCGTCCGGCGCCTCGAGGCCGCTGTCGCCGCCGCCGAAGAGGCCGGATTCCTGGGTCCCGACCTGCTGGGCTCCGGGCACGACCTCAGCGTGACGGTCCGGCCGGTGCAGGGCGCGTACATGCTCGGAGAAGAGACCGTTCTCCTGAAGGCGCTCGAAGGACGTCGGGGCCAGCCCGAGCAACGGCCGCCGCACCCGACCGAGCGCGGCCTCGGCGGGATGCCCACCGTCGTCCAGAACGTCCAGACCCTGGCCGCGGTGCCGTGGATCGTCGTGAATGGTGTGGAGGCGTTTGCCGCGATCGGCGACCCCGCGGCACCCGGCACGGTCCTCGTCCAGATCCGTAGCGCGGGGAGCGACGGCATCGCCGAGATCCCCATGGGGACGACCTTGCGCGAGCTCGTCCGGTTGGCACCCGTGCCGGCTGGCCACGAGCTGAAGGCGGTTCTGGTCGGTGGTCCATCGGGCGGCATCCTCCCGGCCGAGCTCCTCGACACGCCCTATGAGTTCGGTGCGCTGAGGGCGGTCGGGGCCCACGTCGGATCCGGCTCGATCGTCATCGCCGACGACCGGGCGTGCGTCATCGACCTCGGCCGGCTGCTGACCCGCTACTGCGCCGACGAAGCCTGCGGCAAGACGATCCCGTGCCGGATCGGCAGCCGCCGCCTGTTCGAGATCGGGGATCGCATCGTCAAGGGCACGCCGAAGCCGACCGACCTCGACCTCCTGGAAGACCTGTCCGCGGACATGGTGGCGAGCGCACTGTGCGACCACGAGCGTCTGACGACGCTCCCGCTGATGAGTGGAATGCGATACTTCCGATCCGAGCTCGACGAACACGTCCTCCGCAGCTCCTGCCCCGCCGGTGTCTGCCACCCGATCGCGATGGCGACCGCCGCGGCACACTGAGATGGCATGGCCGACCTGATCACCCGACCGGAGAGCCGCCCTGACAGCCGCCCCGATTCCGGCGTGGTGCCGGCGCGCCCGTCGACATCGGGGTCACCGCCGCCCGATTCGATCGCCGAACGCCTGCTGACGACCCAGGCACCGCAGCGGCCCCAGGCGACTCCCGCGATCCGCATCGAGGTCGACGGCCGGGTCGTCGAGGGCCTCGAAGGCCAGACGATCCTCGAGGTCTGCCGCGACAACGGCATCGAAGTGCCCACTCTGTGCTACGAGCCGAAGCTGCCGGGCTTCGGTGCGTGCCGGATGTGCGTCGTCGAGGTGGAGGGCGAGGAGCACCCGCCGATCAGCTGTTCGAGGGCGGCCGAAGCGGGCATGAAGGTCAAGACGCAGACGGACGAGGTTCGCCGCCTCCGGCGGACCAACCTCGAGCTGATCTTCTCCGATCACAATGCGTACTGCCTGCCGCCCTGCCAGAACAAGTGCCCCAGCCACATCGACATCCCGGGGTTCCTCAAGCAGAACGCCGAGGGCAACTGGCGCGAGTCGACACGGATCTTCAAGCGGACGATCCCGTTCCCATCGGTGCTCGGTCGAGTCTGTCCGGCGCCCTGCGAGGAGCACTGCCGGCGCGACGAGGTCGACGAGGCGATCGCGATTCGCGACACGCATCGATACGCCGGTGACCAGGTCCTGCGGGCCATGCTCGACGAGGGCGAGGACCCGCCGGTCCCGTTCGAGGTCCAGCCGGCAAGCGGCCGCCGCGTCGCGGTCGTGGGCTCCGGGCCGGCCGGCATGGCCGCCGCGTATTACCTGCTGATCGCCGGCCACGAAGTCACCGTCCTCGAGCGTGACCCGGCACCGGGCGGAATGCTGCGTTACGGGATTCCCCAATACCGCCTGCCGAAGATCGAGGTTCTCGAGGCCGAGTACGAGTCGGTGACACGGCTCGGCGGCCAGATCGTGTGCAACCAGGGCCTGGGTCGCGACTTCACGCTCGACGACCTCCAGAACCAGGGCTACGACGCCGTCGTCGTGGCCATCGGCTGCTACGACACCAACAAGCTGGGTGTCCCCAACGAGGACGCCGACGGCGTGTTCGACGGGCTTGAATACCTGCGAACGGCGACGCTCGGCCTGGAGTTCCCGGGCCATGCAGGCAGCCGTGTCGTCGTCATCGGCGGCGGCTTCACGTCGATGGACTGCACCCGGACGTCAATCCGGCAGGGGGCTTCCGAGGTCACCCTGGTCTATCGCCGCGACATGAAGGACATGCCGGCCGCCAACGAGGTGCACGAGGCCATCGAGGAAGGCGCCACGGCGATCTTCCAGGCGGGCCCGACGCGCGTCCTCACCGAGAAGAAGACGGGAAAGGTCACCGGCGTGGAGTTCATCCGCATGCGTCCCGGGGCGCCGGACGCATCAGGCCGCCGCCGCCCCGAGCCATCGCCCGGCACCGAATTCACGATCCCCTGCGACCGGGTCCTGCTGGCCATCGGCCAGGGCCCCGACCTGACGTGGATCGCCCCCGGCTCGGAGGGACCGGTTGCGACCAAGCAGCGCCGCCTGGGAGCCGACGCCGTCACCTTCGAGACCGCGCGGCCCGGCGTCTTCGGCACCGGCGACGTTCGGATCGGCGCCGCCACGGTGGTCGCAGCCGTCGCCGAGGGGCGTCGCGCTGCATACGCGGTCGACGCCTTCGTCAAGGGCCTCGACCTGGCCGCCGTCCGAACGCGCCAGCAGCTGGCCGAGCCGCAGCCCGAGTTCCTGTCGATCGTGCCGTTCACCAGTGAGGTCAAGCAGCCCCGCTACCGGCTCAAGGCGATGGACGCCGAAATCCGCAACCGGAGCTACCTCGAGTACGAGATCCCGTACTCACCGGAAGAGGCGGTCGCCGAGTCGACGCGCTGCCTGCAGTGCACCTGCGAGGCGATCGGCTACTGCGACCTGCGTCGCCTCGGCATCGAGTACGGAACGACGCTCAAGACCCTCGAGCCGCAGAACCACCAGGGTGCTGGCTTCCGGAGCGTCACCGAGAACCGCTTCACCGGCACGAACCACGACTACATCCGTGACGACTCCCACGCCTTCATCCTGCGCGAGCCCTCGCGCTGCATCGACTGCGGCCGCTGCGCCCAGGTCTGCGCCGAGGTGGTCGGGGCGGCCTGCTACGACTTCATGCGGATCGGCTTCGACACGCTGGTCACGACTCCGCTCGACATGAGCCTCAACGACACGCCGTGCGTGTCGTGCGGCCGGTGCGCGGAGACGTGCCCGACGGGCGCCCTAATGCCGAAGCCGCGAATCCTGGAGAAGTACGAGGTCGACGAGAGTCGCTGCATCCTGTGCGGCATCTGCGTCGACGCGTGCCCCTACGACGCCCTTCGTGACGGCGCGGACTTCGAGCTGGCCGGTTCCACGCGCGCGAATCCCGCGATTGACCTGATGGGCCTTGCCGCGATCGACATGGAGACCGAGGTCACCTACATCCATCGCGAGCGCGACTGGCTGCAGCGAGCCATGGAAGAGGGCCGCTTCGTCGATGCCGGGCGGCTGCTGCCGGTCCTGCCCGCCTCGATCGCGCCGCGAAACGGGAACGGCCACGGAAATGGCCACGATCATGGCGATGGCCACGACCACCCGGTCGCCGGCGGCTCGGGCGCCGGCCAGGCGCACGTGAAGTAGGGCCGCCTTCGTGCGCGCCTGGCTTTACGTCATCGGGACGGCGGTCCTCGCCGGAATCGTCGTCACCCCTGGCATTCTCGTCTGGCTCTTCGGCGGCCGGAACTTCGACGACGCTCTGTTCGCCGTCCTGGCGGTCCTCCTGCTCGTGTCCGGCCTGGCAGTCGTGACCATGAGGGACATCATTCGCTGCGGCCTGGCGATGATCGTCTGTTTCCTGGCCCTCGCCGGGATCTACGTCGTCGCCGGTGCGCCGCTCGTTGCCGCTGCCCAGGTCCTGATCTACATCGGCGCGATCAGTGTCCTGATCCTGTTCGCGATCATGCTCACCCAATCGAAGCTCGCGCCGCGAAGCCTCGTGTTCCAGACGCAGGCGATGGCCGCCGCCATCTCGGCGATCATCCTCGCGGTCGTCATCGGCAGCACGGTGTCGGCCACCGACTGGGGCGCCGTCACGTCCCGCGTCCGCCTCGGCACCGACGTGCTGGCCAAGACCCTGTTCGCCGACTACGTCCTGCCGTTCGAAGTGGTCAGCGTGCTGCTGCTGGCGGCCGTCGTCGGCGGGATCTTCCTCGCGAAGAAGGAACCGGCTCAAGAGGACGAGATCTGATGGGTCCCGAAGGGTCGCCGACGTGAACCTGGCCAACTCGCTCGACGCCTATCTGGTGCTGTCGGGCTTCCTCTTCGCGATCGGGACGTTCGGCTTCCTCGCCCGCCGGAACGCCATCAGCATGCTCATGTCGATCGAGTTGATGCTCAACGCGGTCAACCTCTCGATCGTCGCGTTCGGCTCGTTCATCCCCGCGCTCAAGGGCCACGGGTCGGTGATCGCGCTGATGGTCATGGCCGTCGCCGCGGCCGAGGCCACGGTCGGCCTGTCAATCGTGATCGCGATCTTCCGCAACCGGAAGACGCCGCTGGTCGACGAGTACGACGCGATGCGTCAGTGACCCTCGCGCCTGCGACCGACCCGGCGGCGATCGACCCGCCAGCGATCGACCGGCCAGCGGGCCCGCCCGCCTGATGGACCGGCTGATCCCGCTCATCCCCGCCCTGCCCCTGGCGGGCTTCGTGATCACGGCCGCCTTCGGCCGCCGGATGGGCCGCTCAGCGGGCTGGCTCCCGGTGGGACTCGTCGTCGCCTCGTGGGCGATCTCGATGGTCGTGGCGTTCACAGCCCTGACCGGCGGCGCGCCCTTCGGGACCCACGGCTACGACGTCAAGCTCTGGGAATGGATCCCCGCCGGCAAGTTCACGGTCGAAGCCGGCTTCTTCGTCGACAACCTGGCGGCGTGCCTGCTGATCGTGGTCACGACGATCGGCATGCTCGTTCACGTGTATTCGATCGGGTACATGGGCCATGACCCGGGTTTCTGGCGCTTCTTCGCCTACCTGAACCTCTTCATGTTCTCGATGCTGGTCCTCGTCCTGGCCGACAGCTGGCTGGTCGTCTTCGTCGCCTGGGAGCTGGTCGGCCTCTGCAGCTACCTCCTGATCGGGTTCTGGTTCAAGCGCCCGGTCGCCGCCCTGGCGGCCAAGAAGGCGTTCCTCGTGAACCGCGTCGGGGACGTCGGCTTCGCCCTCGGGATCATGGCCATCTTCGTCAGCACCGGCACCCTCGACATCCGCGGCTCGATCGAGAAGCTGGTTCAGCCGGGCGCCGTCCCGGCGATCCCGCTGATCGCCATCGCCCTCCTGATCTTCACCGGAGCGATGGGCAAGAGCGCCCAGTTCCCGCTCCATGTCTGGCTGCCGGACGCGATGGAAGGCCCGACGCCGGTGTCGGCCCTCATCCACGCGGCAACGATGGTGAACGCCGGGGTCTACCTCGTGGCGCGCGCGAATCCGATCTTCGGCCACGCGCCGCAGGCGATGGTCGTGGTCGCGTCGATCGGCATCTTCACGGCGATCCTGGCGGCCTCGATCGCGTTCACTCAGACCGACATCAAGCGCGTCCTGGCCTATTCGACGCTGTCCCAACTCGGCTACATGTTCGCGGCCCTCGGCGTCGGCGCCTGGACGGCGGCGATCTTCCACTTGATGGCTCATGGGTTTTTCAAGGGTCTCCTCTTCCTGGATTCGGGATCGGTGATCCACGCCGTCCATGACGAGCAGGACATGCGCAAGATGGGCGGCCTGTCCCGCAAGATCCCGATCACGTACTGGACGATGCTCATCGGCGCGGTCGCGATCTCGGGGATCCCGCCGCTCGCCGGCTTCTTCTCGAAGGACGAGATCCTGGGCGAGGCCGCGAAGAACGGCTTCTGGTGGGTCTCGCTGGTCGGCTACATCGTGGCGGCCATGACGGCCTTCTACATGTTCCGGCTGATCGGTCTCACCTTCTGGGGCACGTTCCGCGGCCCGCGGGAGGTCTGGGACCGGATCCACGAATCGCCGCCGACGATGACCATCCCACTGGTCCTCCTCGCCATCCCGTCCATCGGCCTCGGCCTTGCGCTCGGATTGCCGCTCGGCGACGGCGTCCTGAAGCATTGGCTCGAGCCCGTCTTCGGTGAGACCGTCGCGCTATCGCGGCAGCCGGAGGCGTCGTTTGCCCTGTTCGGCATCGATGGCGCCCTCATCCTGGCGAGCGTCACCGTCGTGGTCCTCGGGATCGTCGCGGCGTGGCGCCTGTTCGGCGTCGAGCTGTTCGGGCTGCGCGCGCTTGGGGCGCCGGAGCGGGTCCGGAGCCTGACGGCCCGGTTCCCGTTCCTCTATCGAGCGTCCCTCAACAAGTGGTGGTTCGACGAACTCAACGACCTCCTCTTCATCCGCATCGGTGGATTCGTCGCGGCGGCGGCCTGGTGGTTCGACCGGGAAGTGGTTGACGGAATCGTGAACGGCATCGGCTCGGTCACCCGTCTTTCCGGGCGCGGCCTCGCCCGTTTCCAGACCGGGCACGTCCAGAACTACGCCCTCGGCATCGCCATCGGCCTGATCGTGATGGCCAGCTCATACCTCGTCATCGCCGGCCGCTGACCGTGATCGTGAGCGCCTGAGCCGTGCCGCTTCACCTGCCCGCCGGGTTTCCCATCCTGTCGATCGTCACGTTCCTGCCCCTCGTCGGCGCGGTCGTGATCGCCTTCTTCCCGGCGCGCGCGGCCAAGTCCCTCGGCCTCGCGACCGCGCTGCTCGCGTGGGCGGCATCCCTGGCGTTGCTGCTCGGGTTCGTGCCGGCCGTCGCGGCCGTAGGCGGGGCTCAATCTGCCGCCGCCGCCGCGACGTCGCATTTCCAGTTCGTGGAGGCTGCCAACTGGATCCCCTTCTTCGGCATCCAGTACAAGGTCGGTGTCGACGGCCTCTCCACGATCCTCGTCGTCCTGACCACGACGTTGACCTGGGTCAGCATCCTGGCGAGCTTCAAGCCGATCCAGACCCGGGTCAAGGAATACATGATCTCGTTCCTGATCCTCGAGGTCGGCATGATCGGGGTCTTCGTGGCGCTCGACCTGTTCCTCTTCTATATCTTCTGGGAGGTCGTCCTGGTCCCGATGTACCTCATCATCGGGATCTGGGGTGGCGCCAACCGGATCTACGCCACGATCAAGTTCGTCCTCTACACGCTGGTCGGGTCGCTGCTGATGCTGGTCGCGATCCTCGCCACCGCCTTCACCTACCAGAGCGCGCATGGCGGGGACTGGGCCGGTGCCTTCGACTTCGAGGTCCTGCGCGCGTACGCGACCACGACTCACTTCCCGGACGCGCTCCAGCTGCTGGGTTTCGCGGCGTTCTTCCTGGCGTTCGCGATCAAGGTTCCGATGTTCCCGTTCCACACCTGGCTGCCCGACGCCCACGTCGAGGCTCCGACGGCCGGCTCGGTGATCCTGGCCGGGGTCCTGCTCAAGCTCGGTGGCTACGGGTTCCTGCGCTTCGCTGTGCCGCTCTTCCCGGGAGCGGCACACGCCTATGCGCCGGCGATCATCGTGCTGAGCCTGATCGCGATCATCTACGGCGCGATCGTGGCGCTCGTCCAGCCCGACCTCAAGAAGTTGGTCGCCTACAGCTCGGTCAGCCACATGGGTTTCGTGACGCTGGGCATCTTCGTGTTCAACCAGCAGGGCGTGCAGGGCGCGATCCTGCAGATGGTCAACCACGGCCTCATCACGGGCGCCCTGTTCCTGCTCGTCGGCGTCCTTTACGAGCGAACCCATGACCGGACGATCGCCAAGATGTCGGGGCTGGCGACCCCGATGCCCGTCTACGCCGCGATCTTCGGCTTCTTCGCCTTCGCCTCGGCCGGCCTGCCGGGCCTGTCCGGCTTCATCGGCGAGTTCCTGACGCTCGTCGGTGCGTTCATCTTCAGCCCGGTCGTCGCCGCGATCGCGACGCCCGTCATGGTTCTGTCTGCCGCATACCTGCTGTGGATGTTCCAGCGGCTCTTCACCGGCTCCCTGTCGGAATTCCTGGAGGGCCTCGGCCACCACCTGACCGACATCGATCCCGTCGAGATCCTGACGCTCGCCCCCCTGGCCGCGCTCGTGGTCGCGTTCGGCGTCCTGCCGGGTCTCGTGCTGCGGCTCATCGGTGACTCCGTGGGCTCGATCCTGGCCGACGCCGGGAGCGCCACGGCGATCCCCGTCGCCCCGATCTACGTGGCGGTTGCTCTCGGGGCGATCGTCGCCGTGGTCGTCGTCCGGATCGTGACCCTGCCGGTGCTCCGGCGGCAGCTGCCGGCGGCCGCGTGACAACGCAGGATCTGGTGACGATCCTGCCTGTGGTCGCCGCCGTCCTGGTGGCGGCCGCGGTGTTGCTGGTCGACCTCTTCTGGCCCGGCGCAGAGCGGCCGGTCCTGGGCGTCGCGCTCGGCGGCCTGGCCATCGTCGGGCTCGTGGTGCTCCAGACCGGGACGACCCCGGCGACGGCCTTCGGCGGCGCCTACACCGTCGACGCGTTGACGACGTTCCTGGACGTCCTGTTCGTCGCGATCGTGGCTCTCACGATCGCGTTCGCGCCCGACTACCTCGTCCCACGGACCCTGCCGCTGGCCGAATTTGCGATGGTGATCATCTTCGCGATGACGGGGGCGATGCTGATCTCGGCCTCGACCGACCTGCTGCTCCTGTTCCTCGGCCTCGAGCTGATGGTGTTGCCCGGCTATATGCTGGCCGGCTTCCACAAGACCGACGGCTACTCCACCGAGGGGGCGATCAAGTACTTCCTCCTCGGCTCATTCAGCTCCGCGATCTTCCTGTTCGGCCTGGCCTACGTGTGGGGCCTGACCGGCACGACCCGGGTCGCCGAGATCGCCACCGACCTCGCCAAGATCGCGGGTGGAACTGCGCCCCTCGCGCCGGGGCTGGCGATGGGCCTCGCCTTCATGACCACCGGCGTTGCCTTCAAGATCGCCGCGGTCCCGTTCCATTACTGGACCCCGGACGCCTACCAGGGCTCGCCGACGCCGGTGACCGGCTACCTGTCCGTCGGGCCGAAAGTCGGCGCGTTCGCGCTGATCCTTCGGCTCTTCGTCGAGACCCTCGGCCCACTCAAGTCCGACTGGCTGGTCGTCGTCATCGTCCTGGCCGCGCTGACGATGACGCTCGGTAACCTCGTGGCCCTGACCCAGACCAACGTCAAGCGCATGCTCGCCTACAGCTCGATCGCCCACACGGGCTACATGCTGGTGGGCCTTGCGGCCTACGCCGGGGGACGCATCGACGGTCTCGAAGGCCTCCTCTACTACGGGGCCGCGTACTCGTTCATGAACCTCGGCGCCTTCGCGGTTGTCGCGGCACTCCAGAAGCGCCGCGGCGTGACCTCGAGCCTGGAAACATTCGCCGGGCTCGGCCGCCGCGAACCGATCCTGGGCATCCTGATGACGCTTTTCCTGCTGTCGCTGACGGGCATCCCGCCAACCGCCGGGTTCTTCGCCAAGGCCTACGTCATCCTGGCCGCCGTCCAGGCCGGGCAGACGCAGCCGGCCCTCACCGCCCTGGCAGTGATCGCGGTGCTCAATGCTGCGGCGGCCGCCTTCTACTACCTCCGTGTCGTTGTCTACATGTACATGCGCGAGCCCCAGGCCGAAACGGCGACGCTCAGCCACGGCCGGTTGCTGTGGGGCGGCCTTGCCGTGGCAACGATCCTGACCGTCTTCCTGGGGTTGATCCCCGGTCCGCTCCTCGACGCCGTCCAGCACGCCGCCCGGGCGATCGGCTGAAGCTGCGGGCCTGCGGCTGGCATCCAGCCGGCCGGCGGCTCCGGCCGCGGCTGCTTCGCGTCATTCCACCGGCGCGCGCATTCCATCTCGTCGTAGCGCCGTGGGCGATGGTATGTGCTCCGCGACAGCCGCAAGACCGCTCCACGGGACAAACCAGCCCAGCTTCACGCACGCCGCACGAGGCCACCCGCCGTGGGGGTCGCCCGATGGGCGCTTACCATCGTCCGGGACGCTAGGGCGCGACGATTGCAAGGCCGGCGCTCTTCGACGCCCCGAGGGCGATCATCTGGCGCCGGCCTTTATCCAGCACGCCGCCCGGGCGATCGGCTGAAGCTGCGGCCCTACGGCTGGCATCCAGCCGGCCGGCGGCTCCAGTCGGCCGGCGGCGTCGGCATTCGTCTCGTCCCAGCGTCGTGGGCGATGATATGTGGCGCGCGACGGTCGACGGAGCCCGCCAAGGGACATACCGGCCCAAGTCCACGCTCACGGCGCGGCGCCAGCCGCCGCGGGGGTCGCCGAGGAGCCACTTACCATCGTCCCGGACGCTGGGGCGTGACGACTGAAGGCCGACGGGGTTCGACGACGCCGCCCTGGCGATCGATGGACGCCCGCCTCTCACGCCCGGGCCGGCAAGTAGCTCAGAACGTGATCGTGACGCCGGGCAGGATCTGTCCAAGGCCCTTTGCGATGACGTCCTTGCCGATGCCGCCCAGGGCTCCGTAGCGGACGATCCCCGTCTTGTCGATCCAGAAATGGACCGGAAGCGAGACGGCGCCCCACGCCCGCTGCGCGGTCCCGTCGGCGTCGAGCCCGAAGGGAAACTTCGCGCCGACCTGCCCGGCGAATTCGGCGACGGTCCCTTCGTCCTCGCGGACGTCGATCGCGATGATGACGAGCCCGGTCGAGGCGTAGCGGGTGGCAACGCCGTTCATCAGCGGGATCTCGTCCTTGCATGACGTGCAGGTGGTTGCCATGAAGTAGATCCAGAGCGGCTTGCCTTTCAGGGCCGCGATGTCGATCGTCCCGCCGCCGACCTGCGGGACCGAAAGGGCCGGCGCCGGTTCGCCGATGTGGAAGCCGACAGGTCCGGACGATCCTGCGCTCGGCGCGGCCGAGCCAGACGATGCGACCTCGGAGGGCTCGGGTGACGGCGTCTGCGGGATTGTCGGGAGGGACTGCGAGGCCAGGGCCGCGCCGGGGTCCGGCGCCAGCACCACGACGGCAGCCAGCCCCGTGACGGCGACGAGGGCGCCCGCGAGCAGGCCGGCCAAGATTGGCATCCGAGTCCCCACGACCGCGAGATTACCAGCCGGACCGCCTCGCCACGGAACCCACGGGGAACCCCACGGCCAAGGCCCTTCCTTGCTAGGCTTTCCGCCCATGACGTTTCCCGGCCGATCGCGGATGAACCTCCTGGCGCCGGCGCTCACCGCCCTCGGCGTGACGCTCGTGATCGCCGGCCTGCTCTCCTACACCGGGCCGGTCGAGGCCGGACCGCCGGCGTCCGAGGCACCCGAGGTCCTCGGTAGCCTTCCTCCGGCGGCCCCCAGCGGCCCGACCGCATCCGGCGTGCCGGGGGTGCCCGAGGCGTCGCGGAACCCCTTTGTCGTGGGACCGGCGGTCTTTCCGAAAGGGCGAGTGGCCACCCGTGTCGTGATGGCGGGCATGCACATCGACATCCCGGTCATCAAGCCGCCGGGGGGATCCGGCGTCTTCCCGCTGTGCAACGTCGCGATGTACATCAAGGAGCTCGGCCAGCCGGGCCAGGGGATTGCCACGTATATCTATGCGCACGCCCGCGTCGGCATGTTCCTGTCGCTCCTCACCGAGTCCAAGATCAACAACGGTCGCCGGATGCTGGGCATGGAGGTCGACGTCTACACCAGCGACAACTTCGAGTTCAAGTACAAGGTCTTCCAGGTTCGCCGGCACCAGCTCGACCTCGACGATGCGGTTGCGGCCACGACCGAGCAGCTCTGGCTGCAGACCTCCGAGGGGCCCACCGGCACGACCCGCAAGCTCCAGCTCGTCGCGGCGCCGATCTCATTCGCGCCGGTGGATTACTCGACGGCCCACCCGACCCCGCACCCGGTCGTCTGTTACTGATCCGGCAGGGTCAGATCCAGTCGATCCGGCGGAGGACGATCGCAGCGAGTGCAGCGAGGATCACGGTCCCGACGGCAACCATCCAGAACCCGAACGCCTCGCTCCCCGAGAAGGCCAGGCCGGCCTCGCTCATGCCGAAGATTCCGGCGATCGAGCCGATCCCAGCCACGATCACAGTCACGCCGGTCAGCCGCTTCATGATCAGCGACAGGTTGTTGTTGACCGTCGAGAGATAGACGTCGAGCGTGCCCGACACGAGCTCGCGGTAGTTGTCGAGCTCATCGGTGACCCGCAGCAGGTGGTCGTAGACGTCGCGGAAATAGACGACGTGCTCAGGCGAGACCAGGGGGATCTCGCGGTTCGTCAGCTGGTTGAAGACTTCGCGGGCCGGCGAGACCGCCCGCCGCAGGCCGATCAGCTCGCGCTTCAGGGCGAAGACCCGCTGCAGCGTCCCGCGCGAAGCCCGCTCGACGACGTCCTCCTGGAGTTGGTCGATCCCGTCGGCGAGCCGGTCGAGCACGGGGAAGTACCCGTCGACGATCCAGTCGGCGATGGCGTAGATCAGGTAGTCGGCGCCCTTCCCCATGATCGCGTCCGGATTGGCGCGCAGCTGCGGGGCATCGTAGGGATCCCAGCCGCTGTCGTGGACCGAGAGAAGGAAACCGGCGCCCAGGACGAAGTCGATCTCGATCGGTTCGGCTTCGCCCTCCAGTGCCAGTGCGAAGAGGACGATGTGGATGGCATCGTCGATCTCCTCGATCTTTGCCCGTTGCATTCGTTCGGCGATGTTGTCGGCGATGAGCGGGTGCAGCCGCAGGGCGTCGGTGACCTCGCGCAGACCTTCCGGTGTCGGGTCCGTGATGTCGATCCAGGCGCAGGTGCCGCGCTTCGACAGGATCGCTCCGACGTCCGCTATGGCCTTCGATGCCGTCGTCCCGTCGGCATGGCGGATCTGAATCCGGGTCTTCATCGCCGACGCCGGCCCAGCCATCTCAACGCTCCCAGTCGGTTTGACGTGGCCGCTGATCGCGCTGTCGATGGGGCTCTTGGCACCCTTGCCGGCCGCGCCGACGACCGGCCTCGCGACCTTGCGCTTGACCGCGTTTCTGCGGGGGCGCGCGATCGGAGGCTCAGAGGGCGATCGAGGGCTGCGGCTCATCCTCGGATTGTGCGACCTCGGCCCGTGTCGCGTCGGGTCGGGCTCGAGCGCCTGCTTTCGCAGGTCGCGACAGCGCCAGCGCGGGCACGAACGCCACGACCGTCAGAGCGGCGGCGACGAGGAAGATCCCGACGAGGATGCGGGCAGCCTCCCCCGAGAGGTACCGCTCGAGCGCCTGGACGACGAGGCCGTCCCTAAACGGCCGGTCGCGGAGCTCGGCCGGCACGAAGCTCCGCCACGTGTCGGTCGCCGGGTTGATCTGGGCGGCGAGGCGATCGATCGTCGTCGAACCGTACGCGGCCAGGACGGCAAGCCCGACTGCCATCCCGATCATCCGGGCCACCGTAACCGTCGCCGAAGCGACGCCGAAGGCCTCACGCCCGACGGCCTCGACCGCCGCGGTCGAGCGTGGCGTGACGGTGAGTCCGAAACCGAACCCGAACGCGGCCAGAGACCCGGCAACGCCCTCCATCGACGTGGCCGGGCTCCAGGCCGACATCGCCACCAGCGCAGCCGCACTCAGCGCGAGCCCCACGACCGTCACCGATCGGAGGCCGAGGCGCCGCACCGCGAAACCGGAGACGAGCGCGCCGACCGCCGTCGCGCCGGCCAGCGCACCGAGCGTCAGGCGCTGGCTGTCCGGCCCGCCGTACAGGACCCGATCGACGAAGACGGCGCCGCCAATGATCGCGGTCGCGAAGCCGTAGCCGGTCAGCAGCGAGACGAGGGCGGCAGACGAGAACGGACGCAACCGGAACAGGCGAGGGTCGACGAACGGATCGCGGCGACCGGCCCCGGCCAGCACAGCCGCGACCGCGACGATCAGCCCGCCTGCGACCAGCACACCGACCGCCACGCCCGCGTCGATGCCGCCGGCAACACCCCGGCTGCTGCCCGCGAGCGTCAGCCCGACGAGGACGCCGGCGAGTCCCGCGCTGAAGGCGACCGCGCCGGCAAGGTCGATTCGGGTCGGGCGCCTCGGTGTGTCCCAACCGGCCCAAGCGGCCCAGCCGAGCGCCAGGGCCACAATCCCGATCGGAACGTTGACGTAGAACACGAACCGCCAGGCCGACCCGAAGGCAGCCATGAGCGGCCCGCGGTCGATGCCGAACCGCGAAAGGGCAGCCGCCGGATGGATCGCGTCGAGGATCGCCGCGCCGACGAACGGGCCGGCGGCCATCCCCAGGAACGTCAACGCGCCGATGACTCCCAGGGCGCGGGGCCGGGCGTGGCCATCGAACAGGTGCGAGGCGGCCGCCGTGGCGACGGGCACCAGCGCCCCGCCGCCAGCAGCCTGGACAAGCCGCGCGGCGATCAGCTCGTCGAGCGTCTGGGCCCGGCCGGCCAGTGCCGCGCCGACCGTGAAGACCACGAGCGCGGCCAGGAAGAGCCGCGCCGTCCCCCACAGGTCGGCGAGCCGGCCCGCGAGGGGCATCGTGACGATGAAGACCAGCAGGTAGCCGTTGATGACCCACGAGGCCCGCCGAAGCTCCGTCCAGCCCCCGAGGTCACCGACGATCGACGGCAGGGCGACGGCCATAATCATCAGCTCGAGGCCGGACAGGAACACGCCGACGCCGAGGACGGCCAGCAGGACGTAGGCGTTCGCGCTTCCGCGAGCGTCGCTGGCGCGGGAGCTTGACCGGGCCGGACCGGTCACGCAGTCAGGGGCCTCACGCGCTTCAAGAGGTCGTCCCGCGGCCGGCCCTCGGCGCACGCCGACCAGCCGATGAGGTCCGGACGGGGGCCGAAGAGGACGATGACCCGCTCCGGGCGCCGAGGCCCCGGGCGCAGGCCGCCGCGCGTCCGGAACCCGCTCGGCGTCGCGGGGTCGACGGCCGCCGACGGCACGGTGATCCCGCGAACCCCGCGCGCCCGGAGGCGCCGAGCCTCGACGCGGCAAGCTTCGTACGAGGCGACTCCGCCCCTCACGATGGCCGCTGGGAGGATCGGGCGGACTCGCGGTGGCGTCGGCACGCTGATCGCCCAGAGCGACCGGGCGACGCCGCCCAGATCGTCGGGGTCCGTGATGCCTTCATGGCGGACAAACTCGGCCCAGGCGGCATCCGCGGTCTCCGCGAAATAGTGGACCGGTCCTTCGCCAGTGCCATGCCATCGGGCCGGCGGCTGATCGGCCGTCTCCCACAGGAACGGGAAGCGGCTGTCGGCGTGCCGGAAGGCGATCATCGCTGGACGAGAGCCGTCAGGTGGCCGGACCGCCGCCGGCCAGGGCCGCGGCGAGGGCCCGCACCCGGCGCGTTGGTTCGGCAGATGGATCCCAGTCGGGGCCCAGCGCCTCTTTCGGCGTATCTCCATCGAGTTGCGCCCGAGGACGGTCGAACCAGCGCCGGATCCCGATCTCGTTGTATGCCCCGCCGAGGTCCGACACCAGGAGCGCGAGCTCGTGCGTCCGTGCCGCCAGGACGTCGGGCATCGATCGCGCGCCTGTTGCATAGCGGCGGAGGCTGACGCTCGAGATCCCCAGCAGCGCGGCAAGGTCGTCGGCGCTGAAGATCCGCAGCAGCTCCCGGAGCTCCCGGTCGGGTAGCGGCGACTCAGCCAGTGCTTCGTCCAGGCGTCGGATGAGCGTCGCCAGGCGCGCCGGCCGGTTGCCGTTCTCGAGGATCGCCATCGCCGCATCCTGACCCACCCCGGCCGACGAGGCCTCCCGGGCGATCCCCCGGATCAGGTCGAGATCGATTCGGTCGATGACGTCTTGATCGCCCAGCAGCCCGAGCGCCATGGCCCGACGGACGAGCCCGATGGCCGGTCCCAGCAGGTTGCGCCCATTGAGCGGAGCGTCAACGGTGTCGATACGGATCAGCGTCATGATCCAAAGCGTAGCCGCGCGACGGGTCCTGTCAAGCAAGTGTTGCCGTTCTGAGACAGTCGATTCGGCCGAGCTGGACGAATCAGGTAGGTGCGCCTATCGAGACGTCGCGACGTCGATCCCGACCTCGTCCGTCGACCGCGATCTCGATCTCGGCCAGCCTATGACGCCCTCAGCGTCAGGCGAGGGCCTCGCGGACGAGCTCGTAGGCGTGGGCATGATCGCCGGTTTCGGCGGCGAGCTCGCTGAGCGCGATCAGGCAGTCGCGCGCCTGGGCCGGACGGCCGTGTGCTCGCGCATCAGCGAGCGCCCGCTCGAGGATGTCGGTGGCCCGCGGCAGGTCGCCCTGCCTGCGGGCGATCCGGGCCCGGGTCATGGCTGCATCGATGGCAGCCTTGAAGTTGCCCGTCGGCCCGGCGGCCTCGATGGCCGCCAGCGCATGCGCTTCCCCTGCTGACAGGTCGCCGAGCGCGACCGCGATCTGTGCCTGGGTCTCGAGCACGTCGGCGAGCCTGACAGTGTCCCCCAACCGCGTCATGCGCTCGTGCGCCGCAAGCGCATGAGCGTTGGCGCGCTCCAGGGTGCCCAACGCGAGGTGGGTGAGCGCGAGCTCGTTGTCCAGGAGCGCAACCTCGAGCTCGTCTTCGGCGGCGCGAAAGTAGGCGATGGCCTGGGTAGCCATGGTCACCGCCGCCTCGTAGTCACCGCTCTCCCGGTAGCTGATCGCCAGCGACTCCAGGAACGCCGCGCGCCGACGGTCGTCCAGCTCGCCGAGCCGTGCCCGCGCTTCGTTGAGATAGGTGAGGGCACGGTCGGGCCGTCCCTCGCGCGAATCGTTCATGGCGAGGGCGATCAGGGCACGTAGCTCGAGGTCCGGCTCGGCCTTCAGCCCTCCGCGGATCGCATCGATGATCTGGCGCAGGAGCGCTCGCGCCTCTTCGGAGTTCTCAAGTCGATAGAGGCCGGCGGACTGCCAATAGCGGGCCAGGGCGGCGTCAGCCGAGAGGCCGTTCGCATCGAAGATGGCCGCCGACTCCGCCGCCGACTCGACCGCATCGGCCGGTCGATCCAGGCGGCTGTTCGCTTCGGCCCGCCCTCGCAGGAGCTCGGCTCGCCGAATCGGCGCCTGCTCCTCCTCGAGCAGGTGGTCGTATGCGTCGGCTGCGGCCTGCCAGTCCCCCGCAGCCAAGCGCAAGTCGGCCTCGACGCGGCCCCAGCGCGCGTCGGAAGCGCCGAGCAACTCGGTCGGGCTGGTCCCGAGCCGCCCAGCCAGGAAGTGCACCGCGGCCATCGACGGCTTACTCAGCCCGTTTTCGAGCGCGCTGATGTATGCCTTCGTGTAGCGACCTTCGGCGAGCCTGGCCTGTGTCAGGCCTGCCCGCAGGCGGGCTGCCTTCAGGCGCGCCCCAAAGCGTTCGGCGATTGGTCGGTCCAGACTCGCGAGTGCGACGGTTGGACGGGGCATGGCTGGCAGTGTACTCGCCGGGCGCAAGGAAATTGACTCCGTCGAGAAGCGCTGCCGGCGTCGTCGCGAGTCCCGCGGCAATGAGCACGAGAGCGGGAAGCGACGGAACGAGCTTGGCGTGCTCGATTGCGGACAGGTACGCGCGAGTCAACGGTGCGGCGACCTCGGCCTGGGTGAGGCCGGCGTCGCCCCGGAGAGTCCGAATCCGCTCACCGAGTTCGGCCATTCCCGGCGACCCAGGACGGAGGGTGTGATGTTTAGCGATAGTTGACAATCTCATGGAGCCAAGGGTACTTTGCCAAGCGGACACCCGCACCCCTCGGACGGGCGACAGAAGGAGAGGGTTCATGCGCCCGTTCAGTTCGTCTCGTTTGCGCGTTGTCGGCGCCTCGCTGGTTCTGGGCCTCATGTCGGCATGGACGATCGTTGCGACCGTGCTCGCCGGTGGAGGCGGGGGAAGCTATCCCAAGTAACAGGATTTCTGCCTGGGCGAGATAGAACCTCGTCATCGCGTTCGGCCCAATATCAACGCCGCCCGCCCGGGGGCCCGTCCACACAAGCAGTCGACAGAGTTCGAAGCCCATGGTCGTGGGAATTCCTGCTTGACCCGCTACTTGTAAATACTTATCGTCGCCACTGAGGTCGCACGCCACTGCTCGGGAGGGGGGATTTGCGGCCAACTTCAACGTCCAGTGGTCAAGACGATGCCCCGAAGGACTGGTGCTTTGGCCGTCGTTACACGAGCCCGCAGGGAGTCCTCCGCCCTCCGGACCCACGAGCACATCGTCGGGGTGTGCACGGCCTCGAATACCTACTACCCACGGTCCGAGGTGGTGAGCTCGATCGATCGAGGTGAGGCGTGGTATACGAGCGACGGCCGATCGGCGGCCAGGATCCGCAAGGTCGCCGGCTGCCCCGAGCCAGGGTGCTCGCTGCGGCCGTACATCACGACGGAACCCGACCACACCCCGGGCAACAACCTCGAGAACCTGCCGCCATGCTGACGCCGACCGGCCCGGTCCCCGGCATTTCGGTCGCGCAGAAGCGGGTCCGCGCCACCGACAAGGAACCGACCCTGATCCACGGGTATCACCGGCACGTGGCCGTCCTGTGCCTCGACGATGGCCGGCGGATCCCGGCGCCGATCGCGATCCGGAGCATCCGGCGCGGGATCGAGGCCTACTCCATGGATGTCGACGGTGTGACGACCGCCGTCGAAGTCATCGATCGGTGCCCCCGATGCGGCCGCGAATTCCTGCGCACGGCTCGCGGCGCGACCTCCGAGAACCGCCTCCTCTACCTGCCCGACTGTCGCTGATCCCGGAGGGCGGCCACCGACCTCCGGGTTGCCGGCCCTTCGCCTCGCTCCCGCTCGTACGCCTCGGTCCCGCCCGGCTCGCGGCAACAAGGGCTGCGCTTGACATCGGCTCCGGATCAACGCATATTCATATAAACCGTCGTTGATGCGACGCGCCGAAACGTCGCCAAGCGCATCCGACGTCCCGGAGACCTTCCTCTGAGCCCTTCACCCGCCCATCTACGGTCGACGATCGCCTCTGTCGTCGACGCGCCCGACGAGCTGCGTGCCCTGCGGGCGTTCCACAAGGCCCTCGCCGACGTCAACCGGCTGCGGATCGTGCAGCGGCTCGCGCGTGGCGACGCGACGGTGACCGACCTCATTGAGCAGGTCGGCCTTTCGCAGCCGCTCGTGTCGTGGCACCTCGGGCGCCTCCGCGCCGCAGGTGTAGTCGAGACTCGCCGCCAGGGTCGTGAGACGGTCTGCCGCCTGCGCGGCGAGGCCTTCGCCGAATTCGCCGCCCGGGAACGGGCGGTGCTCGGGTTCGCGGGCTGACCATGACGATCTCGAACGAGTCGCGATCCCGCGTGAAGAAAGTCTTCGAACCGATCGCGCTCGGGATGGGCCGGCTCGGCCTGACGCCCGACGCCCTCACCCTGATCGGCTTCGGGATCACGGTGGTGGGGGCGATCCTCGTGGCCGGCCAGCTCTGGCTTGCCGGCGGCGTCGTCGTCTTCCTCGGTGGCGCCTTCGACTTGTTTGACGGCACGCTCGCTCGCGCGACCGGCCGGGTGAGCAGGCTTGGAGCGTTCATGGATTCGGTCTTCGACCGGGCCGGAGAAGTCGCCGTCTACATCGGCGTCACCATCGGCCTCGAGGGGTTGGGGATCCTGCACGGCACCGCGCTCGCGGCGGCGGCCCTCGGATCGGCCATGCTCGTGAGCTACACCCGCGCCAAGTCCGAGGGTCTCGGCTTCACGGCGGGCACCGGCATGGCGGCCGTCGGAATCATGCCGCGCGAAGTCCGCCTGGTGATCCTCAGCCTTGCCCTTGTTCTGGCCGGACTCCTCCCGACCCTGCCGGACACCTCGTCGTGCCCGACCTGCGCGGGCGGCGCGTCTCTCACGCCGGGCGGGCTGGTCCTCCTCGTGGCGCTCGGCCTGATCATCGTGGGCTCGATCGTCACCGTCATCCAGCGGATCCTCCACGTCCGCCAGCAAGCAAAGCGACAATCCACCTAGCCTCAAGAGCACGGAGAACTGAACGTGAGCAAGAACGGCAGCAATAGCAGCGCCAACGGCACGAACGGCGCCGGGCCGAACCCGAAGATCGCGGGCAGC
>DATCPH010000095.1:0-13754 GCA_036570185.1 Candidatus Limnocylindrales bacterium | reverse complement strand
CCGCCGGTCTGGGCGTGACCTCGGCTCAGCGTATTGAAGACGGTGGTCTTACCGGCCCCCGACAACCCCACGATTGCAATCTGCATCGAAAGGTGGGCGGCTCAGTAACCGACAGACGGATCGACCACGTTCCGGAGCGTCTCGCCCGCGGCGTACCGCTGGAGGTTCTCGCAGAACAGCTCCACGGACCGATCGAGGACGCGGGCGCTCGACCACGACGTATGCGGGGTCAGGATCGCGTTCGGCAGGTCGTAGAACGGCGAGCTCGAGGGCAGTGGCTCCTCCCGGAACGCGTCGAGAACCGCGCCACCGATCCGGTTCTCGGATAGGGCGCGCAGCAATGCCCGCTCGTCGACCAGCCGGCCGCGCGCGATGTTGATGAGCCATGCACCCGGCTTCATTGCGGCGAGCGCGTCCTCGTCGATCATGCCCTCGGTGTCCGCGGTCAGGGGTGTGGCCAGCACGACGAAGTCTGACTCGGCGAGGAGCTCGGGCAGGCCGCCGGGCCCCAGAACTCGCTCGAGTCCCGGCTCGCCGTCGCGGGCGCCCGCGCCACCGGCCAGGGCACCAGCGCCACCGGCAAGGGCGGACGCCTCGGGGTGCCGCCGCGTCGCGATGAGCCGGCAGCCGAACGGCGCCGCGAGCGCGGCTACGGCCCGGCCGATCGAGCCCAGGCCGACGATTCCGATGGTCACGTCGCGAAGCTCGGACCCCTCGAGCGGTTGCCAGGTCCGCTCGCGCTGGAGCTCGAGGAGCTCCGGCAGCCGGCGGCTGATGGCCAGCACCATCATCATCACGTACTCGGCGATCGGTGCGCTGAAGACGCCCCTCGCATTGGTGATGACGATCCCGCGCTCCATCGCCGCCGGGGTGAACGCTCGCTCGACGCCGGCCGTCGCCGAGTGGACCCAGGTGAGGTTCGGCGCGCGGCTGAGGAGCCGGTCGAAGGCATCGGTGCTGAGCCAGCCGCGCAGGAGGACTTCGACGTCATCGACCGGACCATCGGCGAGGCCCTCCACGGACATCGTCACGATCCGGGATCCGGGGGCCGCGGCCTGGATCCTCACGAGGTCTCCGTGGCGGTAGCGCCCTGAGAGGATCGGACTGAGGGCAATGGCGGCAGGCACCCCGCCCGGACCGTGGCCCGGCCCCGGGCCGCCGGAACCTGCCATTACGCGGGAACCTGCCATCAGGCCGCCTTGGGCGAATCGAGGACGCGGGCGATCCATCGGTCGGGCGCAGCGATCTCTTCCGGTGATGGCAGCGTCTCGACGCCGTCCCACAGGCGCGCGACGGCCGCCGGACCACGCGCGGCGGCAATGGCCCGGACGAAGGCCTCCCCGCGCTTGTACTGCTCGAACTTGAGGTCCATTCCGGTGAGGCGAAGGACGGCCCGCTCGAATGGCGATCGCCGCTCGCGGCGCTCGTGGAAACGAGCGCTGATCGCCTCGACGCCGGGGACAAGGTCGCGGCCGACCTCGTCCATGATGTAGTCACTGAAGCCTTCGAGCAGGCTCATGACGGCCTGCATCTCCCGGAAGAGCCGTCGCTGCTCGTCGCCCATAAGCCGCTCCATCCAGTGTTCGGTGCCCTCGCCGCGGAGCGCTCGCCCGAGCCCTCGGAGGGCCTCTCGTCCAAGCGAACGCGCATCGCGGTTGAACAGGGCCAGCTGGCGCTCGAGTCTTCCCGCGAGATACGGTCGAAGCCAGGGATGGGCTTCGAACTCGAACGCATGCGTGGTTTCGTGAAGGGCGATCCAGGTCCGGAACGGGCCGATCGGCACGCCGAGAGCTGCGGCCGTCGTGCGGATGTTCTCCTCGACGAAGAGGAGGCGGGCGTCCTTCGCCTCGGCCGTCAGCAGCGCAAGGTCGTACTGACCGAGAACTTTGGTTCCCATGAACCCCAGCAGGAAGCCCAACTGGCGGGTGGACAGGTAGCGATTGACGATTGCCATGCCGGCGCTCGCGAGCCCCCCACCGGCCGGCACGACCTGGTCCACGAGGTCGCGCTCGATTCGACCGATGAGCCCGGCGAAGGTGGCGAGGTTGGCCCGAACCCACCCCGCTCGATCGACGACCTCGGCCCGTTCGACCACGCCCGGCAGGCTCGTCCCGAGGGCCACCGTCAGCGCCGGCACGATGTCGGACATGGCGGCTGCATACGCGGGCTCGGTGGCGCGCAACTCTGCGGCCGACAGCCGGCCCGGCGCCCGCGCGAGGCGGGCGATCGCAATGCGTTCAGCCTCGGCCCAATCGATCAAGCCTCGCCGTGCCGATCGCTCAGCACGCCGGCCCAGGACGGTCGCCACGGCACCCAGGGCGGAGCCGACCAGGAACCCTGCCTGCCAGCGGCGGTCGTTGCGCCAGCCGCTCACCCGGCCGCCGCCCGGCTGGGTGCGAGATCGATCGTCTGGAGATCCGCGAAGTCATCGCCGAACAGCCGGTCGGCGATGACCCGGAACGCATCAACGCCGCCGGTCGTAAGTTGAACGTGGACCGGTGGAGCAGCCTTCTCGGCGGGCGCCTCGTGGCCCCGGGCTCCAGCGTCTGCCGCCGTCCCGCGGGTCGTCCCGGGCGCTTCGAGGGCGTTCACGACCAGAAGTTCGGCGAGGGCGGAGGCGGTGGCGGTCGCGGAGTCGACGATCGCGATCCCCGTGCCGGCAACTGCCGAGATGACCGGCCGCAAGAGCGGGTAGTGCGTGCAGCCCAGCAGCAGCGTGTCGATCCGTGCCGAGGCCGGCAACGGGAAGATGAAGTCGCCGGCCGCGTCGCGCTCCCCGAGCAGCGGCGCGAGTGCGTCAGCTACCGCTGCCTCGACGTCGGGGCCGTCGATCTCGCCGGCTTCGACCATCGGCACGAAGGCCGGGGTCGCATGCTCATACACCTCGACCGCGGGATTCTCGTCCTTGATCGCGGCGAAATAGGCATGGGAGCGAATCGTGGCCGGGGTCGCGATGACGCCGACGCGACGATTGCGGGTAGTGAGGGCCGCGGTGACCGCGCCGGGCCGGATGACACCCAGGACCGGCAGGTCGTACCGGCGACGGAGATCGCCGAGGGCCAAGGCGCTGGAGGTGTTGCAGGCGACGACGATCGCCTTTACGTCACGTTCCATGAGGGCATCGAGGGCCTGGATCGAGAACGCCCTCACTTCGTCATCTGAGCGGACGCCGTACGGCGCACGAGCGTTATCGCCGAGGTAGATCGTCGACTCGGCCGGTGTGCGCCGCAGGATCTCGCGGAGCACGGTCAGGCCTCCGACCCCTGAGTCGAAGACGCCGATGGCGCGTGGATCCGACACGACTCCGCAGACCTACGCCAGGCCGGCGCCGACGAGCGCGGCGCCGTGGGCAACGAGTTGCGACGCGATGAGGCCGATATCCCTGCTGATCGCTGCACGCGGCTCCGCCAGCACGAACGGAACGCCTTCGTTGTTGCAGCGGACGACGAGACGGCCGTCGGATCGGACCCAGTAGTCCGGCTCGCGCCCGAGGCTGTGGGCGATCTCGGAGCCGCCATCGGATGCCTCGGCCCGGTTCATCAGCCAACGCACCTTGCCCGGCGGGTAGCCGATCGCCGCGAACGTCTCTTCCATGGCCAGGACGTTGTGGATCGAGGTCGACTCAGGCGTCACGACTTCAACAACGGTCGTGCTCGCGTCGAGGAACGCCAGGCTCACATCGTTCACGACGGAGCTCAGGTCGATGACGACGGTCGAGTAGAGCCGCCTCAGGAGCGACAGCACGCGCAGGACGTCGCGGCTCGTCACCAATTCGGCCATCTCGATCCGGGGCGGGGCGAGCAGCACGTCAATGCCCGCGGGGTCGTGCCACGTGACCCCCTCGAGGTCGTCCGGCATGATGCGGTCCGTGGGCAGGTCCAGGATCGACCCGACGCCCGGCGGGACGCGCAGGAGCGTTCGCAGGTCCCCGAACTGGAGGCTGGCATCGACGAGGAGCGTCGGTCCCGCGATGGGTGCAATCGCCGCCGCCAGGTTGAGCGCGATCGTGGTCTTGCCGACCCCGCCCTTCGGCGCAAATACGGCGATGCCTCGCGTCCCGCCGAGGCCGCTGCCGGCCCGGCGCTCGCGGTCGACCTGCTGCACGCGCCCGACCAGCTCATAGCCCGAGAAGGGCATCGTCAGGACGCCGTGAACGCCGAGCTCCTCGCTGACGCGAACCGGGTGCTGGGGAACCGTCATCGCGATCACGGAGAGCGGGATCCCACTGCGTCGGATCTGCTCCACGACCTCGTGACCCTTCACGCTGCCCCGGAGCAGGAGGTCGACGACGATGACGTCCGGCCGATCGCGCTTGATCTCGCCGACCACGCGCGATCCTGCACTCACGATGTCGATGAGCTCGACGGCGCTCTGCTCGGCCAACTGGGAGCGGATGAACCGCGCCACCTCGGGGACGTCTTCCACGACGAGCAGGCGGACTCGATCGTTCGTCGGCATCGCGCTCGACTATAGCAAGCTCGACCCCGATCAACGCCCGACGGACGATCAACGCCGGCCGATCAACGCCGGACGGCAACCAGGATCGCCCGATCGCTGGCGGGGGCGATCGGATCGAGGTCGTAGCCGCCCGCGAGCTGCTCGATCTCGAGTCCCGCGTCCTCCGCATAGCCGACGAGCTCGTCGGCCGACACCAGTCGCAGCGTGTCCTGGCGGACCCAGCGCACCGCCGGTTGACCCTGGAGCGCCTCCTCGTAGATCGAGATCAGTTCCACCCGCTGCGTCGCAGCGTCGTGGGTCGCCGAGCTGATCTTCGTGACGATCCGCCCGGTCTCCGGCTCGGTCCGTGGGTATTCAAGAACCAGGCGGCCGTCGAAGCGGGCGAGGTCCTCCGCGTCGGGTTGCCAGATGTCAATAGCGGCGATCCCGCCGGGGGCGAGGTGGGCCGCAAGGGTCCCGACAGCGGCACGCTGGGCGGCTCGCGTGCCCAGGACAAGGAGCGAGTTCAGGGCGATGAACGCGAGCCGGAACGTCCCCGCGGACTCGAGCCGGAGGTCGACCAGGTCGGCCTCAACGAGGTGCAGGCGCGTCCCGACCTCGCTGGCGGGCCGTCCGCCGGCGGAGCGCGCCGCGGCGGCGGCCGTCCGCGCCCGCGCCAGCATCGCGCTGTCGATGTCCACACCGGTCACATCCCAGCCCGCGGCCGCGAGCGGCACAGCAAGCCGGCCGCTGCCGACGGCGAGCTCGAGGATTGGCCCTCCGGTCCGCGCCGCAAGGGCGAGGTACAGGTCCAGATCGCCCGGATCCTCGGCAACGTCGAGGTCGTAGAGCCGGGCGAGGGCCTCGGCCGTGGCCGGGTCCCGAGGCACCCTGCCGGTCACGCCGTCCAGCGCACCGGGTGCCCGTCGCGGCGCCGGACCGCCAGGGCGCTGATGGCCTCGAGGACCAGTCGGTTGGCGGCCATGGCGGTCGTCTCGGCATGGTCGTACGGCGGCGAGACCTCGACGACGTCCATGCCCGCCAGCTCCACCCGACCAACGATCTGCCGGACGGCCCTCAGCACCTCGCGGGTGAGCATGCCGCCCGGCTCGGGCGTCCCGGTGCCGGGCGCGAGGCCCGGGTCGATCACGTCGATGTCGATCGACAGGTAAATGACGTCCGGGCCGTCGAGCGCCTCGTCGATCGCGGTGTCGATCACCGCTTCGACGCCCCGTTCCTCCATCTCACGCAGGAAGTGGTAGCGCATCTTCTGGTCGCGCATCCACTCGAACACCGCCGGTTGCGGCCAGTAGCCGTGGAGGCCGACCTGGATGAAGTTCCGGCCGGCGACGGCCCCCGACTCAATCAGACGCCGCATCGGCGTTCCGTGGCCGGCGAGCTGGCCCCAGTCATCGGCCGCAGTATCTGCGTGGGCGTCGAAATGGACCACCCCGATCGAGCCCGGGCGTCGTAGCTCGGCGATCGCAGTCGCGCTCGGCCAGGTGATCGAGTGGTCGCCGCCGAGCACGATCGGAATGGCTCCGGTGGCGGCCACGTCGTGGACCTTGCGATAGATCATCGCGTGGGCGCGCTCGAGCCGCGACGGGACGATGTTCGCATCACCGGCGTCGACGACGGTCAGGATCTCGAGCGGTCGAACGTCGAGCTGCAACGAGTTGATCGATCCCGACGTGTACTGGGCCATTCGGATCGCCCGTGGGCCGAAGCGGGCGCCGGACCGATGGGTGACCGCATCGTCGAGAGGGGCGCCGAGGATCGCCACGTCCACATTTCGGGCCTTGATCTCGGCCGGATCCGTCACCCAGGGCAGGTTCAGGAAGGTCGTCGGGCCGACGTAGGTCGGCAGATCGAAGTCGGAAAACACTTCGTCCGAGCCGTCCCAGCCATTGGCCGCGGCGAAGTCGGTCTCCGACGACGGAGTGTCGTGGTGGCGCCTGGCCACGAAGTCCTCCCCGAGACGGCGGGAGAGAGCGTCTCGATGGGAGCGCCGCCGGTTCGAAGCCGTTCGTCCAGCGGGGCGCGCCGTCGCGATCCTACACCCCGCAGCGACCTCTCAGCGCTCGGCGGAGAGCGTCGACTCGGCTACCAGGACCATGACCAGGATAAACACGGCGATCGGCAGCTGGAACGCGCCCTGCAGCCGGAGCACGACGAAGGCGAGGACCAGGACACCGACCCAGCCGCTGCGGCGCAGCGCCCGGACCCAGTCTCCCCGGTATGCGATGCGGCGGTGTCGAGCGAAGACCGCCAGCCAGAACAGTGGCACCGCCGTGAGCCCGACCGCAAGTCCCATGAGGGCGGCCCCGAGCAGTCCGGCGCCCGGGTCGAGGCGCGGATCGCGGTTCATCACGACGACCGCGACCAGCGCCCAGGCGATGGCTGCTGCGCCGAAGAATGCGAGGTTCGCGGCTCGGTCGCGGGGTTCCACGAAGCCCGAGTCTAGCGGCGCCCGGCGCGCGCGGCGCCGACGAGAGCTTCGATTTGCGACAGGCGATCGATCACGAAATCGGGCGTGACGCCTGGCTGCGGCAGCGAGGTCGGAAGAGGCGAATCGCCCTGTCGGTTCCGGAGGTAGCCGACGTGCCAGCCGGCCTGCCATGCACCCACGACGTCCGCGAACCAATCGTCACCGATGTGCAGGATGCGCTCCCCGGGCGTCGCCAGCGCCTCCTCCGCTGCGTCGAACATCGCCCGCTCCGGTTTGATCGTACCCACGCGCTGCGAGACCACGATGGCACTGAGGTAGGGCGCCCAACCGGCGGCTTCAACATAGCGGTCGATCGTGGCGGCCAATGGCCAATTCGACACGATGCCAAGCCGGTAGCCGGCGCCCGCCAGCGCGGCGATCGTGGGACCGGCCTCGGGATCCGCCGGGACCGTGGCGACGAACGCTTCGCTGTATCCGCCAATGGCGGTCGCAATCTCGTCCGGGTCGACGAGAGCGGCTGCGGCACGATCGTCCCAGCGGGTCCCATCTGCCGGGGGCTCCATCCCCCGACCGCGCGCCAGGACGCGCACGACGCGTTGCGGAAGGTCGACCTCCCGCAGGGCGGGTACCTCCTCGCGGAACTGGCGCTCGCGCTCCTCGGACCAGGCCGTCAGGAACGTGTCGATGTCATCGATCGTGCCTGCCGTGCGAAGGCCCGCAGCCATCGTGTCGGCCACGGCGCGCAGCGACGCCCGATCGACGGGCACGAGCGTGTTCCCGAAATCGAACGTGATCGCGCCGACTTCCAGCGGTGAGGCGCTCCCGGCCACGCGCCTGGCGAGACCGGCGGCCGTGCTATCTCGCCGCACTCGACGGGCAGATGTCCCGATAGGCGCAATAGGAGCAGGCAAGGACATCCGGCTTCGGCGCAAAGTCCCGCGCCCGGATGCCGGCCGCGGCCTCGGCGATCTTGCGGCGCGCCTTGGCGAGGCGCTTCGGGTCGACGTCGACACGTCCCACCAGGCCCGACTCGAGAAAGTGCAGTTGCACCGCGTCGGGCAATCGCCCAGTCATGGCCTCGTAGGCCATCGCGTAGATCTGGAGCTGCAGCGAATCACGAGCGCGCTGGCGAGCCTTGACTGGATCCCGAACGTCACTCGACTTGTAGTCGGTGATCGTCACTCGCTCGCGACCGAGCAGATCGAGCGTCGGGGAAACGACATCCGCGTGCGGTCGGGCGCTCAGCCGGTCGTTGCCATCTGCAACTTTGGTCGCGGGCTCGATGTCCACGCGGTCCCAGCGGCCCCGGATGCGGTCGCCGTCGAGGCTGAAGTTGAACTCGCGCTCGACGTAGGCGGGGATGACCGCGTCCGGCTTCAGCTGCTCTTCCCGGAAACGCCGGAGCGCGTTGCGGCCGGCCTCGAGGCGTGCCTCCTCGTGCTCGCGGGAGAGGAAGCCGTCGTTCGACCAGGCGAGCTCGAAGGCCTCGAAGAGCTGCGTCTCGCTCATGAGGTCGCCGCGGGCGTGGCGGCGATGGAACTCCTGGACAGCCCTGTGGAGGGCCGCCCCGTAGATCATCGAATGATGCGGGGCGATCGGAACGCGAACCACGTGTCCGTATTTGAACTTCAGGGGACAGGTCAGGTAGTCGTCGATCCCGGAGAACGACAGGAGCAGCGGCTCGGAGCCTGGGCGCCGCGTGGGATCGACCATCGGAGCAGGCGTGCCGGACCCGGCGATCCGCTGGAGCGATGACGACACCTGTGCCCCGGCGCCGGCGGTCCCGGCAGCCAGGGGCAGGTCGAGCGCCTCCAGCACGAACGGCGAGACGCGCCGGACCCGGGCGCCGCCGTAGTCGGCGGCGTCTGACAGGATCAGCTCGTCGCGAGCCCGCGTCATCCCGACGTAGAAGAGCCGGCGCTCCTCCTGGAGCTGGAAGTCCCCCTCGGGAAGCGTTCCCCGCACGAGCTCGACCGGCGGCGCGAGAGGGTCTCGTCGGGCCGCTGCCGGAAATCGCCCCGCGACCAGGCCGGGAAGGAACACGACCGGAAATTCGAGACCCTTGGCCTTGTGGACCGTGAGCACGGCAACCGCGTCGGCGTCGGGGTCGAGCTCGGCCGTGGCCGGGTCGTCGCCGGCTTCGATCAGGGTCGCCAGGTGCGGGACGAGGAACGTCACTCGGTCGTCTGCGAGGAGCATCGACTGAGTCCGAACCACCTCGAAGAACCTGGCCACGTTCGCCAGGGCTTCCTCCGCCGCTGCGGAGTCGGTCGCGGCAAGGCGCGCGAGGAGCCCTGTGTCGCGCAGGAACGCATACAGAACTTCACCGGCAGGGCGAATATGGGCCAGGTCGGCAAAGCGCCGAAGGTCGGCCACCACGCGGCCAACGGCCTTCCGGGTCTCAGCTGAGATACGGAGGATCCCTGGCTGATGGTCGAGCTCCGAGAGCACCTCCCAGACCGGCCGGTTTCGACGACGGGCCATGTTGACGATCGCGGTGAGGTCCTCGCCGCCAAGTCCGTAGACCTCCGAAGCCGCGACCGCGTAGACGTCCACGCTCGCGCCGAGATCCGCGACGGCCCGCAGGAAGGCCAGCAGGAGCCGGACCTCCGGTCTGGCGTAGAGCCCCGAGGCCCCCGAGAAGCGCCACGGGATGCCGGCGACGTTGAGGCTTCGCAGGATCGGCTCTGCGTCCGCGTTGGCACGGACGAGCACGGCGTGATCCCGCGGTCGCGCTCCAACGCCGATCCGGCGGCCGATCTCGGCCGCGATCCAGTCAGCCTCATCCGAACCCGTCGCGAAGGCTTCATGACGCACGGGTGGAGCGGCCCCGAGGCGTTGCGGTCGAAGCTGCTTCGAGATGCCGGCCCGAACCTCAAGTCGGTCGGGATCGTTGAAGCGGACGAGCCGGTGAGAGGAATCGAGGATCGGTGCCAGGGACCGGTAATTCCGGCGAAGCACGACCATCCGCGCGCCGGAATAGCGCTCCCGGAACTCGAGGATGTTGCTGATCGCGGCGCCCCGGAACTTGTAGATCGACTGGTCGTCGTCGCCGACCACGGTCAGGTTGCGGTGACGCTGCGCAAGCAGCGCCACGACCTCAGATTGGGCTCGGTTGGTGTCCTGGAACTCATCGACGAGGATGTATCGGAATCGGCCTGCGACGCGCTCCCGGATCGACGGCGAGTCCCGGAGCAGGCGCAGGGCGAGTGCGACCTGGTCTCCGAAATCGATGAATCCGGCCCCTGCCATCAGCTCCTGGTAGCGGGAATACGCTCGGGCGAGCTCAGTCTGGCGGCGGGCGTCTTCGGCGAGTGCATCGGCGGCGTCGCGCTCGGCGTCGGTCGCGTCACCGTTCGCCGCGGCTACTGCGGCGCCAAGGCGGGCGGCTTCCGCAGAACGGCGATCTGCGTACTCCAGATAGGCCGCCGGGCTGATGTCCTCGTCCTTGCAGCGTGAGAAGAGGGTGGCAAGGGCGGACAGGAAACGCGTGGGATCGCCGAGTGGTCGGTACTGGTCGAGCTCGAATTCGAAGAGGTGCTCGCGCAGGAAGATCACCACCTCGGCGCGACTGAGCACCCGGACGTCGCTCGGCAGCCCGGCCTCGAGGGCGAACTCGCGGATCAGGCGATCGCCGAAGGCATGGAATGTGCTGATCGCCGTGTCCGTGTAGCCGTACGGGACGAGCTGGTCGACACGGACCTGCATCTCCTCGGCCGCCGTGTCGGTGAAGGTCAGGGCCAGGATCTCGGACGGCTTGGCGCGCCGGGTTCCCACGAGCCAGGCGATGCGTCGGGTGACGACCTGCGTCTTGCCCGTGCCTGCTCCCGCGACCACGAGGAGTGGGCCCTCGCCGTGCGTCACGGCACGGAGCTGCTCGGGATTGAGGCCGCCGACGAGCGCATCGAGCCCGGTCGCGGGATCGCCGTCGGCGAGCGCGCCCGCGGCGAGCTCGAAGCCGTCCCAGACGGGAATCTGCTCGAGCGCCGACGGTTCCCGCGTCCTCGTGCGGGTCATCGCTTCCCAGACCGGGGCTGAGAGGTCGGCTGCATCGTCGATCGTTCGAGGGGGCACGGCAGCAGCATCGCCAACCCTCGTGACAGCTTGCCTGTCAGCGGACCCCGGCGGTCCGACCGTTCACTGCCGGCCGGCCGTCGCGAGGGCGGACCTGGGGACGAGGGCTTCGCGGAGCGCCTGGGACTCCTCGTCGGACAGCGTCGTCTCCGGCTTTCCGCGGTTCACGGCCTTGCCGTAGATCCGGGTCCCGGAGCGGGCGTGGAGGCTGCTCAGGATGATGCCGTCGCCGTTGCCATCGAGCAGGGCGATCACGAAGCTCTGGTTGCCGCCGGTGTCCTCGAACGGGTTGAACCGAACCAACCCGACGCGCTGGAGCGACCGCGGGGTTTCAGCCTCCAACCTCGCCGTCCGCGCCGACAGGAGGTCCACTTCGCGCGCGACCTCGTAGACCTTGTCCAGGTGAGCGCTCAGGATGTCCTCGAGGCTCGAACCATCGGCGCCGCGGGTGAGGCCCTCGAGGCGGGCGCCCAGCCGCGAGCGCTGCCGATACTCGATCACCCCAAGGACGAGCAGAACGACGACCAGAACCGCCAGGACGACGACAACGGCGGTCAAATTTTGGCGTACGAACGCGTCGATGGTGGCATCCTCCTGGTGGGCACGGGCGAGTGTAGCGCAGGGCCCTTGCCCTGGGCGGACTCCCCGGCGTGGCTTCTCGCAGCCGGCCGACGTGGCTTCTGGCAGCCGGCCGATGCTATCCTTCCGCGTCGGCGGTCCGGGCGGGCCGCCTCGACCGATCAGGAGGCCGCAGCCGCCGATGGCGAAGCGATCCCGCGTCTCTGGCCGGCCCGGCCAGCGCCGGCGTCCCGGCCGATCCGGTGCGCGTCCGGCGGCTCAGCCCGGATCTGCGCCCAAGGTGCTGGGTGGCCAGGCCGCGCCGGGGATCCTGGATACACCGGACGCCTTGAAGAAGCCAGGCGCGTCGCCATCAGGATTGACTGAAGCGGAGATCGCCCGCGCGGCCGACCTCGAAGCGCAGCTCGTTGCCCAGGAGCGAGCGGCCGGGAGCGGCACGATCGGGGCACGGAGCGTGACGTCCGGCTCGGCCGGGGCCGCAACCTTCGCCTCGACCTCGACCGGAGCCTCAGCACGTCGGTACGGAGCCCCGGATCCGGCCCTCGCCTCGCAACCGCTCGGCGTCAGGGCCTCGCACGAGTACGCGTACGTTGCGCGCGACGTCAGGCGAATCGCCCTGACCGGCGGCCTGATGGTCGTGATCCTGATCGTGCTCGATGTCCTGATCAACGTCACGGGCGTGATCAAGGCCTGATCGCGAGAGCTGCCTCGGGCGGGCGGGGGGCTAGGCGTCGTAGCAGAGGCAGGGCCCGCCCACGTCGCACGGCACGACCGAATTCTTGACAGCCGACCACCAGGCGATCGCTCGTGATTGCGTGGCGACAGCCCAATGGCGGCTCGTGCACGAATTGGGCGTCAACGCGCGCCGGTTCCTGCCAGATGCCACGCGGAACGCCCATTTGACAAGAAAGCGTCGACGAACGACCGGGTGAAGATCGCCTGACAGAAACAGCCCGCAGAACGGGCGGCGGGCACCTGAACTCGGAGCACCGATCCCCGCCGCGTAGACTTCGGGCATGCCTTCGCGACGCGTTCCCGGCGCCCGGCCCGAGGCCCTGTTCCGACCGCCGGCGGAGCGTCAGCCGCTGGCCGCCCGGATGCGTCCGAGGACCCTCGACGAGTTCGTCGGCCAGGAGCACCTGGTGGGAGAACGCGGGCCACTGCGTCGCTCCATCGCCCGCGGGCATCTCGCCTCGATTCTTCTCTGGGGCCCGCCCGGGACCGGCAAGACAAGTCTCGCCCGGCTCCTCGCCGACGCGGTCGGGGCCCACTTCTCCACCCTGTCGGCGGTCATGTCGGGCGTCGCCGACGTTCGAGGCCTCATCGCGGAGGCCCAGGACCGCCTCGCCCTGAACGGCACTCGGACGGTGCTCTTCATCGACGAAATCCACCGCTTCAACAAGAGCCAGCAGGACGCCCTCCTTCCCCACGTCGAGGACGGGACCGTCACCCTGATCGGCGCGACGACCGAGAACCCCTATTTCGAGGTCAACTCCGCGCTCCTGTCGCGACTCCGGGTCTGGCGGCTCGAGCCACTGACGCACGCGGATGTATCAACGGTCGTCCGCCGTTCGATCGACGATCCAGAGCGCGGCCTCGGCGGCTCCCTCGGGCCCGGTGGCGGCGTGTCCCTTGACGGTGAGGGCTTCGAGCATTTGGTCTCGATCGCCGGCGGCGATGCCCGAGCCGCGCTGAACGTCCTCGAGTCCGCCGTCGCGCTCGCCGAGGGCGAAGGGATCCGCGATGCGGAGGGCCGAGTCGCGCCGCGCCTCGAGGACGTCGAAGCGGCCGCCCAGCAGCGCGTCCTCGCCTACGATCGGGCGGGAGACGGCCACTACGACACCGTCTCGGCGTTCATCAAGAGCCTCCGTGGCAACGACCCGGACGCCGCACTGTACTGGCTTGCGGCGATGGTCGCCGCCGGCGAAGACCCCAGGTTCATCGCTCGGCGCCTGATCATCTCGGCATCGGAGGACGTGGGGAATGCTGACCCGCGCGCGCTCCAGGTGGCGGTCGCGGCAGCCCAGGCGCTCGACTGGGTCGGCCTTCCAGAGGCCCAATACGCGCTGGCCCAGGCGGCGACTTACATCGCCACGGCACCCAAGTCGAATCGATCCGGGGTGGCCTACTGGGCCGCCGTGTCGGACATCGAGGCTCGTGGCGCATTGCCCGTCCCGCTGCCGATCAGGAACGCGCCATATCGAGGGATGAAGGC
>DATCPH010000094.1:0-20649 GCA_036570185.1 Candidatus Limnocylindrales bacterium | reverse complement strand
CGGCCACGCCCTGGAGCATCGCCTCGTACTCGAGCGCCGAATCGAGATCGGTCGACTGGCCGTATTCCAGGGCGCGCTTCGTGAGCATCAATGCCACGGGGGCCAGCTCCGCGAGCCGTCCGGCCATCGCCCGGGCCTCGTCCATGAGGGCAGATGCCGGCACGACCTTGGCCACCAGCCCGAACTGGCGAGCCTGCTCGGCCGGCAGCGGCTCATTGAGCAGGGCCAGCTCGGCGGCCTTGGACGCGCCCACGAGGCGCGGCAGCGCCCAGGTGGTGCCGCTGTCCGGGATCAGGCCGACCCGGCCAAAAGCGAGGTCGATGCGCGATCCTTCGGCTGCGATCCGCAGATCGCACGCCAGCGCAAGCGCTGCGCCCGCTCCCGCAGCTACGCCGTTGATCGCGGCGATGATCGGCTTCCTGAGCCGCCGCATGGCCCGGATGAGCGGGTTATACCGCTCCCGAATCTCCTCGAGCAACGGGGTTGCGCCCGGCTCGAGTCGCTCTTTGAGGTCCTGGCCGGCGCAGAAGGCCCGGCCGGCGCCGGTCAGGACGACGACCCTGACCGAACCATCCCGATCTGCCTGGCGGAACGCGGCGAGGAGCTCGCGACGCATCGTGACCGTCAGGGCATTGAACGCCTCTGGGCGATCGAGCGTGACGATGGCGATGGCGTCCTCGACCTCGTACCGGATCGTCGTGAACGCGGGCGGGTCGGCCATCTCGTCTCCCCTGCGACTCGGCGTTAGGGGTTCCTCAGGCCACGAACGCGACGAGCACGCCGCGGACGAGCTCGAAGATCCGCCCGTCGATCGGCTCGTCGGCCCCGCTCGAATTCTCCTCGATGAACTGGCCGAACAGGGCCGCGAATTCCAGATCGCCCGATCGCAGGGTTCCGGCGATAAGGAGATGCCGCTCGGGGAGTCCGACGAGGACGCGCCCGGTGGGGCCCAGCTCATTGGCGAGATGGGCCCGCACGTCGGACAGGAGGATCCGGGCCGCATCCCAGCCGTCACCCGAGTCCGACGAGACGAGCCGCCGATCGCCGGAGACCTCGTCGGTCCACGGCGCGGCGGCCGACCAGGCCGCAAGGTTCCGCATCGCCGCCGCGCGCACGACCGATGCGTCGACTCCCCACGAGAGGAGATGGTCGCCGTTCGCGATCACGTCGAAGCCGCCGGCGGTGATGGCGTACACGATGGGCAGCCCGGCCGGGCCGTCGTCGAGCAGCGGCTGGGCATGGCTCCGGGCCGCCTCGTCGGCGAGGCGATCACGACGAACCTGGTCGACGCGGAGACCCTTGGTTCCCACAGGGCGGAGAGCCGGGTAGACCAACCTCGAAGCGGCCGCCCAATCGTGCTCCGGTGCCTCCGCGATTGGCGTCGAAGACGCAGGCGCGGGGATATGTCCGCTGATCGGCGCGTTCTCGTCGAACGGAACGAGGAAGGTCGGGAATGGTCTGCGGTCGGATGGCCGCGCCGCATCGACGACGTCGCCGCCGCGATCCGGGTCGTCGTCGCGCCCCTCGCGCCGTCCAGGTAGCTCACGATCGATCGACACTGCCGCTCCCTCAGCGGCCCTTCCAGGCCGGCGTCCGCTTCTCCATGAAGGCGTCCATGCCTTCGCGCTGATCCTGGCTGGCGAAGAGGAGGTAGAAATTTCGGCGCTCGAATTCGAGACCGGCCTCGAGTGACAGCTCGTGCGCGCGATTGACGGCTTCCTTGGCGGCGATGACGGCGCCGGCCGGCATGGATGCGATCTGCGCTGCGAGCTCCAGCGCGGCGTCGAGGGTCGCCTCGGATGGAACGACCCGCGTGACGAGGCCGTGTGCCTCGGCCTCTCGCGCGCTCATTGTCCGGCCGGTGAGCACGAGCTCCATGGCCTTCGCCTTGCCGACGGCGCGTGTCAAGCGCTGCGTTCCTCCCCCGCCGGGCATCACCCCCAGCTTGATCTCCGGTTGGCCGAACTGGCTGTCGTCGGCGGCGACGATCATGTCGCAGGCCATCGCCAGCTCACAGCCCCCGCCGAGGGCGAACCCCCGGACGGCGGCGACGATTGGTTTGCGGATGCGCTTGATCCTCTCCCATCGGGAGAACTCGTCATCGATCAGGAGGTTCATCGGCGTTTGCCTGGCCAGCTCGTTGATGTCGGCCCCGGCGGCGAAGGCGCGATCGCCGGCCCCCGTAATGACGATCGCGCGGCATTCCGCATCGCCGTCGAGCGTTTCGAGTGCGTCCACAAGCTCGCCGATGAGCGCGAAATCGAGCGCGTTGAGAACCTCGGGCCGGTTCAGCCTGATCAGCGCGACGCCAGCGATCGAGCCGGAGCTCCCGACCGCCGGGAACTCGACGCGGACCTTGGGCACGGACGATTCGCTCACGCGTGCCCTGGTGGAGTCATCCGAGACAGTATCCATGGTCGGACAGCCGCTGAGCAGTGATTTGGGGTCGATTTGCGGGGAGCCGTCGCGATTCGGGTGCGCTTGACCTGAAACTCATTCACGAGGTGGCGGCGGGTCAGGAAGCGGTGTCGGTTCAGGCGGAGCCAACGGCCGGCGGGCTCTGGCCGACTCGTCCAGCCACTCCAGGTCCGTCTCCTCGATGTCGGCGGGCGAAGCCGGATGGGTCAGGGACGCGAGGTCCGCCCGGGTACCGCCGTGCGCGGCGACCCTCCGGCGGGAAGTCGATTCTGTCGACCGATAGAAGCCCGCGAGGGCCTCGTTCAAGAGGCCCGGCCGCCGCACCATGACCTCGTGGCCGCAGTCCGGGACGATCAGGAGGCGGCCATCGGGCAGCTGGCGCTGCAGGCCCCACGCGTAATCGACGGGCGTGAAGGGATCGCGATCGCCGGCGACGACGAGGGCCGGCACTTCGACCCGACGGAGGTCGCGGGGCGTGAGGAGCGGCTGCGCGGCGACATCCGCCGCAATGGCCGGAAGCAGCCGCCGCCATGCTCCCTCGCCCTGCACGGCATCGTGGCGCCGCGACAGCTCGGCGGCCCAGGCGGGATCGAGCCGGTCGACCCGATCGGGATCCATCAGCCGTCGGGCGACGCTTGCCCTCGGCTCGCGCTGCGTCGTGATGCCGATCACGACAAGGGTCCTGAGGCGCTCTGAATGGCGCACCGCGAACTGCAGGGCGGTCATTGCCCCCATCGAAAAGCCAACCAGGTGGAACGACGCGAGTCCCAGGGCATCGACGAACGCAACCAGGTCATCGACGAGCCATTCCGCCTGAAAGCCGCTCGCGGCATCCCATCGCGTCGTCGCGTGACCCCGGGCATCCGGGAGGTGAACGAGGAACGCCTTGGAGAACAACGGCACTTGCGCGGCGAAGTCTTCGCGTCCCGAGGATGTCGCGCCGTGCAGGAGCACGGCGGGCGGGCCCGCACCGCGAACGTCATAGCCGATGTCGAGGCCATTTGCGTGGAGAGTCGGCATCTGCCGTCAGGCCTCCGGCTTGCCTTCCACGGCCGCCGTTCGGGCTCGTTCGATGCTCAGGTACTCACGGCGGTAGAAGAGCAGTGGACCCGCCGCCCGGCCGGTCGCCGCCAGCGTGTCGACACGGCCGATGAAAAGATCGTGGTCGCCCGCGGAGAAGGTCTGGACGACCGTGCATTCGAGGTTCGCGAGGGCCCCGTCGAGCAGTGGCAGTCCGGTCGGTCCACGGTTCCACGTGGCCCCGCAGAACGCCTCGCGACCGGGCGTGACCTCGGCACCGGCAAAGCAATCCGAGAGTGGGTGCTGGTCCTCGGCAAGGACGTTCACGGCAAAACGCCCGACCCGGCGGACGGTGGGCGTGATGAATCGGCGCCGGTCAAGGGCGATCATAACCAGCGGCGGTTCGAGCGAGACCGACGATAGGGCGTTCACGGTGATCCCCGAAGGCCGATCGCCTTCGAGCGTCGTGACGACCGTCACGCCGGTGGCAAAGTGCCCGAGGATCGCGCGGAAGACGCCGGGCTCGATGCTCATCGCGAGGCAGTCTACGGCGGGGAGGCTCGGGTGCCGTGCTTCGCGACGCGGCCGGATTCGAACGCCAGCATGTCGGGCCCGCACGCAGCTCCGCTACAATCCCGGCGCGATGTTGCCCGCTCAACGCTTGGAATCGGCCGAACCGGGGTCCGCTGCGCGGGCGGACATTGGCCTGCCCGCCATCGTCGCGCTACCAGTGGGCCTGCCGACCGTCCACGACCTCTTCGCCTTCATGCGCGACGCGGAGCGGCGGTTCGAGACGCTCAGGATGCGCATCGAGGAACGGTCCTTCACGGCCACCGGCGAGCACCTGGCGGTCGTCGACACGACCCTCCAGCATCCCGGCCATGCCAAGATCCTGTCGAGCGAACCCGGCCGTGGAACGGCCGGCAACTACGAGCTCTGGGTGACCGACGGGAACATGGTCCGAACGTACTCGGCGCTCCACCGGATCGGCACGCAGCGCCCCGTCCGCAACCGGCCGCGTGGGCTCGATGATCGCGGTTTCCCCGAAACGTCGACCGTTTACGAGCCGGTCACGGCCCTGCCGGCCGAGACGCTTCCCGACACCTTCCTCCATCCGTCCGGCTACTGCCAGAACGTCCTGTCGACCGGCGCCTGCCGCATCTCCGGAACCGACGAGGTCGCCGGCCGCGAGGCAATCGTCCTCGAGTGCGACCACCCCCGCACCATCGAACTGGCGGCGGATCGTCCCGATTTCCACATCCAGATCGCGGTGGACCGCATCGACGGCGTCATCACCAGGCTGATCGAAACGATCGGGGGCGACGTGACCCGCGAGGCGGTGGTCGTGGCGTATGACCCGGATGCCGCACTGCCGCCGGGGGCCTTCGACTTCTCCTTCCCCTCGGACGCCAACCTGCTCTACTAGGTCCCGACCAGGTCGCGCCACCAGGTCGCGCCGTCGCCTGACGCCGGGACCTTCCTCGCGCATTTCACGGAGCGTATAGTCCCGGCACGGCGGCCGGGCGAGGGTAGGCGCCCTCATTCGCCGCACGGCATGAGGGAGGGTCTCGATGGCTCAGCGGCAAACGCGCGAAGAGGCGATTCGCGCGGACGTCAAGGACCTGCACGGCCTTGGGTACGCACAGGAGCTGTACCGCACGATGGGCGGTTTCAGCAACTTCGCCATCAGCTTCTCGATCATCTCGATCCTGACCGGTGCGGTCATCCTGTACGACTACGGCCTGGCCTGGGCCGGCACTGCGGCCGTCCTGATCGGCTGGCCGTTGGTGACCGTCTTCGTCCTGTTCATCGCGGCTTCGATGTCGGAGATTGCCTCGGCCTACCCCACGGCCGGGGGCCTCTATTACTGGGCCTCGCGGATGAAGAACAAGGACTGGGGCTGGTGGACGGCCTGGTTCAACCTGATCGGCCAGTTCGCGATCGTGGCCGGGATCGCCTACGCCGCGGCCCAGTTCCTGAACGTATCCATCGTGACCCCGCTCCTCTCGAAGGTCGGGGTCACCTTCGACAACACCTCTGTCGTTCTCGCGAACGGGAGCGTTCCCATCCTGTCCGGCGCCCTCGTCACGATGGGCGTCCTTCTTGCCATCTGCCTCGTCCTGAATATCGCCGGCATCAACCTCGTCGCGCTCCTCAACCAGGTCAGCGTCTGGTGGCACATGGCGATCGTCGCTGCCGTGGTCGTCCTGGTGTTTTTTGCCGGCAAGCCCGACGCATCGGGACTGACGTTGTTCAAGATCCAACCGCTCGATACCGGCGGCTCATGGGCGAACGTCATCGGGCCGATCAACCTCAGCTACGGCGCCGCCTCGACGTATCCGGTCGTTCTCGCGCTGTTCTTCTCACTGCTCCAGGCGAACTGGACCTACACCGGCTACGACGCGTCGGCGCATGTCGCCGAAGAGACCGTCGGCGCCCGGGTCTCGAGCGCCTGGGGGTTGTTCCTTTCGGTCGCCGTGTCCGCGGCCGTTGGCTACATTTTCCTGCTGGCCCTCACGACGCATCTCCCGAACCTGTCGACGCTCTTCCCGCCCGACCTTACGAAGGCCGATCCGGCGACGTACAGCACGGTTTACTTCGGCGGCGGCTACGCCGTCTACGAGACATTGCGCTACAACCTCGCGACGCTCGGGGAGCTGCTCGGCGCGGGCATCGCGATCGCGATGTCGTTCTGCACCCTGTCGTCGGTGGCCTCCGCCGGGCGGATGCTCTTCGCCTTCGCTCGCGATGACGGTGTGCCGGGCTCCGGCATCCTCCGGAAGGTCTCGCACCGATATCGAACGCCGATCAACGCGCTCGTCGCGATCGTCGTCGTGGCGTTCCTGTTCACCGTGGCCGCGTTCTACGTCGGCGGGCTCGGTGGCCCCGGTGGCGGCGGGATCGCGATCGTGATCATCACCGCGATCAGCACGATCTTCCTCTACGCCGCGTACGGCATTGTCATCTACCTCGGCGCGACCACCACCGACTGGCTCAAGGAACGCGTCTGGAGCCTCGGCCGCTGGTCCAAACTCAGCGCCTGGCTGGCGATCTTCTGGATCATCGTCCTGATGATCTTGTTCAGCTTCCCAACGTCGGGGAACATCAGCTGGCCGTTCATGGTCGGCACCGTCGCGCTTCTCGTCGTCTATTTCTTCGCGTGGGCCCGCTCGCGCTTCAACGGCCCGAAGGTCATGGGTCGCGAAGAAGAGCTCACCGAGATCGAGAGGGAATTCGAATACGCGGCTGAAGAGCTCAAGGCGCCCTCCCCGGCCTGATCGCAACATCGCCAGCAATCTCTCGACTCAACAGCGCGGAGGAACCGGATGAGCACCGAAAGCCACGCCACCAAGCACCCGCGCCTCGTGGAGCTCGAGGAGATGGTCCGCGACGGCCAGATCGACACCGTCGTCGTGGCCCTCACCGACATGCAGGGCAGGCTCATGGGCAAACGCGTCCAGGGCCAGGCGTTCCTCAACGGCGTGATCGACCATGGTGCTCATTTCTGCACGTACCTCCTGGGCACCGACATGGAGATGAACACGCCCGAGGGCTTCGCCCTCATGAACTGGGAGACCGGCTACGGGGACTGGATCGCCGCCCCCGTCTGGGACACCCTGCGCGTCCTGCCCTGGCTGGAGCGGACCGCCCTCGTCCTGTCGGACACGATCGATGAGGAGACCCACGAGGAGATCCCGGTCTCGCCACGCACGATGCTCAAGCGCCAGGTCGAGCGCGCGCACGCACTCGGGATCACAATCAAGGCCGGCTCGGAGTTCGAGTACTACGTCCTGAAAGACGGCTGGGACGAGCTCAGCGCCAAGGGCTGGACGGTCCCGCAGCCATTTGGGACGTACAACGAGGACTACCACCTCCTCCAGGCGACGAAGGCGGAGCCCCTTCACCGCCTCCTGCGCAACCAGATGACCGCGGCCCGGATCCCGATCGAGTTCAGCAAGGGCGAAGCCGCGCCCGGCCAGCACGAGGTCAACATCCGCTACGAGGAGGTCCTCGAGTCGGCCGATCGAAGCGTGATCTTCAAGCACGGCGCCAAGGAGATCGCCTATCTCAACGGTTGGGGAATCACGTTCATGGCCAAACCGGACCACACCTGGACTGGCTCGTCGGGACATCTCCACATGAGCATCTGGGACGCGCCGGGCCAGCGGGCACTGATGAACGACGACTCAGCGGGCCTGCCGTACGGGCTGTCGCAGAAGGGCGCCCGGTTCGTAGCGGGAATGATGGCCCTATCACGCGAGCTGGCGATCTTCGTCGCCCCGAACGTGAACTCCTACAAGCGCTACGCGTCGCTGTCGTGGGCGCCGGTCAACGTCGTCTGGGGCCGGGACAATCGGACGACCGGCTTCCGCCTCGTCGGCCACGGGCCCGGACTCCACATCGAGAACCGCTTCCCGGGGGGCGACATGAACGCGTACCTGACGTACGCCGCCATGATCGGTGCCGGCATGTATGGCATCGAGCACGGGCTGGAACTTGTCCCGGAGTTCAAGGGCAACGGCTATCTGGCCAAGGGCGTCCCGAGGATGCCGCGAGCGCTTCACGAGGCGATCCGCGAGCTCGAAGGCTCCCAGGCCGCGGTCGACATCTTCGGTCAGGACGTGGTCGACCACTACCTCAACGCGGCGCGCGTGGAACAGGAAACCTACGACTCGATGGTCCACCCCTGGGATCGGCAGCGCTATCTGGAGCGCAGCTGATCGACCGCGACCGCCAGAAGGAGAACCGATGCGACTATCCGGCAAGGTCTCGATCATCACCGGCGCCGGTGGCGGGATGGGCCGCACGGCCGCGCTCATGTTTGCTGCCGAAGGCGCAAGGATCGTCGTGGCAGAGTTCGGGGAGGCTGCCGGCGATGAGACCGTCCAACTCGTCCGGGACGCGGGCGGCGAGGCGACGTTCGTCAAGACCGACGTCTCCCGGGAGTCAGACGCGAAGGCGATGGTCGACCACGCGATCGCCACCTTCGGCCGTGTCGACGTCCTCTACAACAACGCCGGAGTCATGCCCGAGGCCGATCATTCGGTGATCGACACCGATGTCGCGACCTGGGACCAGGTGATGGCGGTCAACGTCCGCGGCGTCTTCCTGGGCTGCAAGTACGCCATTCCGCCCATGGTCGAGCGGGGATCGGGCTCGATCATCAACATCGCCAGCTTCGTGGCCTTGCTGGGATGCTCGGTGCCGCAGGATGCCTACACGGCTTCGAAGGGTGCGCTGCTGGCATTGACGCGCAGCCTCGCCGTCCAATTCGGACCGAACGGCGTTCGCTCGAATGCGATCTGCCCCGGGCCCGTTGAGACGCCCCTCCTGATGGACTGGCTGGTCAAGGACGAGGAGGCGAAGCGCATCCGCCTTGCCCGCAACCCGACCGGGCGCTTCGGCAAGCCCGAGGAGATCGTGTACATGGCGATGTACCTCGCCAGCGACGAGTCCCGCTGGACGAACGGGGCCCAGCTCGTCGTCGATGGCGGCATCACGGTCAACTACTTCTAGGCTTCAGCCCGCACTTTTAGGCTTCAGCCCGCCCGTATCGTCCCCATGATTGCCACGGGCGTTTCGCTGCCGATTAGCGGTTCAACGAGCCTCGCTTATCGGTCCTCGATGCCCCGCGCAGCGATGGACACGATCGAACCGCGCTAAGGACGGTCGTCGACAGCGTTACCGGAAGCACGTATGTGTACAGCAGCAATGAGTGCGATATCGGAACGCTGAGGCCTCGGGCTGTCGCGACTCTGAGAAGCGATGGGTTACCGACAAAGCGTGCAAGCCGGCCCGATTCCGCACGCTAGACTGCAATGAGGGACTGAGAGGGGCGACAAGCGAGTGGCTGAGGAGCGGCGGTCATGGACGAACGACGTCTCGCGATCGGGGTCGACGTCGGGGGCAGTGGCATCAAGACAGGGGCAGTTGACCTCGACACGGGTCAGCTGGTCAGCGAGCGCCTGCGGGTCGCGACGCCGCAACCTGCCACGCCGGAGGCGGTCATCGCCTCGATTGCCCGCCTTGTCAGGCGGATCAGACAGGCCGCCGCCCTGCCGGCCGAAACATCCGTCCCCGTCGGCGTCGACCTCCCCTGTGTGGTCATCGACGGGGTGACTCGGACGGCGGCCAACATCGACCCCGCCTGGATCGGCCACCCGGCCGAGGCTTCGCTGGCGAAGGCCCTGGAGCAGCAGGTGATCGTACTCAACGACGCCGACGCGGCCGGCCTCGCGGAGGTGCGCTTCGGCGCGGGCAAGGATCAGGCGGGTGTCGTGCTGGTTCTGACCCTCGGGACCGGCGTCGGATCGGGCATGTTCCTCGACGGCAAACTGATTCCGAACACGGAGCTCGGACACATGGAGATTCGGGGCCGCGACGCCGAGCGGCGGTCAGCGGCGGCGGCGCGCCTGCGACGGGGCCTGTCGTGGAAGGCATGGGCCGCCGACGTCGACGAGCACCTCGACGCCATCGACAAGATCCTCTGGCCAAACATGATCATCATCGGCGGCGGCGTCAGCAAGAATGCCGACCGGTTCCTCCCGCTCCTCACGGTGCGCCCGCCGGTCGTCGCCGCGCAACTGCGCAACAACGCCGGAATCGTGGGGGCGGCGATGGCCGCCGCGGAGCGGACTCTGGCGGAGTCCGAAGCGGGCTGAGGCCGCAAGGCGCGAGCGGCCGGGCCGGCTCAGGCGAGCGCGCGGAGCCTCTTCAGCGTCTCGGCGGTGCCCGAGACAATGAGGCCGTCGCCCGCCGCGAGCGGCCGCTCGGCGGCCGGATTGGGCTCGTAGTCGCGCGCGCCATGGACGATCGCGAGAGCGTGGATCCCCTCCTCCGCCAGTGAACCGACCGTCCGCCCCTCGAGGGGTCCTGCGGCCGCCACCTCGACCTCCTCGATCGAGAACGCCAGCTCGCCGTGCGAGAGCGCAAAGTCGATGAAATCGGCCACGCGAGGGCGGACTGCGAGCTCCGCGATCTGGCGACCGGCACGCGTGTAGGGCGACACCACTCGGTCAGCGCCTGCCTGCATGAGCTTGGCCTCCGTGCCGTCCTGGTTGGCCCGCGCCACGATGAACAGGGCCGGGTTCAGGGATCTTGCGGAGAGCGTCACGAAGACGTTATTGGCGTCGGAATCGACGGTGGTGATGAGGCCTCTTGCCCGCCCGATCCCACCCGCGAGCAGCGTCGCGTCGCGGGTGGCGTCACCGTGGACGATGAGGTAGCCGTCCTCGAGCGCGACGTCGAGCGACTCCTGGTTCGTGTCCACCACCACGAACGGCAGCCCGGCGTGACTGAGCTCAATGGCGACCGTCGAGCCGACCCGGCCGTACCCGCACAGGACGAAATGCTCCTTAAGCACCGCAACGGCATCGATCATCTTGCGCTTCTCCCGCACTCCGCTGGCCGCCTCCACCAGGATCGACTCGGCGACGATGCCGATCGTCCCGAATATGACGCCGACCCCGGCCACGGCTAACAGCATTGTCCAGAGGCGGCCCACGCCGTCGAGTTCGCGAACCTCCTTGAAACCGACGGTCGTCATCGTGATGACTGTCATGTACAGGCCATCACCAATCGACCAGCCTTCGAGGACCACGAAACCGATCGAGCCGACGACGACGAGAGCGACGACGGCCAGGATGAGCGTTCGGACATGGCTCGCGACGAGGCCGCCCACCATCCGGCCGCTGCCGCCCGAGGAAGGTCCGGATGAGGCCGGCCTGAGCAGGGCCGCGATCCTTGCAGCCAGCGGGTCAGCGCGCGCAGACGAACCGCCCATCGCGGGCCATCGTACCGCCCGGCGTATCATCGAACGCCACGTTTCCGACCTCCGTTCCACACCCTGAGGCCCCTTTCATGACCACCCAACAGGCTCCCTCCGGCTCGGCCGATACTGAGCGCCTCCAGGCCCAGATGGTGATCGGCGGCACGCCTGTCGACGCCGCCGACGGCCAGACGTTCGACATCGTCAACCCCGCCAACGGCGAGACGATCGCGACGGCCCCGCTCGGCGGCAAAACCGACGTCGACCGTGCCGTCGAGGCCGCCCAGAAGGCGTTCGAGGATCGCAGGGGCTGGGCTGGCTGGGCCGCCGGCAAGCGTGGGCGGACGCTGGCAAAGCTGGCCGCGTTGATCAAGGCCAACAGCGAGGAACTCGCCCAGCTGGAGAGCCGGAACACGGGCAAGCCGATCACGTCGGCCAGGGGCGAGGTCATCGGCGCGAGCCTCGTCTTCGACTATTACGCCGGGGCCGCGAACAAGCTCTTCGGCCAGACGATCCCCGTCTCGAAGCCCGGCATCGACCTGACGCTCCGCGAGCCGATCGGCGTGGTGGGGCTCATCGTCCCCTGGAACTTCCCGCTCCTGATGGCCTCCTGGAAGGTGGCGCCCGCCCTTGCCGCCGGCAATGCCGCAATCCTCAAGCCCGCCAGCTATTCGCCACTGACTGCGATCCGCTTGGCCGAGCTGGCCCTCGAGGCCGGCGTCCCGGCCGGCATCCTGAACGTGGTCACCGGTCCGGGCGGCACCGCCGGCGCATCGATCGCCGCACATCCCGGGATCGGCAAGATCGCCTTCACCGGGGAGACCACGACCGGCCAGGAGATCATGCGGCTGGCATCGGCCAACGTGAAGAAGATCAGCCTCGAGCTCGGTGGCAAGAGCCCCAACATCGTGTTCGCCGACGCCGACCTCGCCCGGTTCGCCAGCGAATCGCCGTATTCGGTATTCGACAACTGCGGCCAGGACTGCTGCGCCCGGAGCCGAATCCTCGTGGAACGGTCTGCCCACGACAAGCTGGTGGAGCTTTTCGTCGACGCGACCCGCAAGGTGAAGGTCGGCGATCCGGCCGACGACGCCACGGAGGTGGGGACCCTGGTCAGCTTCAAGCAGCGCGACCGGGTCCGCGACTACATCGAGATCGGGCTCGGTGAGGGCGCCTCGCTCGTGATTGGAGGCGACGCACCTGACGACCCCTCCCTGGAGGGCGGCGCGTACCTCATGCCGACCGTGTTCGACGGCGTGTCCAACGACATGCGGATCGCCCGCGAGGAGATCTTCGGGCCGGTCGTCTCGATCATCGCCTTCGATTCGGAGGAGGAGGCGCTGCGACTCGCGAATGCGACGCCGTACGGTCTGTCGGGTTCGGTCTGGAGCCGGGATATCGGCAAGGCGCTGCGGACCGCGAAGGGCCTGCAGTCCGGCGTCATCAGCGTCAATTCGAACAGCTCCGTCCATACTGAGGCGCCGTTCGGCGGCTACAAGATGTCCGGGATCGGTCGAGAGCTGGGCATGGCTGCGCTCGACCTCTACACGGAGACCAAGAACATCTACATCGACCTCTCGTAGGCCGGCCCGCCCAGGCGCCCGACTGGGGCGCGCCGGAAAAGAGGTCAGCGCGAGCGAATCGGCACCGAGCCTGCGACGAGGTCGGGATGCCGCAGGGCGACCCAGTCTCGGAGTGCCCAGATACTCGTTGAGAAGGCGATCCCCGACCACGGGATGTCGCCAGGCGCGAAAGCCTGGACCTCCAGGGCCTCGGGCGTCGGTCCCGCCTCGCCGCCGACGACCTGAGCCTCGAACGCGAGGACGACCACGGCCGCCTCGAGGCGTGAGTAGAGCCCGACGATTTCGCCCGGCTCGACGAGGAGGCCGGTCTCCTCGAGCGTCTCGCGAACGGCGCCCTCCCCAACCGTTTCGTCCACTTCGAGGAAGCCGCCGGGCTGCGCCCACAGGCCCCGGCCGGGTTCGATGCCCCGCCGGAGCAGGACCACGTCTCCGGCGTCGGTAACCGGGATGGTGCTGACCACGAGCCGAGGGTTCACATATGCGATGGACCCGCAGGTGGCGCAGGCCAGCCGGTCGCGCTCCTCGCCGTCGACGTTCCCAAACCGGAGCTCCGAGCCGCAGCGGGAGCAGTATCGGAGCCCGGCCGCCATCCATGAAGGCACGCCGCGTCCGGACTCGATGTCGGTCGAGCGGGCGTCGGGACCGCGGAAGCGGAGCGAGCGCGGGCTCTCGCGCGGGGTCTGGCTCACCTCAGAGCCGGGTGCGGCTGCTCAAGCCGCCAGCACCCAACCCGCCACGACAACGATCAGTGTCAGGCCGGCGCCCGCAGCCGCGAGCCAGCTCAGCCGGAACAGGGCACGGCCGCGATCGACCGGCATCCAGGCCCACGCGGAGCGCCAGATCCGGACCGACGCGTCGGCCGTCGTGGCGAGGAGGATCGCCGCCGTCACAAGGGCGCAGACCTTGACGAGCGGGTTCGACATCGGTACCCCGGCCTCGAGGGCCGTGATGCCGACCGCGCCCGCGATCAGTGCGATGACCGACAGGTTGGTGTATTGGCGCTGGAGCGGGGTCGGAACGGCCTCGGGCACGGATCGGGCTGGCGCCACCCGGAGCGACGGTGGCAGTGTCACGGAGCCGCCGGCCTGCCGATCGAGGACCGGCATTCCGGGCTCCCAGCGGGGATCGTCCATCCAGCCGGAGTGTACGCCGAGAGGCGCGCCTCCCCCGCTGGACGGCGCGCCTCAGCGGGCAAGGGTCATGTTGGGCAACCGTCCATTCACTCGAGGATTCCGTGAGACGGCGGACCCGGAATAAGGACAAACGATCGGGCCCTACGCCTCGGTCGACCCAGCATCACGGTCGCAGTCGTGACCGCAACCCGTACTTCGGGAGTCCTGCGGCGGGCCCAATGGGACCAGCGGGGCGCCACCGACATGGCGCCGGAAGGCTGTCTCGCCTAGCTAGACGGTCCGGGTATCGGGTGCCTCGGATTCGGAAACCGAGACGGCGCACGTTGGGCAGTACCAGCGGGCCTCGAGAGGCGTCCCGCAGGTGAGGTGGCGCAACGGTTCGTGCGCATCCCTGCCCGAGGGAGCCCGGCGGGAGCCCCAATCGGCCAGGAGGCGGACGGCGCTCGCGAGGTCGCGACCGTCGGCGGTCAGGTCGTACTCCATCCGGATGGGTCGCCGCTGGTAGGGGCGGGCAACGACGACCCCCTCGCGTTCGAGCCGGCGAAGGCGCTCACTCAGGATGTTGGGGGCAAGGCCGGGCAATCGCTCGATCAATTCATTGAAGCGGCGCGAGCCGTCGAGCAGGGCCTCGACGAGGAGCAGGCTCCATCGATCGCCGACCCGCTCGAGGGCCGCGCCGAGGGGTGACGCGGACGCCGGGGCGGCGGGCGACGGCGACGCCGCCGACATCGAGGTGGCCGCCGGGGCGGACGACGCCTGCGAGGAGCCTGAGTCGGGGGAAGCGTGCGGCATGGGGTTCATGGTAGGCGACCGTCCCGGCAGATTGGCGTGGTGACCGGCGCTTGCCAACCGGTCTCGTGAGTTGTAACTTGCAAGTTGCTAGTCTAATCCACTCCCCCCACTCTCCACCTGGAGGCAGGACAGATCACATGAGTCTCATCGATGAACTACAGGCGGCGATCGAGAACGTCGCGGCAACGGCTGGGCCCTCAGTCGTCGGGATCGGGCGCCACCATCGAGGATCGGGTGTCGTCGTCGGCGACGGCCGCGTCCTGACCAATGCCCACAACATTCGCGGCGACGAGGTGACCGTCACCTTCGCCGACGGTCGCTCGGTGCTGGGCTCCCTGGCCGGTATCGACGTCGACGGCGACCTGGCGGTCGTCAACGTGGACACCGCGGGTGCCGGCGCTCCGGCCTGGGGTGCAGGCGATGGCCTGACCGTAGGACAGGCGGTCTTCGGTGCAGCGGCCTCGCCGAGCGGTTCCATCCGGGTGACGTTCGGGACCGTCTCTGCTGTCGCCCGTGCATTCCGTGGGCCCGGCGGCCGCCGCATCACCGGCAGCGTCGAGCACACCGCCCCGCTGGCCTCGGGCTCTTCGGGCGGGCCACTCCTCGACGCGGACGGTCGTTTCGTGGGACTGAACACGAATCGTCTCGGCGAGGGCTTCTATCTCGCGCTGCCGGCCGATGCGGCCCTTCGTGAGCGCGTCGACGCCCTTGGCCGCGGTGAGTCGGCCCAGCGTCCTCGCCTCGGCGTCGCCGTTGCTCCTGCCCACGTGGCACGGCGGCTGCGCCTTTCGGTCGGCCTGCCGGAGCGCGATGGCCTGCTGGTTCGCGGCGTCGAAGACGGCAGCCCCGCGGCCCGTGCCGGGATCGCCGAGGGCGATCTCCTCGTTGAGGTCGCCGGCAACGCCGTGACCGACGCGGATCAGCTCGTCGAGGCGATCTCCAAGGTGACGTTCCCGCTCGAGGTCAAGCTCCTGCGCGGCACCGAGGAGCGCACCGTCACCGTCGGCGGGGCCGACGCCTCGGGCGAGGCGTAGGGAAGGGACCGAACGATGGTCGCGCTCCTGCGCTCCGACCAGTCCAACAACGCTTCCGACGATCCGCTCGGCGACTCGGCGCTCGACGCGTACTCGCGCGTCGTCAGCTCGGTCGCCGAGCGGCTCATCCCGTCGGTGGCGAGCCTTCGTGTCCAGCGCCAGATGGGCGGCTGGTCGGCCGGCGGGGCGGGGTCGGCAGTCGCCTTCACGCCGGACGGTTACCTCGTGACGTCGGCGCACGTCGTCGCCGGCACCGACCGGGGCGTCGCGGTCTTCGTCGACAGGGCGGAGCGTGAGTTCCGCGTCGTCGGCCGTGATGCACTGTCCGACCTCGCGGTCGTCCGCGTCGACGGCGAAGTCCCGGCGGCCAGACTCGGCGATGCGTCCCGCCTCAAGGTGGGCCAACTCGTCGTGGCCATCGGCAATCCCCTCGGTTTCGCCGGTACCGTCACGGCCGGCGTGGTGTCGGCGCTGGGGCGCTCATTGACGACCCGCGACGGTCGCGCGAGCCGGCTCGTCGAGAACGTCATCCAGACGGACGCGGCTCTCAACCCGGGCAATTCCGGCGGCGCATTGTCGGACTCGGCGGGGAGGGTCGTGGGCATCAACACCGCCGTCGCGGGCATCGGTCTCGGCCTCGCTGTTCCGATTGATGCGGCCACCGAGCGGATCCTGATGGCGCTCACGCGCGACGGACGAGTCCGCCGGGCATTCCTGGGCGTCGTCGGCGGGACGCGGCCGTTGCCGCCGAAGCTGGCCCATGCCGTCGGCCGCGCGAAAGGCCTCGAGGTGGTCCAACTCGTGGACAGCAGTCCGGCGGCGACCGCGGGGATCCGCCCCGGTGACCTGATCCTCGAGCTCGACGGCCACCCGATCGAAGGTGTCGCCGATCTCCAGCGACTCCTCGATGACACCGTCGTCGGCCGGCACGTGCCACTCCGAATCGCGCGAGATGGCGGGATCGTCGAACTGGGGCTGACCGCGACCGAACTCCGCGATTGACCCTCCAGCGCAGGGCGACTTCGGCACCGCGCTGAGGGTGAGGGCTCGCCGTCTGACCTGCTCGTTCGACCTCGGTGGTCGGGTTATTTGCCCGCGTTGGATGGATCGTCGAGGATCGCCTGCGTCTGGCGCGCCCGATAGGCAGTCAAGCGACCCGCGAGGTCGTTGTCCAAGAGCGCGAGGATCGCGATCGCGAGGAGTGCGGCGTTTTCGGCAGCCCCGATACCGACGGTCGCAACGGGGATACCGCGCGGCATCTGGACGATGGACAACAGCGAATCGAGGCCGCCCATGACCTGCGTCGGGATCGGGATCCCGATCACCGGCAGCGTCGTCTTGGCGGCCACGACCCCCGCCAGATGGGCGGCGCCACCGGCACCTGCGATGACCACCCGAAGGCCGCGGCCGGCAGCTTCGTCCGCATAGCGAGCCACGGCGTCCGGCGCACGATGGGCCGATAGGACCCGCAGTTCCGACGCGACGCCAAACTCGTCAAAGATGGCCGTCGCCTTTTCGAGAATCGGAAAATCAGACCGGCTCCCGCCGAGGATTCCGACGACAGGCCCCGGCTCAGCCACTGAGCGATCCTCCCTCAGTCATGTCCCCTCCTCCTCGATTCGTCGCCGCGAAGTCTAGCGGCGACCGCGAGCCGAGAGCGCTTGGGTCGGGCGGCAACCGGACCCTGAAATCGGGCCTCCTTATTGGCCGCAATCGTAGGGACTCGCACGAGACTCGCATCCGGCGCGCCCGTGATGCCTGATTGGGCATACCGGAGCGACCGGCGAGCTCACTTATGCCCGCCGGGGGGTTCAAGCAACCAGCGATCGCGTTGGATACGAATGCGGCTGATATCTGGCCATGGGATCGCGTTCGGGAGAGGCTCGCGAGAGGCGAACGATTTCGGCCGGGTCGCCCGTTCGAGGGCACGGCAGACGCGATCGACCTCGACTCGACTCCCCGCGGCCGTAGGATGCGATCGTGACCGAACGGATCCCGATGATCATCGACGTCGATACGGGCATCGACGACGCCATTGCGCTGCTATACGTGATTGCGTCGCCGGACGCCGAACTGGTAGGCGCGACCTGTGTCGGCGGCAACGTCGAGGCCCGTCAGGTAGCGATCAACACTCGGGCAGTCCTCGAGCTGGCTGGCAGGGATGATGTCGAGGTCGCACTCGGCGCCGAGCAGCCGCTCGCTCGGCCACTCCGGATTGCGCCCGATACGCACGGTCCGGAGGGTATTGGCTATGCCCAGCTGCCACCACCGCGGCGTCCACTGTCGAGGCGGAGCGGGCCGGAGCTGATCGTCGAGGAGATCCGGCGCCGACCCGGCGAGATCACGCTGGTCACGACCGGTCCACTGACAAATCTCGCTCTGGCGCTCCAGATCGAGCCCGACCTACCGCGGCTGGTTCGCGAGTACGTCCTGATGGGTGGTGCGTACCGGGTTTCCGGCAACACGACGCCGACCACGGAGTGGAATATCCACGTCGATCCCGAGGCCGCTCGGGCCGTCTTCGCGGCTTGGGCGGCGGCCGGGGCCCAGGCGGGAGGCGCTGCGGTCGGAGCCGGAGGGGCCTCCCGCGCTCGGAGGCCGCTGGCGCTCGGTCTCGACGTCACCGAGACCGTCCCGATCCACCCGAAACACCTGGCACAACTCGCTCGACGCGCGGGCAGCCTGCCGGACGACTCGATCGCCCTCGAACGAGGCGATGACCCGATGCGCGTAACCGGATCGGTCGCCAGCAACCCGGTGATCCGCTTCGTCTGCGACGCCCTCCGCTTCTACATGGAATTCCACGCGCGGTATGACGGCTTCTATGGCGCCTACATCCACGATGCAGTGGCTGTCGCCGCGGCCCTCGATCGCTCCCTGGTCCGGAGCGAAGCCGTATTTGTCGACGTCGAAACCAGCGGCGAGCTGACGGCCGGTCAAACCGTCGCCGACTGGCGCCGTCTCACCGGCAAGCCTCCGAACCTCGATGTCGTCGTCGAAGCCGACACGACGGAGTTCTTGGACCGGCTCATCGAACGGGTCGGAGGCCTCGCGGCAAGCCGGCCCGTCGATGGCCACATCAACAAGCGCCTGGTTATTTGAAGGCGAACGTCTGGACGATCTGGTCCATCAGGAGCCGGTCGGCGGTCTCGTGACCGGCGTCGTCATTGAGCTGGATGATCGTCATGTAGCCGCTGCGAACCATAACGACTCTGATCGCGTAGACCTTGGTTCCCTTGTAGGTCGATTTGAGGGCGATGACGCTTAAGCCCGGATCCACCGATGAACCCAGGCTGAGGGCTGCGGAAACGGCGAATCAGGTGCCCATCTGAACAGGGATGATGGCGTTGAGACGACCCATCGAGCCCAACCAGAGGAGCACCTGATTGATGCGATCTTCGCACAGCCTCGACCGGGTTGACACGGCCTTCGACGACCACCGCCTGGTGGCCGACGCCGGGCTCCTCCTGCCGGCCACCTTGGCCCATCGGCTGGGGCTTCGTGAGCTGGTCGACGAGCACCTCGGACTTGGCGCCATGCCCGGTCGGGCGAACGCCGGCGACAAGCTCCTGACACTCGTCCTCTCAGCGCTCGCGGGCGGTGACTGCACCGACGACGCAAATGCCCTTCGCGCGGGCGGCACCAGCCGGATCCTCGGTTTCCGGGTCAAGGCCGCCTCGACCTTGGGCACGTTCCTGCGGAGCTTCCGCTGGGGCCACGTCCGCCAGCTCGACCGGGTCAGCCGCGAGCTGCTGGCCCGAGCCTGGGCCGCCGGCGCGGGCCCTGGCTCAGCTCCGCTCACGATCGATCTCGACTCGACGATCTGCGAGACGTACGGCCTGGCGAAGGACGGTGCCCGGCACCACACGTACACTCACGTCCGCGGCTATCACCCGCTCCTTGCAATCGCCGCCGGGACGGGGGACGTGCTCATGGCGCGCCTCCGCGAGGGCCGCGCACACACCGCTCGCGGCGCCGCCCACTTCCTGCGCGAGACGATTGGACGCGTCCGCGACGCGGGCGGAACGGGCCAGTTGACGGTCCGCGCCGACTCGGGCTTCTATGTCCACGCGGTCGTGGCCGTCTGCCGGGCGATGGGCGTCCGCTTTTCCATCACGATCCGCCAGCACGCCTCGGTCCACCGCCTCATCGAGACGATCCCCGACGCAGCCTGGACGCCGATCCCGTATTGGATGGACGGCGGCGCCGACGTTGCTGAGACGACGTACACCCCGTTCGCCGACGAGCCCGACGCGGCGCCCGTCCGGCTCATCGTCCGCCGGGTTCGGCCGACCCCGGGCAGCCAACTCGCGGCGTTCGTCCTATACGACTTCCACGCCTTCATCACCGACCGCGAGGGCGAGACGCTCGAGCTCGAGGCCGATCACCGCCGCCACGCCGAGATCGAGAACGCGATCCGGGACCTCAAGTACGGCGTGGCTCTCAACCACCTGCCGTCGGGCAAGTTCGCCGCCAACGGCGCCTGGCTGGCGGTCCAGGTGCTGGCCCACAACCTCGCCCGCTGGACGGCCCGGATCGGCCTGGGCGAGGGAATCGTCACGACCAAGACGCTCCGCCGGCGGCTGTTCGGCCTCGTCGGTCGCCTCACTCGGTCGGCCCGCCGGCTGACCCTTCACCTCCCGGCGCGCTGGCCGTGGGCGATCGGCTGGGCGACGGCGCTCGCGAGACTGCGGGCTATCCCAACCCTCGCCTGACCTGACGCCGACCCCTCGCGGTTCCAGGGGCCGTGGGCGGCAGCCTGCCCACGACGACGTCGGAAGCCCTCGGACGTCTCGATCCATCCGTTTCTGATCGCGAATCGCGGACACCAGACCGCTCGGATCGCTGGGTCAGCCGTCGGGATGGCCGTTTTCGGCCCTCAAGCTGGCCCGTCGGCCGAG
>DATCPH010000093.1:0-2415 GCA_036570185.1 Candidatus Limnocylindrales bacterium | reverse complement strand
CGGCGCCGCTCGTCGCGCTCCCCTTCCTGCGCGACCGGCCGGGGTGGGCGCTCGCCGTGGCGCTGCTCGCGCTGGCGCTGCTCGCGGCGGGACGCCTCGCGGCCTCGAAAGCCCCGTCTCGAAAGCCAGCCTAAAATCCCCCCGTGAATCGCCCCGCGGGCATGCCCGCGGCTAGCTGGGCGTTAGGGATGAAACGACGGCCTATGTCGGTCTGGTAGACACCGCATGTCGGGAAATATTTTCGCAAGGAGGAAGAAGATGGCTCTGCAGATTGGCGATACGGCACCGGATTTCGAGGCTGAGACAACGGAGGGCCGCATCAGCTTCCATGACTGGATCGGCGAGTCCTGGGCCGTGCTCTTCTCGCACCCGAAGGATTTCACCCCGGTCTGCACGACCGAGCTCGGTTACATGGCCAAGATCAAGCCCGAGTTCGACAAGCGGGGCGTCAAGATCATCGGCCTCTCGGTCGACCCGACCGACAAGCACGAGCAGTGGGCGAACGACATCCAGGAGACGCAGGGACACGCGCCCAACTATCCGATCATCGGCGACGCGGACTTCAACGTCTCGAAGCAGTACGGGATGCTTGCCAATGACATCTCGGGCGATCCGGGCGACCGTACGCCGGCCGACAACCAGACCGTGCGCAATGTCTTCGCGATCGGGCCGGACAAGAAGATCAAGCTCATCCTCGTCTACCCGATGACGACCGGGCGCAACTTCGACGAGGTCCTGCGCGTGATCGACTCGCTCCAGCTGACCGCCAAGCACAAGGTCGCGACTCCCGTGAACTGGAAGCAGGGCGAGGACGTGATCATCGCCGGCTCGGTCTCCGACGACGAGGCCAAGGAGACCTATCCGGACGGCTGGAAGTCGCCGAGGCCGTACATCCGGATCGTGCCGCAGCCGCACTGAGTGCCCCGCGGCACATCGCGCAGTCGCGCGTCGCGTGGATCGACACGGACGCGGGCGGCCGCATCCACTTCACTGCGGCTTTCCGCTGGGCGGAGGCGGCGGAGACGGCGCTGCTGCGGTCGCTCGGGCTGCTGGACGACTGGGCGAACTACCCGCGGCGCGCGGTCGAGGCCGAGTACCTGGCGGTCCTGCGCTTCGAAGATGAGTTCGAGGTGGAGCTCGCCCCGGAGCGCGTCGGCACGAGCTCGGTCACCTACGGCTGGGAGATCCGCCGCAACGGCCACGTCTGCATCCGCGGCCGCCATACCGCCGTCCACGTCGACGCCGATGGCCGGCCGGCGCCGCTCAGCTCGGAGATGCGCGGGGCGCTGGCAGGTACTTAGGTGGTCAAGGGCGCACCGATGAGTTTTGCCCGGGGCGATGGTCTAAGAGGGCAGATGCGGCACCGACCGACGAAAGGATGAGGCAATGGACCAGATCACGCCATGTCTGTGGTTCGACACCCAGGGGGAAGAGGCGGCGAAGTTCTACACGTCCGTTTTCCCGAACTCCAAGATCGTGGACGTCGCCCACTACGGCGAAGCCGGGCCCGGAACTGCGGGGACGGTGATGGCGGTGAGCTTCGAGCTGCGTGGGCAGAAGTTCGTCGCCTTGAACGGCGGGCCCGAGTTCACGTTCAGCGAGGCGATCTCGTTCCAGGTGCCGTGCGAGGACCAGGAAGAGGTCGATGCGTTCTGGAGCAAGCTCACCGAGGGTGGTGAGGAAGGCCAGTGCGGGTGGCTGAAGGACCGGTACGGCCTGTCGTGGCAGATCTTTCCGAAGGCCCTGCCCGAGCTGCTCGGCGATCCGGACCGGGAGAAGTCGCAGCGGGTGATGGCGGCGATGATGAAGATGAAGAAGATCGACCTCGACGCCCTCGAGCGAGCCGCGGCGGAGGCGTAGGGTTACCGCAATCGATTGGGAGGCTGGTATGGCGCTCGCACGTGTTGTGACCTTCGAAGGGGTCGATCAGGCCCGCATGGACGAGATGGACCGCGAGATGCAAGAGGGGCAGCCGCCGGAGGGATTCCCGGGGACCGAGATCATCGTGCTCCACGACCCCGATGCCGAGAAATCGCTCGTGGCCGTCTTCTTCGAGACGGAGGACGACTACAAGCGTGGCGACGAGATGCTGAGCGCGATGCCGGCGGGCGACACGCCGGGGCGGCGCACGTCGGTGACGAAGTACAACGTCGCTACTCGTATGACGGCCTGACTCCCGGCGTGCGGTGAGTTCCGGCGCCGTGCGCCGGCTCTCAGCCGAAGGTGCAGTCGACGACGACCTTGTCCAGGGCGCTCTTGAGCACGGCGAGCTCCTGCTCGTCGAGCTGCGCGACGAACAGTTCCGAGACCCCGCGCAGATGGACCGGAGCGGTCTCGGTGAGACGGGCCACACCGGCGTCGGTCAGCGCGACGACGACGCCGCGTGCGTCCGTCGTGGCGTTGGCACGCCGGACG
>DATCPH010000092.1:0-2035 GCA_036570185.1 Candidatus Limnocylindrales bacterium | reverse complement strand
CAATGGCAACGGCCGGGGACCGAAGAAAAAGGACGGCAAGATCCGGGTCGCGATCGTGGGCGTCGGCAACTGCGCGAGCAGCCTCGTCCAGGGCCGCACCTATTACGAGAACGCCAAGGCCGATGACTTCGTTCCGGGGTTGATGCATGTCGACCTTGGCGGCTACCACGTCCGCGACATCGAGTTCGTGGCCGCCTTCGACGTCGACAAGAACAAGGTCGGCAAGGACCTCGGCGAGGCGATCTACACCAAGCCCAACAACACGTACGTCTTCCAGCAGGTCGGCAACCTCGGAGTGAAGGTCGAGCGCGGCATGACCCACGACGGCCTCGGCAAGTACCTCAGCCAGATCATCGAAAAGGCGCCCGGCCCGACGGCCGACGTCGTCGGCATCCTTCGAGAGCGCGAGGTCGACGTCATGGTCTCGTACCTGCCGGTCGGCTCCGAGGAGGCGACCAAGTGGTACGTGGAGCAGGCCCTGCGGGCCGGCGTCGCGTTCATCAACTGCATCCCGGTGTTCATCGGCCGTGAGCCCTACTGGCAGCGCCGGTTCGCCGAGGAAGGGCTGCCGATCATCGGCGACGACATCAAGAGCCAGGTCGGCGCGACGATCAGCCATCGAGTCCTGACCCGCCTGTTCATGGACCGCGGCGTTCGGCTCGATCGGACCTATCAGCTCAATTTCGGCGGCAACACCGACTTCCTGAACATGCTCGAGCGCGAGCGCCTCGAGTCCAAGAAGATCAGCAAGACCAACGCGGTCACATCAATGCTCGACTACGAACTGGATCCGGACGACATCCACGTCGGGCCCAGCGACCACGTCCCCTGGCTCCTCGATCGCAAGTGGTGCTACATCCGGATGGAGGGCACGACGTTCGGCGACGTGCCGCTCAACGTGGAGCTCAAGCTCGAGGTCTGGGACAGCCCCAACAGTGCCGGCGTCGTCACCGACGCCATTCGCTGCCTGAAGCTTGGTCTGGACCGCGGGCTGTCTGGCACGCTCGTCGCGCCATCCGCGTACTTCATGAAAAGCCCGCCCCAGCAGATCCACGATGACATTGCCTTCAATCGAGTCGAGGCGTTCATCAGTGGCGAGGACAACGAGGTCCTTGTTGGAACGGAGGCGCCCAAGGGCAGGAAGCTCCGGAAGCTGGCCGGCTCGAAGGCCAAGGTCGCCGCATCACGGTGACCCGGAAACGCCGCCTCGAAGCGCCGCATCGCCGGCCTGAGCCGGCCTCTCGCCTCGTTCGAAAGACCCTGGCGAAGGCCGTCGAGAAGGCGGCCGTCCGAGGGTATCGATCGGTCTCCTGGCTGATCGGGCATGTTCCGCCCGGGATCGCCCGGGCGGCGATCGGTCGCGGCGCCCAGGCCTCGTACCTCGCGTGGCCGACCAAACGACGCTGGTCGAATGCGAACTTCGGTCACGTGCTGGGCCTGCCGCCAACCGACCGGCGGGTCCGGCGGCTCGCGCTGCGGGCATATCACGAGTACGCGAGGTACGTCGTCGAGCTCATGCGGCTGCCGGCGATGCCCCGCTCCGAGGCGGGCCAGCTGGTTTCCGGCCTCGAGCTCGACGGCCTCGAGCCCATCTGGAAAGAGGCCAAGGGCGGGCTGATCTTCGCTCTCGGGCACGTCGGGAACAACGAGGCGGTCGCGGCCGGCGTGGCCGCCCGCGGGTGGCCGGTGAGCGTCGTGGCCGACGACTCGGCCTACCCGGAGCTCTTCGAGGACTTCCGCCGGCTCCGAGAATCGTGGGGGATCCACGTGATCCCGTGGCGGAACCTTCGCGAGATCTACGGCGTGCTGCGCCGGCGCGAGATGCTGGCGCTGCTCGTCGACTGGGGCTACCGCTCCGACGGGATCCCGGTCCGATTGTTCGATGCATGGACGACCCTCCCTGCCGGGCCGGCCGCGCTCGCGGCCAAGACCGGCTCCCGCATCGTTCCAATCACGATCCGACGCGATGCGAAGGACCACTTCCACGTGAGGTGGGACGCGCCGATCGACGTGCCGTCGTCGGCGCCCGCCGATC
>DATCPH010000091.1:0-9914 GCA_036570185.1 Candidatus Limnocylindrales bacterium | reverse complement strand
CCTAGTGTCCCGATTCGGAAGTGGCTGGGCGCTTGCGGACCGCCTTGGCGAGGATCTCGTCGGCGGTCTTTACCCAGACGAAGGGGGTCGAGCCGGCATTCCAGCTCTGGGTGAACGTATCGATCGTCGCGATCAGCTGCTTGACGCTGCCGAAGGTGCCTCGGCGGATGGCCTGGCGGGTGAGAACGCTGAACCACGTCTCGACCTGGTTCAACCAGGACGCCGAGGTCGGCGTGAAGTGGAACGTGATGCGCGGATGACGGCTGAGCCAGGCCTTGACGTCGGGGGTCTTGTGGCTGCTGACGTTGTCGAGGACGACGTGGAGGTCGCTCTCGGGATAGACGCGCTCGAGGCGCCGCAGGAAGGCCAGGAAGTCGGCACCGGTGTGGCGGGCCCGGGCTTCCTGGGTGACGGTTCCGGTCGCGATCTCGAGCGCCGCGAACAGGCTCGTCGTCCCGTTCCGCTTGTAGTCGTGCGTTCGGCGGGCGACGCCGCCTGGCCGAAGCGGGAGCATCGGCTGGGTCCGGTCGAGCGCCTGGATCTGGGTCTTCTCGTCGACCGACAGGACGATCGCCCGCTCCGGTGGTGCGAGGTACAGCCCGACAACGTCACGCACCTTCGCCTCGAGCTCCGGGTCAGTGCTGAATTTGAAGGTCTCCGTCCGATGCGGCTTGAGGCCGACGGTCTGCCAGATCCGCCAGACGGTCGTCTCGCTCATCGTCAGGCGGTTCGCGAGTCGGCGGGCGCTCCAGTGGGTCGTGCCGTCGGACGGCGGCTCGAGGGTCAGGGCGATGACCCGGTCGCGCTCGTCGCGTCCGTACGTCGGCGGGCGTCCCGGGCGCGCCTCATCCGCGAGCCCAGCCAGGCCGGCTCGCTCGTACCGCTCTCGCCAAAGGAGGACCGTCATCGGGGCGACACCGAGCTCGGCGGCGATCCGCCGGTTTGGCCGGCCCTCGGCGGCGCGCAGGACGATCCTCGCGCGCTGAGCCAGCCGCTGCTCCGTCGTCCGCGCTCGAACGAGCGCCCGGAGGATCTCGAGATCGGACTCGTTGACCGACAGTGGAGGCGCCGGGTGATTGGCCATGTTGAGGATCGTAGCTGCGATCGTCATAATCGTCTAGCTATTTCCGCAAGGCAACACTAGATCGTACCGAGCGCCCTCGCGACCAGCGACAACCTCGATCGAGGTCCCGCGTGCGCGCGCCGCCTCGGTCATCTCGTCAAGCACGGCATCGCTATGGGATGGGTCGTGGTGGAAGAGGATAAGTCGGCGAACCCTCGCTAGCTCCGCGAAGGCGACTGCCTCGCTGACCGAGCTGTGACCCCAGCCGATCCGCCCCGCGCGCTCGTCATCCGAGTACTGCGCATCGTGGATGAGGAGATCGACGCCCGAGGCAAGATCGAAGCCGGACGTCCAGCGTGGCTCTTCGGGAAACTGTCGCGCACCAAGCGCCGGCTCATGGTCCGGCAGGTAGGCAACGCTCGCCCCGTCGGCGGAGATCCGGTAACCGACCGTGGGTCCTGGATGGATGACATGCTGGGCAACAACCTCGAAGCCGCCGATGCTTACCGGCTCGTCGGGCGCGTCATGCAGCACGACTCGAGCGTCGAGGTCGCGGAGCCGGACCGGGAAGAGTGGCGGCGAGAGGTAGCGTGTGAGACGAGTCCGAAGATCCATCGTCGCCGACGCAGGGCCCCAAACATGAATCTCGCCCGTGGGCCGAAAGAACGGGGCAAAGAAGCCGAGGCCCTGGATGTGGTCCATGTGGAGGTGGGTCAGGAGGATGTCCAGCCGCTCGACGGACGGGTCAATGGCGGCTCCGAGCTGACGGATGCCGGTCCCGGCATCGAGCGCGAGAATGGCGCCATTGGCGTTCACGATCTCGACCGCGGCGGTGTTGCCCCCGTAACCCGCCGTTTCCGGGCCGGAGCTGGCGAGCGACCCGCGGGTCCCCCACAGGCGGACGATCATCGGGTCGGCGGCTCCCAGAACATGGCGAGGCCACCGAGGAGCTGACCGCGAGAACCCTCCAGAGGGAGAGCGGTCACGACGAGCGAACGAAGAACGCCGTCTCGGCCCACGATCCGCAGCGGTCCGTGTACCGGCGTACGTTGGCGAATGGCGACGGCAAGAGGATGGGTCGCCGGGTCGGCTCGTTGGCGCCCTTTGGTGCGTGACGCAAAGGCGGTTGTCCAGTCTGCAAACGACACTTGGCCCGCATCCTCGAAATCGAGGCCGAGCAGGGCTTCCGCAGCTTCGTTAACAAACACCAAGTCACCCGCCGCATCGACCACGAAGGTCGGGACCGCCAGGCCGTGGGCCAGTTGGCGAACCAGGATCAGCTCAACGGGCAACTGGGCCACGACAACACCCCGCGGAGATCGAAGAGGTCGATAGAGTGGCTCATCGAGGGGTTACGACGCAAACGCTCTCCAGGATAGGTCTTGGAAACCAAGTAGGTAACTGTTCGTCTTTGATGTTCGATCATCAGCTGTGTCGGTACGTGGGAGACTTCTGGAAGGAGCGTGGTCACGATGAAGCCAACACATACGATCGTAGCCGTGACAGGTCACGACAAGCCTCGGCAGCACCTTTTGGAGCGGGCCGAATCACTCGGGCGAGACGCAGGGGCCACCGTGATCCTGTTCGACCGTGATGCCGATCTCGGACCGCTCATGAGCGCCCTACCGACGGCCTGGTCGGCCGAGGGCGATGAAGATGAGTTCGGCGATCGACTCGACCCGGAGGAGCTGGAGACCGTCGGTCAGGCGGCCTTGGCCGAACAGGTTCGCGGTCTCCGCGCGGCGGGGATACAGGCGTTCGGTTGGCTGCCGCCGCAGGCCGACGCCAAATCGCTGGCCGAGTACGCGTCCAAACAGGGCGCTGACACCGTCCTGGTCTCGGCGGAGGACAAGGATCTCGTGGATGGGCTTCAGTCCTTGTCAGATCCACCCATGCAGCTCGAGGTCGTGCCAGCCGGCAACTAGGTGGGTCAGGGCTCGGACGTCGAGCTCGGATGCGAACACTGACCAACCACCAGGCGTCGGCGTCCCGGGACTAGTCGCGCTCGTTCATGCTGGTCTGCCAGTCATCGACTCGGGGCCTCGTGACCGCGGGCGACCTCGTCGACCTACCGGTCGGACAGTATCGCAACGAATTGAGACGTAACCACGTGGCCGGCGTCACCGCCAACCCCGACTCGGCGTGGGTCACCCAGCAAGCGAAGAACCTCGCCATCGACGAGCGGCTTTCGGGTGTTCGGTTCCTCCTTCGCGACCGGGACGCCAAGTTCACCGGACCGTTCGACGAGGTGCTTCACGCCGAGGGCGTCCGGGTCATCCGAACGCCGATCCGCGCTCCTCGGGCGAACGCCTTCGCGGAGCGGTTCGCGAAGACCGTGCGCCGAGAGTGCCTCGACCACGTCCTGATCTACGGTCGTCGGCACCTCGAGCGAGTGCTCCAGACGTACGTCGCTCATTACGTCGAGGAGCGACCCCATCGGGGACTGAACCTGGCTGTGCCTGCCGGCGACCGACCACCGCGGGTCCGGAGGACTACCCCAACGCCAGTCGAACGAAGGGACCTGCTCGGCGGTCTGGTTCACGAGTATCGCCGGGCAGCGTGATTCGAATTGTTGAACCCTTCACGGTCTCACGAAGTCGCCGTCGCCCTCTTCGATCGCCTTGCGAACACTGTCGAGCAAAGCCATGCTGTCGTCGGCCATCGTGATGTCCCTTTCGTCGTCGGTTCTCTACTTCCAACGACGCGAGGATGACGCGGTGGCCGTCTTCGTTCACGGCCTAACCGCTGCTGTTACACCAAGTCTGGGGACACGACCCGAACCCGCGACATTCAGCTTGGAAGGCCTGAAGCGTCTAGGCGCCGCAGCACCGTGCTTGGAGGCCCGCGCGAAACGCGTCCAGTTATCGTGTCGTGACCACGCCCGCTGCCGACCAGGTCAGGCCGCGGGCCAGCATGGTTATGCCCCTCAGTTGCCGACGCCCATAGGGCGTTGCTTCCGTCGTGGCGAGCGGATTGCCGCGATCCGCTACCCAAACGCCTGGCCGATGAGCGCCCGCTGTTGAGCCCAGTGCGCGGCAGCGTAGCCCTCGGCCGGGCTCGATCGCTCCGGCCGTGAGACGTCTACGAGCGCGACCTTCGGCGGGATCACATCTCGTATCTCGGGCAGCACGAACTTGCGAGCCCCCATGTTGCGCGGTTCCTCCTGTGCCCAGACCACCGTCTCCAGATCCGGGTACCCGGCGAGCAAGCGGCGCACCTCATCGCAGGGGAACGGGTACAAGAGTTCGACCCGAGCAACTGCCACGTCCTTCGCCTCCGCCCGGCGCGGCGAGAGGAACAGGTCGTAGTAGAACCGGCCGCTGCACAGAACCAGCCGGCGAACCCCGTCCCTCTTGACTGCGCGCTCGGGATCGTCGAGAACGGCCTCGAATCGACCGGAGGTTAGCTGGTCCAGGCTCGATGTGGCGGCGGGCAGCCGAAGCAGGCTCTTCGGCGCCATTAGCACCAGGGGCCGAGCGGTCGGCCGCAGAGCTTGATCGCGCAGGAGGTGGAAGTACTGGGCGGGGGTCGTGCAGTTCGCAACCCGCACGTTGTCTTCGGCGCCGAGCGCCAGGAAGCGCTCCAGACGGGCGCTCGAGTGCTCGGGTCCCTGGCCTTCGTAGCCATGCGGCAGGAGCAGAGTCAGCCGCGATGTCTCGCCCCACTTGGCCAGCCCGCCGATGACGAACTGGTCGATCACGACCTCGCCGCCGTTGGCGAAGTCCCCGTACTGGGCCTCCCATATCACGAGCGCGTCGGGCGCCTCGACCGCGTAGCCATACTCAAAGCCCAGGCAGGCGAGTTCGGAGAGCGGGCTGTCGTAAAGCTCGATTGAGGCTCGTGCTTCCGATAGGTGTTCGATCGGAGTGAACCGCCCGCCGATGGCTGCGTCGTGGAGCACGAGGTGGCGTTGGCTGAAGGTGCCGCGCTCGGTGTCCTGGCCGGTCATCCGGATTGGCACGCCGTCGGTCAGAAGCGATGCCAGTGCGAGAGCCTCGGCGTGAGCCCAAACGATGCGACCTTCGGAGCCGAGTGCTTCGCGCCGCCGCTCGAGCTGGGGCGCGAGCTTGGGGTGGATCGTGAAGCCGGCTGGAACGCGCAGGAGTTCATCGTTGATGGCTCGCAGAACGGTCGCCCGCACGGCAGTCGGGCGAGCCTTAGCCGATGAGCGCCTCCCCCGCCGGCTCGGGCCCACGAGAACCGCCACGTCGCCATTCTCGCCCGACCGGTCGCCTTCTCCCGCCGGACCGGCACCCGCGCCCGTGTCGACTTCCTTCGCCACCGCCTCCCGAACGTCAACCAGTCGAGCCTCCGCCGCACCGACCATCGCCTCGCCAGCTGCCAGATCGATCGCGCCTTCTTCGACCAGCCGGCGCATGTAGATCTCGCGCGCGGTGGGGTGTTGGGCGATCTGCTCGTACATCTGCGGCTGGGTATAGGCGGGCTCGTCCTCCTCGCTGTGGCCGTGACGACGGTAGCCCAGAACGTGGACGACGAAGTCGCCGTGGAACCGCTCGCGGTATGCGACGGCGAGCTGGACGGCGGAGAGGCACGCCTCCGGGTCGTCTGCATTGACGTGGGTGATCGGCACATCGAAACCCTTGGCCAGGTCGCTGGCGTAGTCCGTGGAGCGGGCGTTCGCGGGCTCCACTGTGAAGCCCAGCTGGTTGTCGCCGATCACGTGGATCGTGCCCCCGGTGGTATAGCCGGAGAGGCGGGCCAGGTTGAAGGTTTCTGCCACGACGCCCTGAGCGGCGAAGGCAGCGTCGCCGTGGATCAGCACGGGAACAGCCAGGCGGGGGTCGGAGCGCGCACTTGGGCCGGCGCGATCGGTCTGCTCGGCCCGCGCCCGACCTTCGACCACGGGGTCGATCGCCTCGAGATGGCTCGGGTTCGACGAGACGGTCACTCGCACCGGGTCGCCGCTTGTGGGATGGACGCCGTGAGCACCGCGGTGGTACTTGACGTCGCTCGTCTCACCTTCGCCCGGCGGATCGGCCTTGGCCGTGGGCCGGCCTCGCTCGAACTCGTCGAGGATCGTACCCTCTGAGATCCCGACGACGTTGACCAGGACGCTAAGCCGGCCGCGATGGGACATGCCGATCTCCACGGTCCGGGCGCCGGTGCGCCCGACCAGCTCGATCAGGTGGTCCAGCACCGGTACGATCACGTCCAGACCTTCGATCGAGAAGCGCTTCTGGCCGAGGTAGGCTTGCCCAAGCAAACGCTCGAAGGCCTCCACGGCAGTAAGGCGTTCCAGGACTTGTATCTTCTCGGCTGTGGTGAATTGGACGCGGTGCTCGCCCGTCTCGATGGTCCGCCGCAGCCAGGCTCGCTCCGCGTGGCTGTTGATGTGCTCGACCTCGTAGGCGATCGTGCCGCAATAGGTGCGGCGCAACTCGGGCAGGATCTCCGCGAGGGTGCTCCCCGGCAGGTCGATGCCCAGCACGTCAGACGGTATGCGGGCCACGCTCTCGGCGGTCAGGCCCCAGGTCGCGGGGTCGAGGGCCTCGTCGCCCGGTGGCGGGTTGCCGAGCGGGTCGAGGTCGGCGGCCCGATGGCCGATGTGACGAAAGGAGCGGACGAGGTCGACGCCGGCCGCAACCTCCGCCAGAGCGGCGGGCGAGCCGGCGGTCGAGCCTGCAGTCCGCACCGGGGACGCGACCACAGAGCGCGCGACGCCCAGGTCATCCGCGATCGACCTATAGAAGTCGTCGGAGCCCGCGAGGAACTCTTCCAGCGTCGCCAGGAAGCGACCCGACTCGGCGCCCTGGATTACCCGATGGTCATAGGTGCTGCTGACCGTCATGACTGCCCCGCCGACAAGCCGGCGGATCGCGCCGATGGCGACGATCGCGCCCTGTCCCGGCATCAGACGCGGGACCGATGCGGTGGTGCCCACCGTTCCAGGGTTCGTGAGAGTGATGCTTGCGCCGGCCATGTCATCGGGCGAGAGGCGGTTCGCTCGGGCGCGGCTCACGAGGTCGTCGTAGCGGCTAACGAAGTCCGCGAAGTCGAGCTCGTCGGCCGCCCTTAGAACCGGAACGACCAGGAACGGGCGGCCGTCCCGCCCCTGCACCTCCACGGCTAGGCCGAGACGAATCACGGCTGGGTCCACCCGATGTGGCCGCCCCTCGATCTCCACGAAATGCGCGGCAAGCCCAGGATGGACCGCCGTCGCCTGGGCGACGGCGTACGCGATCAGATGCGTGAGCGACAGCCGGGCCGGGGCGATTGCGGCGTTGAGCTGCGCCCGCCAAGCAACCATGGCATCGACCGGAATATCGCGGAACGAGGTCGCGGTCGGGATGCCGAGGCTCGCGGTCATGTTGGCGACAAGGCGCGCGCCGATCCCCTCGATTGGGACCGCACGGTCGAGACCGGCCTCGCGGGCAGGCGGTGCGCCTTCTCTACCCGGCCTCTGACTGCCGGGATCGGTATCAGGAGTGCTCATGGCCCTCACGGTAGCCCTGGCCGAGCCTGACCTGCCGGCGGGTGGATCGGACGGCTCGCAGGATGGTTTGGCTGGCGGCATTGACCTCGCTAACCGCGTCCGGAGCCTGCGGCGTCATCGCGGCAGGCTCCGGGGATGAGCGCAGGCGGTCGACCCGAAAAGGCCATCGATCAGCTGGCATGGTTCGTCGGGTGGCGAACAGACGAGGAAAAACCCGCGATCAACTCGAGCGTCGCAGACCGGCCACGTCGAAGAACTCGCTTCGCAGCGAGGCGCTAACGGAGGGGCTAACTGCGAGCTGGCGCAGGTGGTCGAAGGTCCCATCCCCTTCTTCTCGCTCTGCGAGCACCAATGCTCTACCGTATTTCGGTGAGGCCTGTGGTGGGCTACGTGGCCCACGAGGGGATCACCGGGATCAGCAAGCTCACGCGGTTGGTGCGGGTGGTGACCCGCCGATTCGGGGTGCAGGAGGAGATGACCCACGAGATCGCCGACGAGGTGACCCGGATGATGGAACCACATGGAGTGGCCGTCTACCTCGAGGCTCATCACCTCTGCACGCAGATGCGCGGCGTCCGCGAGCTCATGGCCAAGACGCGCACGACCGCCTTCCGAGGCAACTACTCGGGTTGACAGACGGTCGGGAAGGAAGTGAGGGCGGTCTCAAGCGGTCATCGCAACAGCCGGCCTCATGTTTCTGCCAGGTCGATATCTCCCGCTCGGCTGAGCCGCGACCTGGGCGGCCCACAGGGTCCTCCGTCGGTACATCGATCCGCCCGCCGAAGTGCTCGACGCATCAGCCTTCGGGGCCAGCCGACCGCTGAAGAACGTGACTCCTGAGGCTCGCTAGGGCGTCGTCCCAACGGCGGCCCAGTCATCGCCCGGCGATCGCCTACAGCGTTCGGGGCAGCCTGATCTCGATCCAGGTCATGGCGTGGTGCAATGACGGTCGCGTACCTACCCGCGGTGGCGCGGTCGCCCCAGACTGCGGGTGGCTCCGGAGGCCCGGGCCGCGTTCTCGCCAACTCTGGCGGCGCCGACGATGCCGGCGGTGTTGCCCATCGCCGCCGCCACCAGCGGGGCGCTCGTCTTGGGAAACTTCTTGTACTTCGAGAACTCCTTGACCATGCCCCCGCCCAGGATGATGAGGTCCGGCCAGAGATACTCCTCGTATCGAGCCAGGAGCTCGTTGAACTCGCCGCCCCACTTCCTCCAGCCGATCTTCCGCCGGGTGCGTGCCGCGGACGATAGGCGGGTTTCCGCGTCCCGGCAGTGGAACTCGACGTGCCCCAGCTGCATGTTCGGCACAAGCTGCCCGTCCACGAAGAGCGCCGAGCCGATGCCGGTCCCGAGGGCGAGCAGGAGGACGACGCCATGCTGCCCCTTGCCGGCCCCGTGCGCGACCTCGGCCACGCCCGCCGCGTCGGCGTCGTTGAGGACCAGCATCGGCCGGCCCAGTCGCTGTTCGAGCATCTGCTGCGCGGGCGCCCCGATCCATGAGTGATCCAGGTTGGTCGCCGTCATGGCCTGGCCGGCCTTGATGACCGACGGGAAGCCGGCCCCGCCGGGCATGCCTGCCGTCAGGTTGCCGGTCGCCTCGAGTCGGCGCACCACGTCGACGACGACATCCAGCACCGCCTCGGGGGTGGCCGGCCGCGGCGTCAGCTCGCGGATCCGGTCCGTCACGAGCTGACCGCTCGCGACATCGACCACGGCGGCCTTGATGCCGGTGCCGCCAATGTCGATGCCAAGGGCCCGGCCGGTCAGGCGCGCGGCGGGTGACGGGACGATGGGGACCTCGTCCTCCGAGGCGGCCGGGCGTTGGCTCATGGTCGCGAACATACGCCGACCGTGGCATCCGATCGGGCGCGTGTACGAATCGAGACCTGGAACAAGGGCGGACAGACCGGTTCGTAGGCGGTAATCTCGTAATCGGCACCAACGCGCCGACCGCCCGGGCCACTCACGCCCAACTCGACGGCGCCGGGCCCCCGCCGCCGGATGATCCGGTCGCGTTCGACGCGCGGGTCGTTGCCCTCGTCACACGGGCCCTGGCCCTTGCCGTCGACTGGTTCCGGCCGAAGCTGCTCGCTGATCCCGCCTTGAATCGCAGCCAAGCGTAGTCCGCGACCGTCACCGCTGAGCCCCGCTCCGCGCGTCGATGACGATCCGGGCTCCGGCCGGCCAGGAGGCCCTCAGCGAGCGCTCGATCACCCCGTCGAGCGACGATGTCTGCCCCAACGAGTCTCGTGAGCACCTGACCGTCCGCCGGGAGACGTCAGCGGCCGCCCCGCACGATCAAGACGATGAGGAAGCCCGGTTCCTGGTGAGGGCGCGCCAGACGAACAGGACAAGGATCGCCCCGAGCACGGCGATCACGATGCTCTCGAGATTGAG
>DATCPH010000090.1:0-5842 GCA_036570185.1 Candidatus Limnocylindrales bacterium | reverse complement strand
ACAACGACTTCTTCGGGCCCACGCTGAACCGGGTGGCGCGCCTGCTCGCGATCGGCCACGGCGACCAGGTGCTCGTCTCAGGCGCGACCGCGGCGCTCGTTGCGGGCGGTCTCCCGTTGGGCTGCGAGCTCGTCGATCTGGTGATGTCGGAGAACGACCTGGCTTCCGACTCGCTTCCGAGCTTGAGCGCGGCATCGAGCGAGCTCACGAGATTGTTGGTGACGCGGATCCGGCGGGGGTCGCCAGAAAGCTCGCTGTTGCCGGTGGCCTTGATGCAGATTGCGTCGTCCTTCGTGGAGACGAAGCAGCAGTCGATCGTCACGTCGGTCGACATGTCCGGATCGATGCCGTCGGTGTTGAAGGTGCCCCGGTCGTTGATCACCTTGACGTTGCGGAAGGCCACGTGATGCGACGCGAATACATGGATCGACCACGCCGCCGCGTTACGGAAGAGGACGTCTTCGATGACGACTCCCGAGCTTTCGCGGATGCGCAGGAGATTCGGGACCGCGTGGTGCCTCTTCCTTAGGAACGCACCCTCGCCGTCGATCGTTCCCCGGCCGGCGATCCGGACGTTCTGCGCTCGGTCGACCAGGAGCAGGCGTGAGAACGTCATCGTCCGGCCGAGGTAGCGCGCGTCCGGCGGGAGGCTCTCATCGGGGCCGCTCTCGTGGCGGCCCGGATCGAGCGGGTAGTCGGCGGGATCCGGCGAGCCCTGCAGGAGCGCACCGGCGGCGAGGTACAGGGTGATGTTGCTCCCGAGCGTGAGCGTTCCGGTGCGAAACACGCCACGCGGAATGAACATAGTGCCGCCACCCGGGCGGCTCGCGGCCTCGTCGAGGGCGGCCTGGAGAGCGGTCGTCGCGAGCGTCGCCCCCGTCGGGTCGGCGCCGAAGTCGGTCACGTCGAACACTCCGGGCGAACCGGGGACAGGCGCGCCGCCCTCGATCGGATCGGGCAGGAGGACCAGCTTCTCGAGGCTGTCGATCCAGACGACGACGCTTTCAGGGGCTGGAAGCTTGAAGGTCAGGACGTTGGCCGCGACGTATGCCGATGCTGCGCGTCCGGCCGGGAAAAGGGCGTGATCCGCGATCGGGTCCGCGACCTCGATCTCCACCGCAACCGAGCCGCGCATCGCGATGCGTACGTAGCTCAGGTCGGCGAACCGTTCGACGAAGACCGGGGTGCCGTTCACGCGGACGTGATGGCTCCCACTCACAGCGGCGCCGGGCGCCGGGGCATCTACCTCGACGACTTCCGTATCTTGGGAGCCGTCAAGTCGGTTGGTCGAGATCATCAGAGGAAAGCTCGAAGCACCTCCGGTCCGAGGCCGCGCCGCTAGCGTGACCCCGGCTCTTCGAGTCAGGTGCCCTCGGCGACCGGGGTCAACTCCGCCATCCCGATGCTGAACGCCTCCGGGGGGAACGAACGACGGCTGCAAGCCACGTTCGCCAGGCTTCAGGTCTTGGCGTGCTCACGCGACCACCACATAGATGCGGTCCTGCCCCGCGGCATTGCGGCCAGCGAAGAGGTGGCTGAAGGCTTGCCAGCCGCCGAAGCCGACGGTCACCGGGTCGGACACGTTGCCCGGCGTCCCGGCGTCGTCATACGAGAGCAGCTCGCCGCTGGCGAACGACGCAACGCTGACGGTATGCGACACCTTGTCCAACGGACCGATCGAGACGTAGATATGACGGGTGGTCGCATCAGGAGATGTCACAGCCATGTCGTCCGCCTGCCCGTCGAGCGGGAACGAGGTCAGGAAGGTATCGGTGGTCGCCTCGAGGACTGAAACGGTTGCCGGTGCTACGCCGTTGCTGACGTAGACGCGATACCCGGTCGGGTCCGGCGCGATCCCCTCGAGCGTCGTGTCGAAGCCAACCCTCCTCACGGCGTCGGTCGGTGTGTCGACCACCACGAGGTCGTCCTTGAAGCTTGTGGGCTCGCCCTGGTCGATGACATAGCATCGACTCCCGTCCGCCGACATGGCGACGCTCGTCGGGCTGCGCAGCTCGATCATCCGAACCGCTGTCGGTGGCGACGCCATCGGGTCCACCACCAGCAGGCCGCCATTCGTCGGGCCGCTGGGGCCAATGGCCGCGTAGATCCGTCCACCGTCCGACGCGACCGCCATTCCAGTGAAACCGGCCGGATAGCTGTCGATCACCGAAGCAACCGTGTACGTGGTGACGTCGATGACCGAGATCTGCCCGGAGTGGGTCACGTAGACGCGGCTGCCGTCGCCGGTCACACCCAATAGGTCTGGGTTGCCGGTGATCGGCACAGTGGCCACCACGGCGTTGCTCAAGGTCTCGATCACCGACACCGTGTCGGCAAATATGTGGCTCACGAACAGCAGGGCGCCGTCCGGGCTCACTGCGATGCCGTGGGGCTCTGCATCGAGTGGGATCTGGTCGATCACGGTGTCAGTGGAGGTGTCAATCACCGACACCGTCTTGGCGAGGTCCGAGATCGACCCGTCGGACGCATGCAGGCCGTGCGTCACGTAGAGGCGGGCACCATCCGGGGCGATGGCAAGTCGGCGCGGCGACTCGCCGACCGGGATGTCAGTGGTGGTGAATGAGTCCATCACAATGCTCCACGATAAGGATCCGGCCCACACGGAGAGAAGCGCTTGGGTGACCACCGCGTAGATGCGGTCCTTGCCAGCGTCCCTGCGGCCAGTGAAGAGGGCGGCTGAAGGCCTGCCAGCCGCCACGCCCTACCCAACGAATCTGGTCGATTCGCACGACCTTGCGCCATTCGAAGCCCGCGAGCTTCCCGGCCACTAGTGCCACAGCGCCAGGAGGGCGACGATCACCCACTCGACTGCTCCCGAGCGCTCGTCGGGGTCGATCCGGAACAGGATCTCGATCCAGTCGCGCCAGACGAAGGTGATCACGGCAAGACCCCCGAACAAGACCGCGATCGCGGACTCGACCCAGAATTGGAGCCGGAACTTCGTCCCCGGGGATCATCACGCTCTCCAGGCTTTGCGGCGGACGAGAGGCACCTAGAATAGGCTCGGGATCAACGTCGGGCCTTCGCCAAGAAAGACAGCCCCTGCCCGAGGCTCGCGCTGACGGACGAGGGGGTGTCCACGGCCGCACAGGCGCGCGGGCTCCGGCATAGGGGTCGAGCGCGGATACAGCTTCGGCTTCTCGGTTGACGCTCATCCGCTGATGCAATCGACCATCTCCGTTCCCTGCCCGCGCCACCCGCAATGCCAAGGGCGAGTCGCGAGAGCACGCTGCTCGCCGCTCCTGCCAAGGGTCCGGGGTAAGCCCGCCGTCGCGGTTGGCCGAGGCCTCGCCGCCAGCCGGAGGGCCGGCGACGAGCGCAAGACAAGGCGCATCTCCCGGCTCTTGGCGGCATTTGAGATCGACACAGCAGTTGGCGCGTCAGGCCCCGACCGTCACCATCTCGCCAGTGATCGCCGAGCTATTCCGCAAGCTCCGCTCATTCAGACTCGAGTGCGCGGCGTTCCTTGCCACATCGTTCATCGCTGACGCTGTCGCCCAGTTCAGGTGCGTCGGCTCGGTAGCGGCTGGGCCGAGCTCCTGGCTCGCGCTGAGCGCTCCAGATCCTCCAACGGCGGAGGTTCAGAGGATCAGGTCGGGCCACAAGCCCGTGATCCTCACCATGCTCCGGCCGGCGAATGCGACATAGAGCGCCGGCAGGTCGTGATTCGAGATCCAGTCATAGAAGCAGTTCGTCGGCCGCCCCGCCAGAGCGCCGCTGTGCAGCAGCCGCTTCCACGTACCACCGTCATTGGTCGCGAACGCGCCGCCTTCGCCGACGGCAAACCGCACCAGCGCGTTCGACGGGTCGAATTGCATGTCGCTCAGCACCGTGTCGTACATGTCGCCGACGCCGCTTGAGTCGTCGTTGGTGGAGATGGCGATCTTGCCGTTCCACGTCAGCTGCGCCGTCAGGCCCTGGTCGAGCAGCCACGTGCTACCGCCGTCATCGGACCGTTTCACGCCACCCTGGTCCAGCACGTAGATCAGGTTCGGCCGATACGGATCGACGAAGAAGCGGACCACTGCGCTAACGCCCGCCCGGGGCACGATTTGGGTCCAACTTGGCTGGCCCTCGGTCCAGGACCAGAGCTGCCCGGCACCACCGACGAAGAACACCGGGGATCCATGACCGCCGGAGGCCTGTACGATGGCTAGGTTCGGGCCGGGGAGGGGCGGACCCTGAAGATAGACATTCGTTCCCTGGCCGGGCGCGTTTGCCGTCGTCACCCACTCGTCGCGGCTCTTGATGTCGAGGATGTTCTGCGTCCGCACGAGCTGCGGCATTGCCGTGGTGGGGTTGAGGATGAAGACGTAGTCGCCCTGAGGTGGCTGAGGTTCGCCCGGCAGACCCAGGACGATCGGGCGTGAACCGCGGTTGCCGTAGGTGCTGATTGCATTCCACAGCGGTCGAGGCGGCTCCGACGACTGCAGGAACGGTGGTCCTGGCACCATATGCCGGTCACTCGTGGCGCTGCGCAGGTTCGGGAAGCTGCCGGGCGACGTCTCGTAGACCGTCACGGTCTTGCTCCAGCGTGGCGTGAACACGAGGATCGAGTTCGGCCGCAACGGATCGGCGAAGGAGCAGTCGTTGTCGCCGCCGCCGTAATCCTGGTAGGACCATGTCTGCGCCCCGTCGTCTGAGTAGAACCCATCGTTGTCGCCGGTGTTAAGCGAGAACGCCGGGCCCTTCCCGTCGATGGCAACGCCAGCGACGTTGACGACCGACAGCGTCGCGACATTCTCGGCGTGCTCGAACACCGGTTGGTCGGCTGTGCTGCGGTAGATTCCCCCGTCGCTCAGGAGCCAGAGCGTGCCGGCTTTCGCTCGGTACGTGCCGTCCTCGATCATCGCTTCGAAGTCCGGCGAGAGCAGGATTCCGTGAAGGTCGACGTGGAGGTGGTCATCCAGAGGATGCCACTCACTGCCGGCCGTGGGGTACAGCGGACCCACGTACACCGGACGCCGCTGCGCGCCGTAGAAGAGCAGGTCGCCGCGCCCCTTGCGGGTGGTCGCAAGGAACGCCATCCCGCTGTCCTGTCCCCGGTAGTGGGGGGCCGTTGGCTCGGTCAGGTCCACGGAAAGCACGACGGGCTCCCACGTCGAGGTCTGGTTCCCGAGGGGAAACTGGGAGTAATCACCTCGGTACAGGCTGGCCGGGGCGGCGGCCCCAGTTCCGTTCCCCGCCACATAGACCTCCAGCGGCCAGCGCGGTGAGACCACGATCACCTTCGGGGCGTTGCCGTTCGCAGTGGAGCTGGCCGCAGCACCCACGCTCCGCGGGAGCGTGCCTTTGTCCTGCATCCACGACTTTCCACCGTCGACCGACACAAACATCGTGCTGTCACCCAGCGCGTAGATCACGGCTGGAGCGGGGTCGGAGGGCTCGTTCTGCCACACCGCGACGTGGTTCACGCGCTTGGCAGGCCCCGTTCCCCAAGGAAAGACGTTCCGGAAGGTCGCTCCGCCATCCTCGCTGATTGCGAGCGCACTACCTCCGGCCGCATAAACGAGATGATCGCTCCCCTGCGCCCATTCGAGTTGTCCGACTGTCTCCCCGGGCGGGAACTGGTGGACGTTCTGCCAGGTGGCGCCACTGTCCGTGGATCGCCAGATCCCTCGGCTTCCGACAATGCGGTCATAGCGGCTGATCGCGACCACCGTCATCCCCTGGCCGAAGCTGGCCAGGACGAACTTCGCTTCGGCGAATGTGCCGTCACCGTTGCCGAGCGCGGTCCACACGCCGGCGTCGCCGAAGCCCACGAGATCGGCCGTGCCGTTGCCGGTCAGGTCGACGGCGAAGCGCGGATGCTGGTCGACCC
>DATCPH010000089.1:0-3821 GCA_036570185.1 Candidatus Limnocylindrales bacterium | reverse complement strand
CTGCCGGTCCCGTGATCGGCGTCGTTGCCGCGACCGCCGTCGGCCACGGCTCCCGCTTCAACGACTTCCATGACTACTGGCTGGCTGGCCGGCTCGTCGCCGGCGGAGGGACCCCGTACGACATCGGCGCGATCACGGCGCTCGCGGCGCGGGAATCCACGCCGTACCTCGTGGGTGGCGGTTACTCGTACCCGCCGCCCTTCGCGCTGCTCATGGTGCCCCTCGCGGCGCTCCCGTTTGGGGCGGCCCTCGCCCTTTTCGAGACGGTCTCGATCCTGGCATTCGGGCTTGCCGTCGCCGGCTGGCTGGGCGCCTTCTGGCCAGTCGTTGGCGATCGAAGAGGGCTGGTGCTAGCGCTTGCCGCGGGCCTCTATCCGCCCGCGATCGGGTCGGCCGTGCTCGGCCAGGCCAACCTGCTGATCGTCGCCCTGATGGCCGCTGGGGTGGCAATGATCGTTCGCGAGGAGGCACGCGGGCGGGGTAGCCCGCCTGCCGCGCATTCGATCCTGGGCGGTGCGGCGGTCGGGCTCGCAGCGGTCGTGAAGCTCGTTCCCGGGGTCGTCCTGGTACCTGTCCTGCTCGGTGGCCGCTGGCGAGCCTTCGCCGGGTTGCTTCTCGGGAGCGTCGCGGCTCTCGTCTTGACCGCGGTCCTTGCCCCGAACGCGTCCACGGGCAGCGGCGCGCTTGCGTCACTGTTCGCCCCCGACGCGTACTGGACGAACAGCTCGATCAACGGCTTCGTGAGCCGTCTCGTGGGATCGAGCGATCGACTCTTCGCGATCGTTCCGGGCGCATTCGATCCGCGACCTCCGACCCTGATCCTGACCGGCGCCCTCGCCATCGCAACGCTCGCCGTCTTGATCGAGGCGCGGACCTGCCTGCGTACTGCGGTCGGCCTTGCCGCTGGCATCGGCTTCGCCATCGTCGCCGCGACGATCGGAGCCCCGAAGACCTCCTTCTGGAACGAGAGCCTGGTCCTGGTCAGCGTGGGTCTGATGCTGGTGGCTCCGGGTGGCGGGAGCGGGCCGCCTCTCGACCGGGTCGACCGACGCCTCTTGATCGTGTGGCTCCTGGGGACGATCCTGCAGCCGCTCGCGTGGATCCAGCCGCTGCCGCCCACGGCCGGCCCCGGCGGGGCAATCCTCTCAACGCTCGCGAACCTCCTCGGCTCCGCCTCGCTCTTCGGCCTCATCGCGCTCTGGTGGTTCTTCGCCCGGCGGCTCGTTATGCTCCGTCGGTCGGGGGTGGATTACGTGGAGGCAAATCCGTGAGCTTGCTGCCCTGGCTGCTGTTGCTGCACGTGCTCGGTGCGATCATCGCGTTCGGTCCTGGGTTCACCTTCGCCCTGATCGGATCGATGGGCGGCAAGGAGCCAATGCACGCGAACTTCGCGACGCGCGTCTCGCTGACCATCAGCGAGCGGATCGTCGTTCCCCTGGCGCTGCTGCAGGGGATCACCGGGTTGGGCTTGATCCTGGTCCTCGGAGCCGACCTCACGTCGAGGTCCTTTTACTGGCTCGACCTCGGGATCGTGCTTTACCTCACGGCCCTCGGCTATTCACTGGGCGTCCAGCTGCCGACGGTGCGGCGGGTGGTCGCCATGACCTCGAGCCCGCCGCCTCCGGGCTCGCCGCCCGGTCCGCCGCCCGGCGTTTCCCCGCTCGTGAAGCGGATCCAGCGCGGCGGAATGTTCACCGGGCTCCTGGTCGTCGCGATCGTCTTCCTGATGGTGGTCAAGCCGACGTTCTGAGCTCGCGACCGCGCGTCGCGAAGGCGGTCTCGAGGTTTCCTGTCGCATGGGCGCCGGGTGCACCTCATCCGGCGACTCGGACCGATTTCCTATCGTTTGTGCGCACGTTGCACCTACGGGCCGGAACTTCACCCTCGAGCGCGTGACCCGAGGCACGGGCGGGCAGCCGCCGCTCGCGATCCGCCCCATGGCCACGCTCAATCCGGCCCTCACGGCCCATTTATCCGCCCAGGACTTGGCGCCGGGAACCGCAAACAATCGCGGGTACACGCGCTTACGTGCCTGGCATGCTCTTTTGATAGGAAACCTGGCCTCGGACGCATCGCGCCGGGTTACGGAACGGGCTTCGTGCTCGCTGAGACCCGGCCGCCCGATCCGGGGCCTCGGGCTACCATGGATTCGCGCACGAAACCACATTTGACGACTGATCGTCCCGGCTCGCGTACGATCGGAGGAGCCCCGCCAACCATGCCCCACGTTGCTTCATCCGCCGGCGACCTCCTCGAGCGTCTCGACGGCGTCATCCGCATCGGTGGCGATCGCCTGACCGTCGAGGACGAAGGCCGACTTCGTGACGCCGGCATCCGGGATCTCGCCTGGACCGCCGCGTTCACCTCCGATGACTCGGCAGCCGAGGCCGCGCGCTGGATCGTCTGGGAGGTCAGCCAGGCGCTCGCAGCTCGATCGGCCAGCATTCATGAGCTGTACATGGCCAGGGCCCGCGGCGAGGTCCACGGCTTCACGGTCCCGGCCATAAACCTTCGCGCGCAGACGTTCGACATGTCCAGGATCGTCTTCGAGGCGGCGACCGACGCCGATGTCGGGGCGGTCATCCTCGAGCTGGCCCGCAGCGAACAGACCTACACCTACCAGCGGCCGATGGACTACGCGACCTTCGTCCTCGCCGGCGCCGTTGCCGCTGGCTGGCGAGGTCCGGTCTTCATCCAGGGCGATCATTACCAGTTCAATGCCAAGAAATACGCCGCCGATCCCGAGGCGATGACCGAGGAGATCCGCCGCGCATGCCGGCTCGCGATCGATGCCGGATACCGCAACATCGACATCGATTCGTCGACCCTGGTCGACCTCTCGCTGCCGGACGCCGATATGCAGCAGCGCGAGAACTACCTGCGGGCAGCGGAGATCACCGCGTTGATCAGGTCCCTGCAGGCCGATGGCGTGACGATCAGCGTGGGCGGCGAGATCGGCGAGGTCGGCAAGGAGAATTCGACCGAGCCCGAGCTGCGCGCTTACCTGGACGGCTATCGACGCGAGCTCGACAGGCTCTCGCTCGGCGCGATCGGCATCAGCAAGGTCAGCGTGCAGACCGGTACGTCCCATGGGGGCGTTCCGCTGCCCGGCGGAGGTGGCGTGGCGAAGGTGAAGCTCGACTTCGACGTCCTGCGCCGGCTCGGTGAGGTCGCGCGTCGCGAATACCGCCTCGCCGGTGCCGTGCAGCACGGCGCATCGACCCTGCCGGACGAGCTGTTCCACCACTTCCCGGCAGTGGAGACCGCCGAGATTCACCTCGCGACGGGCTTCCAGAACACGCTGTTCGAGCACCCTGCGTTTCCGGCCGAACTCCACGAGCAGATCGAACACTGGTGCCAGGGCAACGCCGCCGATGAGCGCAAGCCGGGCCAGACCGACGAACAGTTCCTCTATACGACAAGAAAGAAGGCGATCGGGCCCTTCAAGCGCGAGCTGTGGGACCTGCACACGAAGGACGAGATCCTGGCGACGCAGCGCGACAAGATCGGCTTCCTGTTCCAGGAGCTGCGCGTCGTCGGATCGCGCCCGATGATCGACCGCTACATCGCGCCGGTCGAGGTCCACCGCCCGCTGCCGGCGGCGCTCCAGGCCATCGCCGCGACTGGCTGAGCCGTCTTCGCGGGAACCACCTCGCCCCAGACGACCACCTCGAACCCCATGTCGGAGGACAACGACTTGGACCGTTAAGCGGCCAGCGACTTTGTCACCGTTGCCGGACTGAAGGGTAGCGGCGCCATGGGTGGTCCGCCCGGGGCTTGACGACCGACGCTCCCGAGGGCGGCCGTTCGATCGGCAGGCG
>DATCPH010000088.1:0-2816 GCA_036570185.1 Candidatus Limnocylindrales bacterium | reverse complement strand
GGGCCGTCAGCGCCGTGATCGAGCGGTTCACCCGTGAATGGAACGAGGGGGCGACGCCGTTCAAGTGGGTGAAGAGCGCCGATGAGATCCTGGCCAAGGCCGTCCGCAAGACGCAAGCCGATTCCGGCGCGCGACACTAGCCACCATCCGGCGCGACTGCAGCGTCGGTGGTGATTGGGACGAGCGACCGCACTACAGGTCGATGCTCGCCGCCGAGGATCATGCTCAGTGAGCGTCCTGTCACCTGAACCGCGGAGCCCAAGCGGCTCGGCCCGCCCCGACATTGCATATCGCCCCCAGTCGCGCCTCAGCCCTCTTCCGGCTGCTCCAGCATCGGAACCCGGATGCCGCGCTCGCGGGCGACCTCGATCGCCCGGGGATAGCCCGCGTCGACATGGCGCAGGACGCCCATCGCCGGATCGGCGGTGAGGACGCGCTCCAATTTCTGCGCCGCAAGGTCTGTGCCGTCCGCCACGACGACCATGCCGGCGTGCTGGCTGTAGCCGATGCCGACGCCGCCGCCGTGGTGGATCGAGACCCAGGTCGCGCCGGCGGCGGTGTTGACGAGGCCGTTGAGGAGCGGCCAGTCGGCGATGGCATCGGAACCGTCGGCCATCGCCTCGGTTTCGCGGTTTGGTGAGGCGACGCTGCCGGCGTCGAGGTGGTCGCGGCCGATGACGATCGGGGCGGCGACCTCCCCGGTCCGCACCAGCTCGTTGAACGCGGCACCGGCCTTCGCCCGTTCGCCGTAGCCGAGCCAGCAGATTCGCGCCGGAAGGCCCTGAAAGGGAACCTTCGACTCAGCCATCTCGATCCAGCGACGCAGCCCGACGTCGTCCGGGAACAGCTCGAGAACGGCCTGGTCCGTGCGCCGAATGTCCTCAGGATCGCCGGACAGCGCCGCCCACCGAAACGGTCCTCGGCCTTCACAGAACTGCGGCCGGATGAAGGCCGGCACGAAACCGGGGTAGTCGTAGGCGTTCGCCACTCCCGCCTCGGCCGCGCCCGCGCGCAGGTTGTTGCCGTAGTCGAACGCGATCGCCCCGGCCGCCTTGAAGGCGAGGATCGCCCGGACATGGTCGCCCATGGAGCGAATCGCGCGGCGGACGTACTCGTCGGGCAGGCCCCGGCGCAGCTCGAGCGCATCTGACAACGAGATCTCCGACGGAACATAGCCATTGAGGGCGTCGTGCGCGGACGTCTGGTCGGTGACCACGTCGAAGCGCTCGCCGGCAGCGGCCCAGCCCGGCTCGATCTCGGCCGCGTTACCGATCAGGGCGATCGAGAACGGCTCGCGGCGGTCGGCGGCCCGCCGGGCGAGGGCCAGCGCCTCGTCGGGCGAGTCGGTCAACTCATCGACATAGCCGATCGCATGGCGTCGCTCGGCCCGGACCGGGTCGACCTCGATGACGATGACGACGCCACCATTCATGGTCACCGCGAGCGGCTGCGCCCCACCCATGCCTCCGAGGCCCGCGGTCAGCGTCACGCGCCCGCGGAGCGTTCCATCGAAATGCTGGCGAGCCAGCTCGGCGAAGGTCTCATACGTTCCCTGCAGGATCCCCTGGGTCCCGATGTAGATCCAGGAGCCCGCGGTCATCTGGCCGTACATCGTCAGGCCCTGCCGCTCGAGCGCGCGGAAGACGTCCCACGTCGCCCATTTCCCGACGAGGTTGGAGTTCGCGATCAGGACGCGCGGTGCCCATTCGTGGGTACGCACCACGCCGACCGGCTTGCCCGACTGGACGAGGAGCGTCTCGTCGTCGGCGAGGCGGCGGAGCTCGCGGACGATGGCATCGAAGGCCGCCCAGCTCCGCGCGGCGCGCCCGGTTCCGCCGTAGACGACGAGGGCGTCGGGATCCTCGGCAACCTCGGGATCGAGGTTGTTCATCAGCATCCGGAGGGCCGCCTCCTGGCCCCAGCCGCGGCAGCTCAGCTCCGGGCCGCGCGCGGCGCGGACGGGGCGGGCGCCGGGGAGGGCCGAGGGACCGGGCATGGGCCAATCGTAGGTCGCTGCGGTTCGCTCCGTGGTCAATCTATTCCGGCAGGGTCTCCACCAGTGTCTGGCCGAGGTGCGCTGCCCCGATCGAGGTTGCGGAGACGATGACGTTCTGGGTGGCGAGGAACAGGTGGTACGTGTTGGCACCGGCAGCGCACCGCCCGACGTAGACCTGCCGGTTCTTGATCGTCGCCTCCGCGTCGCCAACCACGCCGCCGGCGGCGGCGCACGCAGCGGTGTCATACGACCCGCGCCAATCCTGGAAGAACGAATCGCCGAAGACGCCCGGCCGAAGGCGCACGACTGCGACGACCAGCAGGTCGCTGGTCGTGCGCGCCGCCACGCCGTAGACGAGCGACGTGGCGACGGCCTGCACGTGGGGGTCACGAAGGACAGGCTCGGTGGCCTCCGCCGAGTACTGCACCGCGAGACCGTCGACGGTCGGCGGAAGCAACGCGAGAAGGGACTGGTCGATCGCGACCGGGCTACCCACGGGGCTTTCGATCGGCGCGACCGACCCCTCGAGAACCGAGGAAGCCGGCGAACCCGAGGGCGAAGCGGAGCGCACGGTCGAGCCCTGGCCCGGAGAGGTGGTCTGGACGGTCGAACCGCAGCCGGCGAGCGCGAAGACGGCGTGGAACAGCGCCCCGACCAGTGCTGCTGTTGCCCCCGGGGAGGAATGGCGCCTCATCCGAGCTCCAGCCGCACGACCGGGAAGCGATCGTCGTCGACGGCGACGGCAAAGCCGCAGGCGACCCAGAACTCGGGCGTCGCCGCGCTCGTCGCGTCGGGAAGGGCGCCGCGCTCAGGGTAGGCC
>DATCPH010000087.1:0-13649 GCA_036570185.1 Candidatus Limnocylindrales bacterium | reverse complement strand
AGTCTGGCCACAACCTGGCCAGCCGCCGCTAGGTCGCGTCAAGCCGGCGACTGAAGACCGTCTCCGAACGCGGTCTAGCGTGATGACGAAGTTCTCGCGCGGCGCCCTCCGCTTACGAGTACATGGGCCGAACGGAACCTGCCGTGGGCGAAGCCAAGCATTGGGCGAGGGTCCGGCTCCTCGACCGACCGCCGCGCTGAGACGACGAGGTCATCGTGGTTGCCTGCCCCCATTTCGATCCGCTCGTTCGGACAGGGGACAGGGTCCGCGGTTGGGCCGACCTGGACACCGGGGTGGCTCGCTAATTCGACCGCGGAGGGTCCTTGATTTCCAACCGGCGTTCTCTCTGTCGCTGCCCGATTCCGGGCCCGCCGGCGGCGCCGACCGGGTACAGTCGAGCGGTGCGCGTGGTTATCAACGGCGAGACGCGCGACGTTGCGCCCGAGCCGGGCCGGAGCCTGCTCCACGTTCTTCGGGAGGAGCTCGGGCTGCTCGCGGCGAAGCCAGGATGTGCCGAGGGCGCCTGCGGCGCGTGCACGGTGCTCCTCGACGGTAGGCCGATCCGTTCCTGCATCCGCCCGATTGGCGACGTCGACGGACGACACGTCACGACGCTCGAGGGCCTGGCCGGCGATCCGATCCAGCGGTTCTTGGCCCGGGCGTTCGTCGAGCAGCGGGCCATGCAGTGCGGCTTCTGCACGCCGGGCATGATCGTGTCGGCGACGGCGCTGCTACGCGAGCATCCGGACCCGGCGCAGTGCGACATCGTGGCGGGCCTCGATGGCAACGTGTGCCGCTGCGGGATCTATCCGCGGATCTCCCGCGCGATCCGGCAGGCTGCGGAGTGGCGAACACGCACGGGCGATGCCGCAACCCCGGTCGAAACCGAGGAGCCTTCGGATCCTGAGCTGCCCACAAGCGATGTCGCGTGCTCAGCCGACGTACCGGTGGCTCGACCCGGCTCGGCCGCAGGAACGGCACCGTCGCCGGGCCGGGCGCTCCGGAGACCGTGGGACCTGACCAAGCCGGACGAGCGCGACTACTTCGGGCAACTCGGCGACGGGCTCGTCGTGGTCCTGCCTCCCGAAGAAGGCGAGCGCGTCAACGATGGCGAGGGCGCATGGTCGACGGAAGGTGGTGCGTGGCTCCACGTCGGGACCGATGGTCGCGTGACGGCGTTCACCGGCAAGGTAGACGTCGGGCAGGACAACCGTACGGCAATCGCGATGCTCGTCGCCGAAGAAACAGGGGCTCCGCTCGATGCGGTCGAGCTGGTCATGGGCGACACGGACGTCTGCCCGTTCGACATCGGCACGTTCGGCAGCCGTTCGATGGTCGATGCTGGCGGGATTCTGCGCGCAGCAGCTGCCACCGCCCGACGGTGGCTCCTGGATCGCGCGGCGTCGCGCTGGGAGGTCGATGCCGGGGAGCTCGAGATCCACGGCGGTATCGTCGAGTCTCGCGACCGAGGCCGCTCCGCCCGCTTCGGCGAGCTCGTCGCCGGCGAACGTCACCTCGCGTTCGCCGAGGGTGATGCCGCCACCGTCGATCCGCGGCGATGGCGGACCGCGGGACGGGTCGCGGCACGGGTGGCGGTCGCCGACATCGCGGCCGCCTCCACGCGGTACGCCTCCGACCTCACTCGACCGGGCATGCTGCACGGACGCATCCTCCGGCCTCCCACCGTGGGCACAACCCTCGGCTCCGTCGACCTGTCCCGGGCAGAGGCAATGGCGGGCGTCGAAGCCGTCCACGACGGCTCGTTCGTCGGCGTGGCAGCGCCTGACCCGATCCTCGCTGATGCGGCGCTCGCCGCGATCGACGCGGAGTGGCTCGAAACGCCCCAACCGTCAGAAATGGATCTCGCCGACCACCTCCGGACCCACCCGGTCGAGGAGCAGGGCTGGGAGGGCGCCTACCGGCATGAGACCGGCGACGTCGATGCCGCCTTCCGGTCCGCCTCGCTGAGGCTGGACGCGACCTACACGACGGCTTACATCGCCCACGTTCCGCTGGAATGTCGGGTCGCGCTCGCGGAGTGGGAGGCTTGGGAGGGCCGTGACGACGCCGATGGTGGCGGAAGCGACGGCGAAGGTCGCGTGACCATCTGGACCGGCACCCAGCGGCCGTTCGGCGTGCGCGAGGAGGTCGCCGAGGCGCTCGGCATCTCGGAGGAGCGCGTCCGGATCGTCGTTGCGCCGACCGGTGGCGGATACGGCGGGAAGCACCGTGGGGAGGCGGCCATCGAAGCGGCGCGGCTCGCTCGCGCGGCTCGCAGGCCGGTGAAGGTGCACTGGAGTCGGCGGGAGGAGTTCAACGGGGCCTATTTCCGGCCGGCTGCCGTGATCGACGTTCGGGGCGCGCTCGACGCCGGCGGTCGGCTGGCGGCCTGGGAGTTCCGGAACGTGAACTCGGGCCCGGCGGCGATCGCGACGCCGTACGCGGTGCCGAACCAGCGGATCGAGTACCAGCCGGCGGCGTCGCCCTTCCGGCAGGGCTCGTACCGAGCTCTCGCGGCGACGGCCAACAACTTCGCCCGCGAATCGCACATGGACGAGCTCGCTCATCGCGCCGGCGTGGATCCCTTGGCGTTCCGGCTCGGGCACCTCGACGATGAGCGACTGTCCGCCGTCCTCCGTTCGGCCGCCGAGCGAGCCGGCTGGCCTGGCAGGCAGGAATCTGGCCGGACGGGGCTCGGGATCGCCTGCGCGATCGAGAAGGGCGGCCGGGTGGCGACGAGCGCGGACGTCCGGATCGAGCCCGACGGAGGCGTGCGCCTCACCCGCATCGTGACCGCATTCGAGTGCGGCGCAATCGTCGATCCGGACAATCTGCGGAACCAGATCGAGGGTGCGACGGTCATGGGGATCGGCGGCGCGCGCTTCGAGGCGATCCATTTCGAGAGCGGGCGGATCACGAACGGCTCGATGTCGGCCTACCGCGTGCCTCGCTTCAGCGATGTGCCGCCGATCGAGGTGATCCTCCTCGACCGACCCGACGAGCCTCCTGCCGGAGCCGGGGAGACACCGATCATCGCGGTGGCGCCGGCCATCGCCAACGCGATCTTTGCGGCAATGGGTAGGCGGATCCGCTCGATGCCGCTCCTACCCGACGACTGGACTCCGGCGAGCTAGAACCAGGAGCCGTCAGACACGGAGACGTCGGCGATACCTCTTCACGATCAGGGCCGGTCATCGTGTCGAGCGACGGGGAGAGCTTCGCCGCTTCCCCCCAGACGAGCCCACATCATGTTGGTCCGGCCCCGAAAAGCCGATCGCGGCAAGGACGTGGTCGACGACCGCACTGGCGTAATCGCTCGGGAATGCTCGATGTGCGATGAAGCGTCGGTAGAAGGCGGGGCTCGCGAGGAGATCGACGGCGAGATCGAGGTCGGCGGCCGCGCGGATCTCACCGCCGTGTTGCGCCTGTTCAAGGAGGCGCCGGATGGGTTCGCGCCGGCGCTCCGTAAGCTCGACTTGCAGGCTCGCCAGGCTGGGGTTGCGTTCCGCGGCGTCGATGAAGACGGCCAGCAGCTGGGGGAATGGCTGACTGCTGACGAGCGCTTCGAACCTCGTGAGGAGCTCGATCAGGTTGGTTCGCAGCCCTCCCGTCGCCGGCACGGGAAACGGTTGGAAGCCCTGGTCCATCGCCTCGATGAGCAGGGACCCCTGCGAGGCCCAGCGCCGGTAGAGGGTCGCTTTGCTGGCCTTGGCGCGATGGGCGACCGCTTCCATCGTGAATCCGGGCAGGCCCTGCTCGGCGAGAACCTCGAGCGCGGCCCTCAGCACCCGCTCCCGGGCCCGCGCTCCGCGGGCGATGGCCTGGCGCGCCGCTGGCTCTTTCGCGGCGTCTCGCGCGCTGGCGTCCGAGTCAGGCTGTCCAAGGCCTGCTGACCTTCCCATCGAAACGGTACAGTACCATTAAGATAGCGAAACGACACCGTACCGATCGAACGGAGGATTCCGCCATGGACAACGGAGCACGATCGCCCTCGAAGCCAGATCCACGTCAGCGAGTCGCCGGCCCGCTCTTTCGCGGGATCGGGCCGCTCGTGCGGTTCGTCCTCCGCAGCGGCCTGCCCGCCGCGCCGAACGTCCTGCTCTTCGTTCGCGGCCGGGTGAGCGGACGACCCTACGCCACGCCGGTCGCAATGTGGGAGCTCGGCGACCGGCGGTTCGTCCAGGCGTCGTTCGGCGAGGTCAATTGGGTTCGGAACCTCAGAGCCTCGGGCGAGGCGGTCATCCGTCGAGGCAGCTGGTCGCTGGCGGTGCACGCGACCGAGCTTGCGCCTTCCGAGGCCGGCCGGCTAATGCACGACGCGCTCGCCGGGTTCCGGCGTCGGCGTTTGCTCCGGATCCTTCTCGGCCCGACCGTCCGGCCGCCGGCGGCCATCCTCCACCGCTACCGGCTCCGGGTCGATGAACGCCTCGAGGACTACGTCGCCGAGGCTCGCCGCCACCCGCTCTTCGAGTTGCGCCCGGTTGGCGTCGGGGGAGCCTAGGAGCACGATCCGGCCATCGTGTGGACCGGCGGCCCTCTCACGCGTTGCGCCCAGATGGCCCGACAGCCTCGGCAGGGAGCATGCCCCCGACGGCCATCAGCGCGGCGTCGCACCGTCGAGTTCGTAGGCAGATCAGGCCTCAGCTGCACGGGGCGGTGCGCGGAGGCCCACAAGGCGATACGTCCGCAACGGTCCCTTGCCTTTCACGTCGAGGATCCCGCGCGGCTCGATGATGGCGTCGGCGTCGAGGAGGTCCCGGGTCGCTTGGGTCAGCTGGATCGTCCCGGGTTCGGCGAGGCTGGCCATCCGGCTGGCGGTGTTCACCGTGTCACCCCACAGGTCGTAGCTGAAACGCCGGCGACCGATCACGCCCGCGACGAGCGGACCGCTCGCGATTCCAATCCGGACATCCAGATCGGGCCAGTCGTCGGCGAGAGCCCGGCGCAGGGCGACGCGAGTACCGAGGGCCATCGCCGCGGCCGCCCGAGCGTGATCCGGCCGTGGCTCCGGTACGCCGGCCACCGCGAGGTATCCGTCGCCGAGGGTCTTGATCTTCTCGAGGCCGTGGCGCTCGACGAGGTCGTCGAGAACCGCGAAGACCCGGCCCAGAAGGACTACCAGCCGCTCCGGCGCCGTCTGTTCGGCGAACCGGGTGAACTCCACGATGTCGATGAAGATGACCGACGTGGCGGCGGAAGCGTCAGCGATCTGGCCACTGCCGGCCTTGAGCCGATCGGCGATCCGGCCCGGCAAGACATTGCGGAGGAGATCCTCGGAACGAGCCGTGGCGAGGTCGCGCTGGTGAAGGAAATACGCGAGCAGCACGAACGCCGTCGTCAGGGGAGCACTCACGTTCAACACCCAGAAGCCAGTGGCGACGCTCTCTGGGAGCGCGGGCACCAGGGCGCGGAGGGTGGACTCCAGAAGGCCCAAAACGACGAGAGCCAGGAGGAGAGCGACGAGGACCCGGACAGCCTGTCGCAACCCCCACGTCACGAGGGCGCTGATCGGCGCAACGAACGCCCACAACGCCACCGCCGAGCCCCGCTCGAAGCCCCCAGGCTCCACTGGAGGGCGAGGGGTAGGACCATGAAGAGGAGCGTCTGGCTGGCAACCAGCGAGCCAGGGCGCTTTGTCCGAAAGAGGTTGGCCAGGCGCAGAACTCCGACGCCGACGTAGACGGCCGGGATCGCCGCCGATAGCGGGCGCCCGAGCAGGAGGTACGTGACGATCCAGACGGGCGAGAGCAGAACGAGGAAGCCGATGACGAGCGTCAGGGTCGCCTTCTGGACGCGTACCTGATCGCTGTCGCTGGGCGCGAAGCCAGCCGAGACGAACCGCTGTAGGGAGCGCCCGACTGGCACCCGTGTCATCGGCGAAAGTCTACGGCTGGACGGCAGCGACCAAGCCGCCGGTCTTGGCGTGGGCTGCAATGCTTGTCGGGCGGCCGTCGCCGAGGCGATTGCGCCGTCGATCTGCGCCCGAGGTGCAAACCAGGCGGTGAGCAGCAAACGGTCGGTGCGACCGAACCAGCCGAACCGGAGGTCCCGCGCGTCGATGGCGACCAGCAAGCCGACGCAGAGCAGAGTTACGACCGGCGCCTGTATCGGGCCCGTCACCGGCGGCCGACCGTGGGTCGATGCGTGGGCGGCGCGGCCGGCGGCCGGTCGCTACGGCGTTACGGTGACGACCGAGAACATGCCTGCCTTGAAGTGGCCCGGGATGTTGCAGACGAAGAGATAGGTGCCGGGCTGGGTGAGATCGACGGTTCGCGCCTGTGTCTTCCCAGGGTCAATGTTGTCGCCGTCGCTGACGAGGGTGATGCCCGGGCCGTCCTCGACGATGTGGCCGTTCTTATCGACCGGGAAGGCAGAAGGGGGGAGGTCGCTCTTGAAGACCAGCAGTTCGTGCTGGATGGTCCCGAAGTTCGCGGCCTCGAGGTTGACCGTGCCGGCCTTGATCGTGCTAGGCACCGCGACGTGCCACTCGCTCAACGCCGCCGGGATGTAGGCCTGTTCCGCGGAGGGGAGCGTTACGGTCACGGCCCTGAACATGCCCGCTTTGAAGTGGCCCGGGATGTTGCAGACGAAGAGATACGTGCCGGGCTGGGTGAGATCGACGGTTCGCGTCTGCGTCTTCCCCGGGTCAATCTTGTCGCCGCGGCTCACGAGGGTGATGCCCGGGCCGTCCTCGATGATGCCGCCCTTGCTGTCGACCGGGAAGGCCGAAGGGGGGAGGTCGCTCTTGAAGACCAGCAGTTCATGCTGGATGGTCCCGATGTTCGTGATCGAGAAGTTCACCTGACCAGCCAACATCGACGTTGGGAGTCCAACGCTCCACTCGCTGGCATAGATCGCGGTCCCCGCAGGCGGAATCCCGTTCGGCCCGGCGCTCGATCCGGAGGTCGGTGCCGCAGTGGGCTGAGACGCCGACGCGGACGCCGACGCGGACGCCGGCGCGGACGCCGGCGCGGACGCCGACGCGGACGCCGGCGCGGACGCCGGCGCGGACGCCGGCGCGGACGCCGGCGCAGCCGCGGCCGATGCCGATACGACAGGCCCAAACGTCCATTGGGGCGCTGTCGCGGCGCTCGTGCAGGCGCTCAACATCAAGGCCGCGGCCGCAAGAACGACCGCCCTACGACGATTGAGACCAAGTCGATGCACCGAAACCTCGCCGAGCTGTGGCCGTGGACTGGGCACCCTCGGCTGCGTGATTGTGCCACGCCGGCACGACCGATGGTGCACGTCGCGTCGCGCCGTGCCGCGACGTGCCGTCGGGTGCCACGAAAAAACCGGATTGAGTGGGGAGCTGGCGCGCCCGGAGGGACCCAACCGTCCGCACCAACACCGTCCACCACGGCAAAGGCGAGGGCATCCTCGCAGTCGACGGCGCCTCGCCCCGGATCGAGGAGAACGTCCTCCGCGACAATGCCCTGCCCGGGGTCATGGTCCGTCGTACCGGTTCCAGCCCGTTCGTCCGGGGCAACCGCATCTCCGGCAGTTCGACCGACGGGATCGCGATCGTCGAGGGCGCATCACCGCGCGTTGAAGAGAACGAGGTCTGGGGCAGCCGGCTTCGCGGGATCATGATCAATGGCGCGGGAACGGATCCCCTTGTCCGCGCCAACCCCGTCCACGATGGCGCCGGCAACGGCATCTTCGTCGCCGACGGAGCCACGCCCCGCATCGAAGAGAACGAGGTCTGGGGCAACGCCAATCCCGGCATCTGGATCGGGAGCCCTGGGACAGACCCGCAGGTCCGCGCCAACCGCGTCCACGATGGCGCTGGCAACGGCATCGTCGTCATGGAGGGCGCCTCGCCCAGCATCGTGGATAACGACGTCTGGGGCCATCCCGAGCCGGGCATCGGCATTGGCGGTGTCGGAACCAACGGGCTGATCCGGGCGAACCGCGTCCATGACGGGTCCGGTGGCGGCATCACCGTCTCCGACGGTGCGAGGCCGCAGGTCGAGGCAAACGACATCTGGGGCAACGCAGCCGGCGGGATAACAGTCAGGGGCGCCGGGACCGACCCCGTCGTCCGAGCGAATCGGGTCCACGATGAGCGCGGCGTGGGCATGTTCATCATCGAGGGGGCGTCGCCGCGCCTCGAGGCCAACGAGATCAGCGCCAACGCCGAGGTTGGTCTCGCCGTCAGCGGCCGAGGGACCGACCCGCAGATCGTGGGCAATTGGATCCACGACGGGAGGAGTGCCGGCGTGTTGATCGCCGCCGGTGCGTCACCACGGTTCGAGGACAACGAAGTGTGGGCGCACCACGAGTTCGGGGTGACGATCTCGGGCGTCGGGACGCAACCCATCGTCCGCGCCAACCGCGTCCACGATGGTAGGAGTGCGGGACTCATCGTCGGTAACGGCGCCCAGCCGCGGATCGACCGGAACGAGATCTGGGGCAACGCTCAGCACGCGATCGGGATCGGCGGCGTCGGAACCGACCCGCTCGTCCGGTCCAATCACGTCCAAGACGGTCAGCACAACGGCATCTTCGTCCAGGACGGCGCATCACCCCGCCTCGAGGAGAATGAGATCCGCGCGAACGCGGGCCCGGGCATCATGATCACCGGGAGCGGAACCGGCGCCGTCATCCGGGCGAATCGGATCCACGACGGACAGAACAACGGCATCCTTGTTCACGATGGGGCGTCCCCGACGATCGAGGACAACGACCTCTCGGGGAATGCCCTAGTCCAGCTCGCCATCGTCGCAGCGGGTAGCGATCCGATCGTTCGAAACAACCGCATCCACGACGGCCCGAGCGGCGGCATTCTGATTTCGGCGGGCGCGTCGCCAACGGTCGAGCGCAACGAGATCTGGGGCAGTCCCAAGGGAGGAATCGTGGTCCAAGGCAGCGGCACACGGCCGCTAATCTCGGCGAATGGACTGCGAGAGAACGGGGGCGAGGCCATCTCGTTCCTGGATGGCGCCACGCCCTCGTCTGCCTGTTGACGGCATCCGCTAGATGCTGCCGACGGGCTTGATGCCATCGCCAGCGTCGCATTCGTGAGTCGGCCGCGAATAGGAGTATCGGGTGGTGGCTTCGCTCGGGTCGCAGTGGAACGATGCACGTATGAATGTCGTTCGCTCGGGCTCAGTCAATGGGCCGCACGTGGACTTCACGACGGGGCAGACGTGCGTCGTTCCACCCAGGTGCGACGCTCAGGGAGCCCATAGCGGGAAGCCATGTCCAAACTCGGCAGTCCAGTGGCAGGATGTCGAGAACCCAAACCTGCTGCTGCACGCTCACGTCTGCAAGCAGCATCAGGCGTTGAAGGCGACCACCGCCGACCTCCCACCTCGCGGAGATGAGTCGCACTCGTGGTTGTATCGGACGCTAGTCCACCCATTGGTCGGGGTGGTCGTCTTGGTGGTCATCGCCACGAAGGCACTTGGGCTGTGGTGAGCCGCTAGCCGACCGGACGCCTATGTTGGGTGGGGCTGGACCGATTCGAGCTCTGGAACGACCAGCCATCCAGCAGCGCGACCGCTGTAGATCAGCTGCTCGGTAGTCAGGCCCGATCGCGCACGCAGGTCGGCGAGGTGGCGCTTCACAGTGCTCGGCCGGATGCCCACAAGCTGGGCGGCGCCCTGGACGGATCCGCCAGCTGCGACGTAGGCGGCGAGCACGTCCATCTGGCGCTCCGTCGCCTGCGGCGAGAGTGCGCCGCGCAAGTACCCGTCTCTCATGCGCCACGTGCCGCCGCTACTGGGAGGGACTCCCTCCTCGTGCGGTTGATCATCACGAAGCGCAGGGATTGCTGAGTTAAGGAGGCGCTAGCCCTCTCGCCCCGACCAAACTCACCGATCTGGCTCTCGAGCTCCATGACGGGCGTTCTGACCCATGCTACGCGTGGGGCTGCTAGTGGGGCGGCCCTCGACCTCATCTCGCGGAGCCCACCTGATGACCACATCGTAAGCTCATGCGCAGCTCTCGATCGACTCGTGTCGCGCACAGCGGCGCGTAGACTCGCAGGCGTGAGAACGGTGAAGCCGACCCCTTGATGTCGAGACCGGAGGGTCGCAGCGGATGACGACGGCCCAAGGCGATCTGCCGACCGGCACGGTGACCTTTCTCTTCACCGACATCGAGGGCAGCACGAAGCTGGCGAGCCAGCTGGGTCTGACGTTCAGCGCGCAGCTCGGAGCGCACGACTGGATCCTGCGCGAGGCGATTTCGGCGAACCGCGGGACGGTCGCGTCGACCGCGGGAGATTCCTTCTTCGCGACCTTCCCCGACGCCGCGAGCGCCGTTGTCGCGGCGGTGGTGGCGCAACGCAGCCTCCACGCGTTTGCCTGGGCCGGCGATCCGATTCGCGCGCGAATGGGTCTCCACACCGCCGACAGGACCGCCGATGACGAGGGGTATCCTGAGATCGCTCGCGCCGCTCGTATCATGGCGGCCGGCCACGGCGGGCAAGTCCTCATGTCGGACGCGTCTCATGCGCTCGCCGCCGATAAGCTTCCTGAGGGCGTGCGCGTCCGCACCCTGGGCGCCTACCGCCTCAAGGACATCCCGCAACCAGAGCGACTGCACCAGCTCGAGATAAAGGGCCTGCCGTCGGCGTTCCCGCCCCTTCGCGCGCTCGACGTCCGTCGCGCACACCTCCCGCCCGAGGCGACGACGTTCATCGGGCGTACCGAGGAGCTGCCGGCGATCGGTGATCTCCTGCTCGATCATCGGCTTGTCACGCTCACCGGACCCGGCGGGACTGGGAAGACGAGGCTGGCAGTTCGGGCGGCCGCCCAGGTTGCGGATCGGTTTGCCGAGGGAGCCTTCTTCGCTGCACTTGCGGCGACCACCGACAGCGAACTGATTCCGGCCGCTGTCACATCCGCCATCGGGCTGCCTGAGGACCGCGATCGCTCAATCGCGGAGGTGCTTCGCGACTGGCTGTACGAGCGCGAGGTGCTGCTGGTCCTTGACAACCTCGAGCAGATCGAGGGCGCCGCGAGGGCCGTCGATGGACTGCTCGCGGACGCGCCCGGGATCCGCATCCTCGCCACGAGCCGAGCCCCCCTCCATGTGGCAGGCGAACAGGAGTACGGCGTGCCGCCGTTCTCGGTTCCGGCTCCGTTGTCGGATCCGGTCGCGCTCGAAGCGTCCGACGCCGTTCGGCTCTTCGTTGACCGGGCTCGGCTCGTGCGTCCTGCGTTCATGCCGACTTCGCCCGATCTCATCGTCATCGCGGACATCGCCAGGCGACTCGACGGGCTCCCCCTCGCGATCGAGCTCGCTGCGGCGCGAGTCCGCCTGCTCTCGATAGCCACGATTCGCGACCGCCTGGCACACCGTCTCGACGGTCTCGCGGTCGGCCCGGCAACGGTCCCGCGTCGTCAACAAAGCCTCCGCGAGACAATCGCCTGGAGCCACGACTTGCTCGACGAGGCAGGAGGCGCCGTGTTCAGGCGGCTGGCCGCCTTCGTCGGAGGCTGGACGTACGAGGCGGCCGAGGCCGTGGCGGGCGACTCGTCCGTGGGCGCCGTTGACACCGCCCTCGAGCGGCTGGCCGACCAGAGCCTGATCCAGGCCCTGCCGGCTGGGGAGATGCCACGGTTCACGATGCTCGCCACGATTGGCGAGTTCGCCAGCGAGCTGCTCAGCGCGAGCGACGAGGCAGCCGAGATCATCGGACGCCATATCGCCTACTTCCGGGCGTTTGCTGAGCGCGCCCGAGCGGAGTCGGATGGGCCGGCGGCGGGCGCCTGGTTCGACCGTATCGAGATCGACCTCGACAACGTCCAGGCCGCGATCGAACGCGCGGAAGCCCACGGCGACGTCGAATCCGCCCTTGCGATCGCGGCGGGGCTCGGCCCGTTCTGGCTCCAGCGCAACCACAGCGCCGAGGGACAACGGATCTTGGTCGGGTTGGTTGGCCGGGCAGCGCCCTCGGATCGACCCGAGTTCGCGATGGCGGCTGCGACGGCCGGCTACAACGCGCAGTGGCTGGGCGACCACGCAACTGGACGCCGGTTGGGTGAAATGAGCGCCGAAGCCTACCGTCGCGTCGGCGATCGCCGCGGAGTCGCCTTCGCACTGGGTATCGTTGGTTTCTCGACGATCGAGGTCGATCCGATTCGCGGGCTCGAGTTGGCGGAAGCCAATCTCGAATCCTACCGAGAGTTGGGCGACGTCCTCCAACAGGGTCGGATGCTTGTGGGCGTCGCGACCGCCCAGTTTGCGCTCGGGCGTCTTTCGGATGCGCGGGCGTCGCTCGAGCGTTCGCTCGATCTCGCCCGTCAGGCCGGCGATCCCTTCTTCCCTCTGTTCGTCGGCATCTTCCTTGCCCGAATCAAGCTGTTGCTGGGCGAAATTTCCGAGGGGATCGCCGACTACCGGGCGATGCTCGAGACAGCGCGGGCGCTCGATCTGCAGATGGGGATCGCCTTCGGGCTCGACTACTTCGGGGAGGTGGCGATCTGGGCGGGCGATGTGCCCCGCGCCGTCCGTCTCGCCGCGACGTCGGCGCGGATCAAGGAGGAGCTCGGTGGCGGTGTCTCGGCGTGGATCGGTGGCATGCTCGAACCGCTCGTCGTGGGGCGGGAGCAACTCTCCGCGGTTGAGTTCGATCGGGAGGTCGCGGCGGGGCGGGTCAGGGACATCGAGACCGCTATCGAGGAGGCACTGGCGACGCCGGTGCCGACGAGGGTTCCTTCGCGCTGATCCGCGAGCCGCGTCGTGCGGGATGTTCGGTCATCCGCAATGCCGGGCTGCGTCTGTTTGGTCGTTTGCGGTCTCGAACCCATTGTCGCTGAACGCCGCGTCGAGCAACCCACCAGACTTCGGGGCGCTCTATCGCACTACCCCGTCAGCACGATGCGCGGTTGGTGTGGGTGCTCGGCTGCGGCAGGTCTCGCGGCGTAAGGTATGGACATGAAGACAGAACCCACCGACCAGCCGCACGAACTCGAGGTCGAGTTCTGCGTCGTCTGAAACTACACGGATCGAGCCACCGGTCTGGTGGCTGAACTCCTCAATGCGTGGGCGCCGCGAATCGCCCGTGCGACGCTGCTGCCGAGCAGCGGAGGCCGTTTCGAGGTGACGCTCGACGGCGAGTTGCTGTTTTCGAAGACGGCCGTCAAGCGACATCCGCGACCCGGCGAGGTGCACGACCTCGTTGCGGCGAGACTCGGTCCGCCCATCGAACGCGATGAGTTTCACCAGGCCTAATTGACGACGCCAGCCACGATGTCCGCGTCGTGTTGGACGATGGCTTCTGAAGGGTGCCCGAACCCGCTCGACGCCGATATGGACAGTTCGCGCCTCGACCGTCGCCACTGACCCTCGGGAGCTAATCCCGTTCGATTCGTCAAGAGCGGCGGCGTGAACGCGGGTATGGTCCAGGGGCTGAAGGGTGCGATGGAGACATCCGGCGCCGCCATGGGCCTATTCCTGACGCTAGAGGAGTCGACCGCACCAATGCGTCAGGAGGCGGCTGAGGCTGGCTACTACCACTCAGACGTGTCGGGGAAGGACTATCCGCGGCTCCAGATCCTCACGATCCGCGAGCTGCTCGAAGAGGGTCGCAAGCCCAGTCTGCCACTGCTCGTTCTCTCCCCATACCAGCGAGCCGAACGCGTAGTACGCAAAGCGGCCGAGCAGTCGGAACTGTTCGGCGGCTGACGGAGGGC
>DATCPH010000086.1:0-11506 GCA_036570185.1 Candidatus Limnocylindrales bacterium | reverse complement strand
CCTTGAGGCTGTACGCGATGAACTCCCCCCGGGACTCCAGGAGGCCTATGGACGACGTCGACACCTGGCGCTTCGAGATGTTCGACCTCGGCGACTTTGTCACCGACATTTGATGCACCCGACGCCATTCCGCTCCTGGTTCAACGGGCCTGGACTCCGCGTATGGACCTGCGCGAACGCGCGGCGCGCAGGATGCCGGAGGTCTCTCTCCTGGCGTCCCGAGCCATGGACCTAGTCGCCGAGGCGAGCGTGATCAGGGCCTGATCCGACGGTCCCCGAGGCCAGCCGAGGGACGGACGTGGTCGGCATGGGTCTCAGGACGCCGTGTATCCTAGCCGCCGATGCGCTTCTTCCCCCCTCGGATCGATAGCGAACCCCAGATCGACGATTCTCGGAGGATGTTGGATGGCATCCGGCAGTGGGCACTTCCCGCGGCGCTGACGGGCCTAGGGACGCTCCGAGGGCTCACTGTCACGTCCGCGCTGGCGCTGATCGTCTATCTGCCCCTGGAACCGGCCCTGATCGGAGGCCTTCCGGGCGCCTGGTACTGGGTGGCCCGCCTCCTTCCCGACGCGTTCGTCGCGGCGCTTGCATTCGCGGTTGTTATCGCTGGGGACCGGCGGGCCCGGACCCTGCCCATCCGACTACTCTGGATCGTCGGAGTTGTCGCGGCGGTCGTGGTCGTCGCCGACGCCTCTCGAGGCTTCTCCGTTGTCGACTCGATCAATGCGATTCGGGTATTCGTTCGGTACCTCGTGCTCGGCCTCCTTGTCTGGTGGGCCGTTGACGGCAGGCTGGGCATCGGATCAATCATCCTCACAGCGGTGTTCGTGGTTGGCGGCCTCGAGATCGCGGTGGCAACGTTCCAGATCCTGCTGCGCATTCCCGCGGTCCTGAGCGGCTCCGCCGCGACGGCGCCCTCGTCATTCTTCTTCCTCACCGGTACCGTGGGTCGCTACGATCGATTTGGGCTCGCGATGATGTCGGTGGCCATCGCCATTGTCGCGACGGGCCAGCCATTGCGACGCCGAGCTATTGGGCTCCTCGGCGTCTGTCTGTTCCTCCTCTACCTCTCAACAGCCCGGCAGGCCATGGTAGGGCTGGTGGTGGCCGGCGTGGTGGTTGCCCTCGCTCCTCGAATGCTCCCCCGGAACAGGGCCTTAGGCGCCGCACTCGCTGTGCTGGGCGTCGCGCTTGTGTTCGCAACGCCTCGGGTACTTCCAGCGCCGCCCGCCACGGATCAGGAAACGTCAGCCCGGGGGGGGGATCTGTCTGGAGATGCCTCGAACGTCACGGTCTCGAAGGGCCAACTTGCCCTCACCACCGCCCCGACCCAGAACTTCCGGCTCTACTACAACCTCGATGTACTTCCCTGGGCGGCCGCGACCAGGCCCCTTCTCGGCTTCGGGCCCGGAGAACAAGTCGCGCAGCATCCCAACCGGGTGCTCAAGGCGAAAATCGAGTCGACCGGGATCGCCTGGGACTTCGCGCGGCGGTTCATGGACGACTCCAATTACGCCAGTCTGGTCGTTCAATTCGGGGTGATCGTTCCGTTCCTTTTCCTGCTTCTCCTGGGAACTGTCACGGCGCGCGTCGGATGGGATGCAATTCGGCGTGGCGACACGTTTGCGCGATTCGCCGCGGTTTTCGCTCTGGCCGTGCTGGCAGCAGCGTGGTTTGGGCCAGCGTTTGAGATCCGATCGGTTTCGGTCCTGTTGTGGGTCGCCCTCATGGCAGCTCTGGCCACAGTTCGAAGTCCAAGCAGCATCGCCTGATGCGGGTCGTCATGGCGGCGAACTGGTGGTACCGGCGCGGCGGCCTGGGTGGAGTCATGCTGGACGAGGCGGTGGCGCTGGAGCAGCGCGGACACACAGTGGTTCCGTTCGCAGCCGCTCATCCCGACAATCTCGAGACCGCGTGGTCGGGCTACTTCCCGCCGTTCGTGGAAACCGGCGACGGTGGGCGCGCGCTTGCGCCCGCGACACGCCTCGCGGCCGCGCTCCGACTCATCCATAACGGAACTGCCGCCGACGCTTTTGCGCGACTGTTGGAAGAGGTTCAGCCGGACGTCGTGCACGTCCACAACCCGAGTCGACAGCTGTCACCCTCCGTCGTCGGCGAGGCTCGACGCCGCGGAATTCCAGTCGTGATCACCCTTCACGACTTTGCCCTGATCTGCCCTCAGGGCAACATGTACAAGGCGGGCCGTCGGCCATGCACGCCTCCCAACTGCGTGCGCGGTAACGTCATCCATGCTGTTCTGAACCGCTGCGTGCAGGATTCTGTCGCCGCCTCCGCAGTTGCGGCTACTGAGCATCTGGTCCATCGCGCCTTCGGTTCGTATACACGCCGAGTCGCGCGGTTTATCGCGCCCAGCCGTTTCGTGGCCGATGCCATCATTGAAGCAGGCCTGCCACGGCGAAGGACTGTCGTGCTTGCCAACGCGCTCGATCCGGGCCCCGAGCCGCAGCCCATTCCGGACGCCGGCGGGCACGTCCTTTATACGGGTCGTCTGGCCCGGGAGAAGGGGCTGCGAGATCTGATTGCCGCCGCAGGCACCCTTCCGGACGTGCCATTCACGATCGCTGGTGATGGTCCGCTCCGCCAGTCCTTGGTGGCTTCTGCCCCGCCGAACGTCACCTTCCTCGGGCATGTCGACCAAGCGTCTTTGGACGAGTTGCGTACCTCGGTCGTGGCCGTCGTCTCGCCGTCGACGTGGTATGAGAACGCGCCGCTGGCCGTTCTGGAGGCGATGCGGGCAGGGCGCCCGGTGGTCGCCACGGCGATCGGAGGCCAGCCGGAGCTTCTAGCCTCAGGCGGTGGAATCCTAGTCGAGCCCGGGGATATCGCCGCGCTGTCCGCGACGATCAGTCGATTGTGGATGGATCGAGAACAGGCTTCCGAATTGGGCCGCGCGGGCCGGGCCGCCCTCGTCGCCCAATACGGTCTCGACCAGCACATCGACCGTCTGCTCGAGCTGTACCGCGACGTCACGCGGCTGAACTAAGTGCTGTGGCACGGATATTCGGTGATGTATTCACGCCGCCTCGGGGAGCGGGTCGGTGCCGTTCAAAGCCAGGCGTGCGAGAGGTTTGGCGAGGTCTGCCCGGGTGAACCTCCATTCGAATGGTTGGGCGAGGACCTCGTAGCGGACCTGGAAGGCGAGGATCCGAGCGGCGAGGTCGTCGAGCGAGGCGGCGTCGGCCGGCGTGAGGACCTTGCGCTCGAGGATGCTGAAGTAGATCTCGATTAACCGGCCCTCGAGCTCATGTCAAGCGGAAAGTTCGTCCTCAGCCCACCTCCTTGAGACGCCGGAGATGTCCCTCGATGCTGGCGATGACCCGAGCGTGGCGTGCGATCTCGGAGTCCCAGCCTCGTTCGGTAGCGTCGTCGTGCAAGGCACGGACGTCGGCGAGCTGGGTCTCGAGGGCCGGGACGAACTCGGGCGTGGTGACGAAGTTCTCGCACTGCTCGCAGATGTTGGCATAGGGGCAGGCCTCGGCGACGAGATCTCGGGAGCAGTAGCCGTGGGCGACGCGGGTCTTGAGCATCTCCGAGCGCAGCCAGTCGACCCGGTCGGGGATGGGCGTCTTCCCGGCGGGAGCGACGACGAGGACCCTGCGGGCCCGCGCCTTGCCCATGGCCGCCTCATAGGCGGCACGCACCGTCGGCGAGGCGATCGACGCGTAGCGCAGCGTCATCTCGGCTGACACGTGCCCCAGGACGGCCATGAGCGCCTGGAGGGACATGCCGGCGTTGACGAGGTTGGTGGCGTAGGTGTGCCTGAGCTGGTGCGGGGTGACCCGCAGCGGCGCGCCGCCGCGGCCCCGCAGCCCGCCGGCGACGACGGCGTCATCGAGGCCGCGCCGGAGCCGGTAGGCGCCGAGACGACGGCCCCGTTCCATGAACAAGAATTCGGCCGGATGGCCGTCGCGCGGATGGGCGAGCGGGCGTTGCCGGCCCCGGTGGGCATCCAGGCGTCGAACGCAGCGAGCGTGGCGGCGTCGAGCGGGACGGTGCCCTCGGTGCCGAGCTTCCCGACCGGGACCTTCACCCAGGTGCCGTGGGTCGGGGTGTCCCACAGGCAGTCGAGCTCGAGGTCCAGCAGTTCGCCGAGGCGCATCCCCGTGCCCCGCAGAATGATGAGCCCGAAGCGGGCGAAGGCGTCGCCGAGGCCGGTGACGGCGGCCATCAGGTCGCGGTCGGCATCAGGGGCGAGCGCCCGGGGCAGCGGCCGGTCGAGGCGAGGCACGTCGGAGGCGAACAGCAGCGGCCGTGCGGGCCGCTCGGCCCAGCCCCAGACGGCGAGATCCTTGAAGAAGGCCCGCAGATCGACGACGGCTCGCTTCGACGCCGAGAGCGACACCGGCTTGTCGCGGGCCACGCGTCCGCGCCAGGGACGGCCGTGGTTCCAGGCCAGGAACCCTTCGACGTGCGCCCGTTCGAGCTGCTCGAGCCGGCGCACCTCCCGGTGATGAGCGGCGAGGTATTCGCCGAGCACGATGAGGCTGTCGGATCGCAGGACCACAGTGGCCGGGCGCAGGGTCGTGCCGACGACCTCCAGGTAGCGGAGCGCGACCCGGGGGATCTCGTGCTGGGGGATCGCGGCGAGCGCCTCGGCCAGCGTGGCGGCCCGGCGCATGTTCTTTCGCGGCGGGCATTCGCAGGCGCGAAGCTCGTAGCAGACCTGATGCAGCGAGTAGGCCCGGGCGCCGTTGTGCGCGCGGGCGTCGCGCCCGGTCGAGGGACAGCTGGTCAGCTCGATCGCGAACCGCTCGAAGGCGGCGCCCGCGAGCCCGTCGAGGTCGGTGCCCGCCCACAGGCAGATCAGGGCCAACCCGGCGGTCAAGTCCCGGGTCCAGTTGGCCGACCATCCGAAGCGGCCAGCAACCTCCGCGAGCCGGGCGACATCGTGGCCGTGGCGCTGCGCCCAGGTGGCGTAGAGATCGCCGGGGCTCTTGGCGAGGAGCAGGTCGAGATCGGGACGCAGGTGGCCCTCGAGGAAGCACCAGGAGAGGAACGGCCACGCGCCGCTGCGGCGCAGGTCGGCCAGCCGGGCGGGAGTCGGTCGGGCCATCCACGCCTCGAGATCGGGCTGGAACCCGAGCAGCCGTGCTGCGGCCATGCGCCGCAGGCGCCGCGCGTCGGGGCCGATCGGCAGCTGGTCGGCCGCCTCGGCGTAGGCGACGAGCAGGTCGGGGGGACCCTGACGACGGAGTGCGACGACGGCCTGGGCGCTCATCGCAACGCTTCCCGAGCGCGGGCAAACTCGGCGGCGACCGTTTCGGCCGACAGGTGCACGTAGCCGGCCGTCGTCTCCGGCGAGGCGTGGCCCATCAGCTCGCGCAAGACGAGCAGGTCGATCCCGGCCGTGGCGAGCTCGGTGCCGTAGGTGTGACGGAGCCGGTGGGGGCGGACCCGCGGAGCGCCAGAGCGGGCTCGGTGGGTGCGGAAGATGCGGCGCATCCCCGCCTCGGTCAGTGCGTCGCCGGTCGTGGGTCCACGCAGCACCACGAAACACTCCGGGGTCCGGCAGCCCGAGGGCCGCTCGCCGTGCAAGTAGGCGCCCAGCTCGGCGAAGAAGGCGCCGTCCACGGGGATCGTGCGCTCCCGGCCGCCCTTGCCCATCACCCGCACCCGGCGCAGGCCCATGTCCACATCCGCCAGGCGCAGCCCGCGCACCTCGGCCGCCCGCAGGCCGCCCAGGACCATCGCCAGCGCGATCGCCCGGTCCCGATGGGTCTCCAGATCGGCGACGAAGGCGGCCACCTCGGCCGGCGCCAGACTCTCTGGCAGACGGCGCGGCTGGCGCACCAGTCGGCCCCCGGTCGGTGGCCTCCGCGGGCCGATGTGACCAAGCAGCCCGCGGACCTTCGGCCGCAGCCCCGTCGCCCGGCGGGCGGCCGGGACCGGGTTGTCCGCTCGCACCCCGGCGATCAGCGCGTACTCGAACAGGCCGCGGACCGCGGCGATGCGCCGGTTCATCGTCGCCGGTGCCGGGCCCCGCCGCGCGGCCAGCGTGACCACCTTCCCCCCGGCCGGCGGCGGCCGCTGCGTCTGCCAGTCCAAGTAGTCGAAGAGGTCGGTGGGGACCACGTCGGTGAGCGTCGCGCCCCGTTCGGCCAAGAAGCGGCCGAAGTTCAGCAGGTCGAACGCGTAGGCGCGCACGGTGCCCGGCGAGAACCCGCGGGCGACCAGGTGCGAAAGATAGCGGTTGGCCAGCTCAGTGATCGGCCCGTCACCGTCGAGGCGGTGACCACCCTCGCCGCAAACCACCCGAAGATCCATCGGCTGCTCCTTCGGAGTCGAGTATCCGACCCCGCCAGCAGCCCGGCTGGACGATCAGGCTGTCTGGCGAAGACCGACCTCCGAGGGCCGGTAAACCAATACTTGGTTCAGCCAGCTCGCGTGGACCGGGAGATGGACGGGCACGAGCCGCGGGTAGGCCTCGGTGAGACGTCGGACGGCGGCGCGGCCGCGATGCGAGCTGCCGTTGTCGAGGACCCAGAAGACGCGCCGTGCCGAGCGGTATGGCTCGGCGGTCATGACCTGGTCAACGAGCCGGCCGAACGGCTCGATGCCGGTCCGTGGCTCGCAGCGGCCGAAGAGCTTGGCCCGATGGACGTCCCAGGCGGCGAGATACTGCAGTGCCCCGCCGCGCTCGTACTCGTGCTCGATGCGCATGGCGCGACCCGCCGCCGGCGGCAGCGTCGGGTGACAGCGGATCCGGGCCTGGATGCTCGTCTTCTCGTCGGCGCTGATGACGAACTCGTCGCGCCGGAGCGGGCGGCCGTCCCACTCGCCGGCGTAGAGGTCGAGGACGCGGGCCGCGTTCGGCCCGAAGTCGGGGTCGCGCGGGAAGATCCAGCTGCCAGGGCTTGAGCGCGTCCTCACTGAGCCAGCGCCAGATTGTCGCGTCCGAGAGCGACGCGACGAGGCCGCGGCGGATCACCTCGGCTCGGATGTCGGGGACGTGGAGCCGGCTGAGGGGCAGGCCGAGGCGGGCCGGCAGCTCACAGGCGATCGCCTTACAGGCGACGACGAGCTCTGGGGGGAAAACCCGGCCGGCGGCCGGTCCGGGAGCGCTCCGCCAGGCCGGCCAGGCCCTCCTCGAAGAAGCGCTTCCGCCACTTCGACACGATCTGGACCGGGGTGTCGAGCCGGCGGGCGATCTCGGTGTTCTCCTGACTCTCGGCGAGGAGCACGATCCGGGCCCGGACGACATCCCGATACGGTGCTGAATAACGACGGCTTGTGGACTCCAGCGCAGCTCGCTCGGCATGCGAGAGCTCGACCATGAACGGGCTTCTTCTCGACACATGCTCCTCCCGCGACGGACGAGAGGAGCATACTCCAGAGGCGGCCAAGATACATCATCGTATTAACGTGGGCGAGTACTAAGCCGACTGGCGCAACGCCGGCTCCTCGGCAGCAACGCTGTCGACGGGCGCTGTTGCGAAAACGGTCACGGATGGCGGGCAGCGAGGCGAACCGCTCCAGGCTCGTCCGCCGCCGCGCCTCGGTCGCGGCCACCTCGATCGCGAGGAGCCGCTCGAGCATCGCCGTGTGGCCGAGACCCTCGGCGCTGGCCTGCTCCAGGACGCCCGGCAGGGCCTCGGCGGCGGCCGCCGGGCGGAGGGTCGCGAGGTGGCCACGGAGGGCCTGGTCGGTGGATGTCTCGGTCATAGGGCCGCCTCGACGAGCTCGGCGTAGCGGGCCAGGTCGACGACCACCTCGCGCTCCTCATGACCGCCGAGCAAGGTGGCCGCCGCGGCCCTGGCGGCCGGTCCCGGCGGATCGTTGCCCTTGCGTTCGCACGGCCGCTCGGTCGTGAACGCGCCGAGGACGGCCCGCTCGAGGGCGGCCCGGTGCTCGGGGGTCCGGACGAGTCCGCCGGTCGCGAGCCGGTGGACGGCCACGAGGGCGCCCGAAGGGGCGACGATCTCGAGCGTCGGGCCGCCGAGCCGGTCGGACGGTGAGCCCGGCGCCGACGAGCCCAGGTGGCACGGAATAGCGGGCACCCCGGAAGGCGACCGTCGCGTCCGACGCGACCGGGACGCGGACGGTGATCGTCGCCGGATAGGCCACCGGCGGCAGCGGCAGGAGCGGCTCCGCGTCGGCCAGGGCGCCGACGGTCACCGATCCGCGCGGCCGCTCGTCGCCGATCGTCGCGCAGAAGCGATCGAGGCTGGCCTGGGCCTCGGCCATCGTCCGGGCGCTCATCGTCCGCCACCAGCGTCCGCACAGGTAGCGGACCGACGCTTCGACGGCGCCCTTGCGGTTGCCCCGCCGCGGCGGACAGGGCCGGACCACGACGCCGTAGTGCTTGGCCACCGGGGCGAAGCTGGGCTGGATGTCAGCCGACCCCGGCACGATGACCGTGGCCAATCGATCGGTCCGCCAGGCCCGGGCCGTGCCGCCCAGGCGACGGGGCACGCCGTCGAGCGCCTCGACGAGGTGGGCCTGGTCCATCGAGCCCGAGATCACTCCCCGCACCCGGCTCGAATGGGGCAGCGTGCCGAGCAGGACGTAGGCCGTGCCGCCCCACGGCGCGCGGCGGCGTTCGAACCAGTCCCACTGGATCTCGTCGCCGGGCGGATGCTCGATCTCGATCGTCGCCCAGCCCTTCACGCCGCGGCAGCGCTCGCAGTGGGGCCGGATCTTCCCTCGCCGGATGCCGCGCACGAACGCCGGATAGCTGCGCGGGTAGCCGAGCGCGACCACCTCGTCGAACAGCGCTGTCAGCCAGAGGTGCGGGTCGTCCAGGAAGCGGGCTCGCAGGTAGTCGACGAAGGGTTCGATTGGATCGGGTGCCGGCCGCCGGCAAACCCCGGGCTGGCGGTCACCGGCGAGGTAAGCGCGGACCGTCTTGCGGTCGCGCCCGAGGTGGCGGGCGACGGCCGAGATCGACCAGCCTCGCCCGGCGAGTGCGTGGGCTTCCACGTCTTCTCCCTGTGTGAGCATGGGCCGGGGCTCCACCTCCGCTGCTGGCGTTCGACACCTGCAGCATCGGCTGGGGCCCCGCCCCGTTGTTGGATCAAACGTCGGTGCGGCCCGATCCAGGTGCTCAGACCTGGGGAGATTCAGTGATCAGGTCTGGGGAGATTCCGCTGATCGGCAACAACGATGCGACAACCGAGCGCGCGGATTTGCCGAGGTTACATGCCGCGCAAGCGGTCATCAGGTTGTCCTCTGTGGTAGGGCCTCCAGCGGCGACGGGTACTACATGGTCCACGTGTAACACGACGCCGGGCTCCCTGCCGCTCCGCCCGCAATAGCGACAGCGGAAGCCGTCGCGCTGAAGGATGTTGAAACGGAGCTGCGCCGGGATCGAACTCCGAGAGCGCACCACGCCCCGGGGCGCCAAACCAGCTGATCGGTGGGGCCTGCCACCTCTGAGCTCCGCCACACCGCTCGCTGACCGGAACCCGGCTGTGTGGTCCCGCGCCTCGGTCGGCGTGCGCGCCGCCGCACGCCACCTGTTCAGGTTTCGATCCTGGGCAGCCGCTGTTTCCCGGGCCCGGCGCGCGGCGATCAGTCTGGCCCGTAGCTGCTCGTCGACGACCCGCCCGCGTCCGGGCGCAGCGTGCGACGCCCTGCCTCCAGAGCGCCGCCATCGCACCGCCGCGCCGACCAGAAGGAGCCCGAACCACACAAGGTCGACTCCAGCGGTCTCGGAGTCCGACCAGCCAAGGAGATGCTGGAGCTGTTCGATCGGCCAAGACAGCAGGGCAAGGATGAAGAGCAGCCCGAGGCAGCCGATCATCCGATCTCGCGGGACAGGGCTCACTCGAGCTCTCGCTCAGCACGTTCGATCCAAGCAAGGAGGAGAGGACGCGAGCGGCGTCCGTCGAGCGTCTTCTCGCGGTGCGCGGATGGACACAACAGCACGAGATTGGCGGGGGTGCTCGGGCTCTTGAGCCCGAGCCCATTGGAGGCGCGCACGTGGTCGAGCTCGAGGGGGCCGAAACACTCGTGGGCGATCCCGAGTCGGGTGAAGACGCAACCCCGGTCGCGGGCCCGCACATGTGCCCGAACGGCGGAGGGAATCGGATCGCGAAAGCGGCGGTTGGAGGCCCCGCGACGGGGATAGCGACGCAGCATCGAGCTCTCGCGAGATGGAGGGCCGAGTTCGTTCAGGCCGCGGCGGTCGTTGCCGCGCCGGTGAGCGGCGGACCGATGACGTCCTGTGCCGGGCCCTGGTCCCAGGCGAACAAACGCCGTGCGTCGAGGAAGGCGGCCACGGTCGCGCGATCGACGACGACCGGCAGGAGCTTGGCCCCGTCGGGCCGGATGTGGAGGATTCCGAAGCGCGACGCGGGTGGTACAGGATATTGGGTCGGGTCGCCGGGTCGGCCGATGAATTGCGCCCGGGCGAGGCCGGCCAGCTGGAGCGCACTGTCCGGATACACGCCGTTTCCGGTCTTGTAGTCGATGAGCCAGATCTCGCCCTTGATCTCGACAAATGCGTCGGCCGTTCCGCCGTACGCATACCGCGGCGAGCAGACCATCGGCTCGACGGCCAGGAACCGGGGCGCGAAGACGTTCAGGAAGTCCCGCCGGTAGGCGGCCACGAAAGGCCGGACATCGTCGTCGAGTTCGAGTGATTCGCCACGCGCCAACGCTTCGGCCGCGGCGTGGACCCGGGAGCCTAGATCGGCCGAGGTGTCGCGCCGATAGTCGGGGATTCGCTTCAGCCAGTCGACGGCGGCCTTCGGTCCGCCGGCTTCGGCCATCTTCGCGATCATCGCCAAGTTACGGACGGCGCATGCCGCGGTCTCGCGTTTCGCCCAGCCAACGAGCGCCGGCTTGTTCTTGACGGCGAGGATCGTGGTCACCGACGGATACCACGGTCCGCCATTCCACGAGTAGCGATGGCGGGCATCACGGACAAGGCCCGCTGCGCTGGGCGTCAATGACACCGGATTGTCGCGCTCAATGCCGTGATCTAACATATTGGGCATCGTGGTACAACAATACTCTTTGGGTCATTCGAAGTCAATACATTTGTATCGATGAACCGCGATGAGTCTAAGGCCCGAGGTGCGGCTCTGCGCTCCTACCTGGCTGCCCACCTGCCAGTACCAGGTGCCCGGTCGGTTACGGCACTGGCGCGCAAAGCCGGGATCCAGCCGACCACGGCCACGAGTTGGTGGACCAAAGGTTACGTTCCGGATAACGCGAGCTTGCAGCTCCTTGCGGATACCCTGGGTGTCGGTCTGTCAGACCTTATCGCCGCCTATGAGGGATCCGGTGGACGGAGCTGGGTGTTCAGCAATCCCGAGCTCGAGGCGCTACTCGAACGGGCTTCCGAACGAGGTGCGGAACGGGCCGTAAGACGCGTACTGGTTGAGTGGGAGCGGGACTAGTGTCGCGCGCCGGAATCGGCTTGCGTCTTGCGGACGGCCTTGGCCAGGATCTCATCGGCGCTCTTCACCCACTTGAACGGCGTCGCCCCCTCGTTCCATTCACGGGTGAACCGCTCGATCACGGCGCTGACGGCCCG
>DATCPH010000085.1:0-4763 GCA_036570185.1 Candidatus Limnocylindrales bacterium | reverse complement strand
CTCGCGCGCCCCCGCCGACGTCCTGGGCCGTGATTTCGACCCCGCCGACGCGCGGGTCCAGGCGGTCATGAACGCGGCCGCTCAGGCGCTCTGGTAGACGCCCTTCGCGCCCGATGATCGTCTACCGCAACACCGACACCGACGTGCCCTTTTTCTGGGAAGACGATCGGCAGCCGGAGGGGCGCTGGCATGGCGCTGGCGAGGGGCCGGCGCAATACACGGCCACCAGCCCAGACGCTGCCTGGGCCGAATTTCTTCGCCACCAGGGGATCACCGACCCAACGGATCTGCCCGGCATCGACCGCGCCATGTGGGCGATCGAGATCTCGGACGATGAACCGGCTGAGCGCCCCGAAGTGCCCGACGCAGTCGCAACCGGCGCTCTCGACTCTTACCCGGCTTGCCAGGCCGCTGCTCAGGACGGGCGCGCAGGCGGCATGACCCGCCTTGTCGCCCCCTCGTCCGCGGTGTTGGTGGATAGCCCGTCGGGCTGGGAGACAGACAACGGCCTCATGCCGGGATTCCCGCGGTCCGAGTTCACCGTCGTCCTTTTCGGGCGGCGTCCAGGCGTTACGGCCTGGCAGGCGGCCGCAGCCGGTCGCCCGGCTGCGTCGCTGCTGGCGCGCGTTCGTTACCTCGCTGGAGCCGGTATCCGGTAGCGCCCGCGATGCTCCTCGCGCCGTGGCGTGCCGCGGTACCACAAAGGAGCCGCTTTTGACGGGGCGTCTCTCGATTGGCCTCAGATGGCCTCGAGGCAGGGTAGTCCGGCACAGTCAGGCGGACCCACCCAGGCGTCGATCAGGAGGACGATCGCCCGATGGCCATCCTTGATCGGCGGGCCCGAAATATGGGCACAGGCTGAATGACCGACGGGCGATTCACAGTGTTCGTGGACCACGACCCCGAAGCGGCCCTCGAATTGACGTTCGTCGTGCCGATGGAAGGCGCGACGGTAGTCCCGCGCCTCGTCAATGAGCTCGAAGCGATACGACGAGCGTTCGAGCCGTCGTTGACGACCGGTCCGCGACAAAGACATCGGCGTCGAGCCGCTCCTGATTACGAAGGGCTCCAGCTCGAGCTTTTGCTGATGGGCGCGGCTGCGCCGCGGGGCCGGTTGCAGCGGATCTCAGGATGGTGCCGTCGGCTGGCGCCATAACAGACCGCAAGAACACCGCCGCACCCGCAGACGGCGCCGGCGCGCCGTCGCACAGGTTCCCCTGCCACGGTGCGTCAGGCCATCTGCGGCGCCCAGTTGTTCCGGACAAGACGTCTGGTCAGGGCCGTAGCGCGCCGATCGGAATGACGGCGACGCCGTCCGGGCGAACAAGTCCGTAGCCGAACCCAACAATGACGCCGAGGGCGAGCGGGGTGCCAACCGCGTTGGTGTCGATCCGCTCTGTCATACGGAGCAGGCTAGCCGCAGCCGCATCCACCTGGCCCGGCCCCAGCTTGATCTCGAATGCGGCCCAGCCGCCATCGGCCGTCTCGATGATGGCGTCGGCCTCGGCGCCGGTGTTATCGCGGTACTGGAGAATACGTGCGCCCATCGCTTCGCCATGCACCCGAAGATCACGGACCACGAGTGACTCGAACAGATTGCCCAGCAGGTTCAAGTCGCGCAGGAGGTGCTCGGGGCTTGCAGCCAGAGCGGCAACCGCCAGCGAGGGATCCACGAAATGGCGCTTGGCCGCGCTGCGGAGCCTCGAGCGAGAGCGCAGGCTTGGTGCCCATGGCGGTTGGTCTTCCACGATCATGAGGCGTTCGAGGACACGCACGTACTCGCCGACCGTGTCGTCGGTGATCGTTTCTCCGATGCCACCTGCGTCTGCGGCGATTGTCGTGAGAGTGGCGTAGGTGGCAGTGTTTCGCGCGAGGGCCCGGAGGACACGGAGCACTCGTGTGGGATCACGACGCACCCCATCCGCGCGCTCGAGATCGGCGCGTGCCGTCTCTTCAAGGTAGCCGCGGACGGCCGTTACTGCTTGCTCTGCGGGGAGGTCGAGCAGGCCAGGCCACCCTCCGGCCGACACTCGCTCGGCGATGTCAGTTACGGTGATTCCGGGGTCCACGGTTTGCACGCGCTCGCCCGAAAGGAGGCCGCGGAGAGAGATTGCGCCGTTGGAATGTCCTGATTCAAACAGCGTCATCGGACGCATCCGAAGGCGCGAGATCCGGCCTGCGCCGGTGTGTCGGATGGCGTCGTCGGCTGGGATCGCGGACCCGGTCAGGATGAACTGCCCCGGCTGCCGCCGGTCATCCACCGCGCGGCGGACGTGGTTCCAGATTGCTGGCTCGAGCTGCCACTCATCGATCAACCGAGGGACCGGTCCGGCCAACACCAGCGACGGGTCGATCGCCATCGCGGCTCGGGCCGTCGAGTCGACGTCGAGGAGAACCTCGCTCGCCGCGGCCTGGCGGGCCGTCTCCGTCTTCCCGCAAGCGCGGGGTCCCTCGATCACGACCGCGCCTGTGGCGCGCAGCCGCGCCTTCAGCTCACCATCGACGACCCGTGGCCGGTACGTCATCGGCTCGTCCTCCGGAGGCTCGACGCAGGCATGACCGCCGCCTATCTTCCTCCAGTGACCGGGACATTGCAACGATTCGGGCCGGGATCGCGCAATGATCTCATCCGGGATCCTGCAACGCGAGCCTTCCCTCGATGTCCTCAACGATCGACTGGAACGCTCGTCCTATCGCTACGAGCTCATTGTCCGCGACTCTTCAGGCCCCTGAGCCGAGTCCAAGCGTTGGCCGTGCTCGAGGCTGTCAAGCGACAGGCGACAGAGGCAGCCGCCTCCGCGTGAAGGTGCTCCTCAGGCGACAGGTGGCGTGTAATAGAGGAGGAGCTCGACCCCAATGTCTTCGTCCAGATCCGGCCATTGGAGACTGCGGCCGTTCTTTGCGAGGACGACGCCGTTGCGCTGCGAAGCAGTCGCCCCTGCCAGCGTCGGAAACCGCGAGTAGGGGACTCCCAGCACGCGACCGTCCGCGAGATCGACCCAAAACCGGTCGGGGCCGATTCGGACGGACCGTGCGACAGGCTTCGCACTTGCGCTAGCCGGACTCAGGGAAATGCTCATTCCACTTTCGCTTGAGCTCGCCACTGCTTCGCTCGATGATGTTCAGGACGCAGGCCAACTCCCGTTCAGAGGTAGTTGCCCGACGCCTTCACGACAACCGGGGGACCGAGCCAGATCTCCGCCTCCCGATACCCCGGTTTGCCTGGCGAGCCGCGACTCACATGAACGTGAGGGGCCTCGAAGCTCGCCTGATTCTCCTCGGACCAGATGAAGATCCGATATGGGGGAACCAGCTTCAGGGTCGGCGACAAGGCGTGAACCCTCCTCGATCGACCGGCGGGCGAGCTCACATTCTCCTGACATGCGCTTCACCACCGCGTATCTGACACCACGCGCACCTCCGCCCCGAGCCCGGTCAACGCCCCCGCCGGGACGTGGCCCCGAGCTTGCGGCGCATCCGCCGCAGTCGGTCAGTTCGGCCAGGCGCACGGCAGAGCGCCAGGTCGGGGTCGCGTCGGCATCATCTGGCGGGCACCACGATGATCGCGGCTGCGCCGCGGGGCTGTTCGCTGCGGTTCTCGAGATTGTGAGTTCGGCCGGCGCCATCGCGGAACGCAAGCACATCGCCGCAGCCGCAGACGGCGCTGTCCTGCCGTCGTGCTCGTTCGCTTCCCTCGAAACCGCAGCTGGGATCATTGGGTGACCAGGTGTCGATCACAACGGAGCCGCTTTTGGCGCGTCGTCTCTTCGTGTCCTCAGATAGCCTCGAGGCAGGGTAGGCCAGCACAGCCAGGCGGACCCACCCAGGCGTCGATCAGGAGGACGATCGCCCGATGGCCATCCTTGATCGGCGGGCCCGAAATATGGGCACAGGCTGAATGACCGACGGGCGATTCACAGTGTTCGTGGACCACGACCCCGAAGCGGCGCTCGAATTGACGTTCGTCGTGCCGATGGAAGGCGCGACGGTAGTCCCGCGCCTCGTCAATGAGCTCGAAGCGATACGACGAGCGTTCGAGCCGGTCGTTGACGACCGGTTGCCATTTTTCGCGGATCGCGACGCGGGATGTGTCAGGCTGCCGTCCGTTTGGCAGGACGCCGATGATGCTGAAGCGGCGCGCTCCGTCCGGCTCGAGCTCGACAGTGAGTGGACCATCTTCTCCCAAGTCGAGAGTGACACCGTAGCGCTCCGCCAGCTCGGCGAGGTCGGCCATGTAGTCATCGAGCTCTCGAGCGAAGAGTTGCACCGAGGTCTCTAAGCGCGGCCGGCGAGGCGCCCTTCCGGTTCACCAATTTCCTCGCCTGCGCCGTAATCGGCCACGTCAGGGACCTGCCGATGGACGACCGTCCTCCGCTTCACGGATCCGCGTTCGTAGCGCTCGAAGGCAGGGACTGGGATGCGGTAGATGCGTTCCGAAACCCGTAGCGCGGGAAGCTCCCCTCGGTCGATCAATCGCAGGATCGTGTCCGAGCTGACCCGAAGCGCCGAGGCAACTTCGGATGTCGTCAGGTAGCGCTTCTCCATGGCCGTTTCCTTCGTTCTATGCGGTGAAAGCCCACGATACCGCGTTGTCCGCGACTCTTCAAGGCCCGGGGTGCCGCCGTAAGCATCCCAACGTCTGTGCTGGCAGACCGGGAAATAGGTGAGCCCCATCCGGCACGCTGGTGGTGTTGTCAAAACGCCAACAGCCGGAGGGGCTCAGCGTGGAGTGTACGGTCCCACTCGAGGTCCATCTCACAACC
>DATCPH010000084.1:0-1983 GCA_036570185.1 Candidatus Limnocylindrales bacterium | reverse complement strand
CAATGGCAGCGGCTCAGGCGGCGGTCCGGACCCGGATCGGCTCAGGGCGAGGTTCGCGGCGGCGCGCGACCGCCTCGCGAGAATGGATGAAGGCGCGCTCGACGCTGGGGTGGGCGCCGCACGGCTCGACCGAGACAACAGCGGGAGAGCGTGAGCGAGGAGCTCGTCCTGGTCGTCCCGAGATCGGTGCTGATGGCGAGTAGCGGGTGGCATGGCATCCGCGCGATGGATCTCACGGCATTTCTTGAAGTCGTCGGCCGGCACGGAGCATTCCGGCCTCGCTCGGCGGCGGAGACCGACGCGAGTAGCAAGCAGGTGATTCCGTATCTGGCGCTGCGGGACGGAACGCGTTGGTTCCTGATGCGGCGGACGCGGGCCGGTGGAGATGCGCGGCTCCACGATCTTTATTCGGTCGGGGTCGGCGGTCACCTGAATCCGGGCGACGTCGGGCTCCTGGCGGGCCTCGAGCGCGAGTGGCACGAGGAGCTCGAGGCGGACTTCGTCCCTGAATTTCGATTCGCAGGCCTCCTGAACGACGACTCGACCGAGGTCGGCAGCGTTCACATCGGCGCCGTCTTCGTCGGCGATGCGGGTGGTCGATCCGTCGCCATCCGCGAAACCGAGAAGCTCTCGGGGACGTTTGTCGATCGGGAGGACGTGGTTTCGGTCATTCCCGAGATGGAGACATGGAGCCGGCTGACGTTCGAATTCCTCGATTCGCACGGAACGGGCTGAGCGCTCCATCTCACCTCCGGCGGGACCGTCGCGGCAAGGTGCAATACTGGATTCGTATCAACGGAGACTCGCGTGATTCGTCGGCCGATCCGAGGTTCGAGGCAGGGAAGCGAAGGCGCCCCCCGTCTCCACGTGCGGCTGGCGATCGCGCTCGGCGCTACCGGCGCGATGCTCCTGGGTGGCGTCCTTCGCGCGGCCGGCCCTGAAGTCGTCCTGCTGCCGACGACGGGCGTCGTCGACAACGTGATGGCCGCCTACCTGGCCGAGGGTGTGGCCGGCGCAGAGGGCGACGGCGCCGCCGCGGTCGTGATCGAGCTCAACACGCCCGGCGGAAGCCTGGATTCCATGCAGGACATCGTGTCGACGCTGCTCCTTGCCAAGGTTCCGACGATCGTCTGGGTGGCGCCGGCCGGGGGCCGTGCCGCAAGCGCCGGAACGTTCATCACCCTGGCTGCCGCCGCGGCATTCATGGCCCCGGGAACGGAGATCGGAGCAGCCTCGCCGGTCGATCAGTCCGGCGGCACGATCACCGGCACCGAGGGCCAGAAGGTCATGAACGACGCGATCGCCAAGATCACGGCCATCGCCCAGGAGCGCGGACGAAACGTCGACTGGGCCGTGTCGACGGTGAAGGATGCCAAGTCGTCGCCGGCGACCGAGGCGGTGTCGATGCACGCCGTGGACGGGATTGCGGCATCGATCGACGACGTCCTGCGCGGCGCAACCGGCAAGGTCGTCGACGTCGCCGGCTCGAAGGTGACCATGGACCTGACCGGGGCCAGCGTCCGCGAGGTGGGCATGAACCCCTTCCAGGGCTTCCTGCACCTCCTGTCAGACCCGAACGTCGCGTTCATCCTGTTCACCCTCGGCTTCTACGGGCTCCTCGCCGAGGTGTGGCATCCGAACTTCGTGACGGGGACGCTCGGGGGGCTGTCCATCATCCTGGCCTTCGTCGGCTTTGGGAGCTTGCCGCTCAACGTGGCGGGGTTGCTGCTCGTCGGGCTGGCGCTGGTCCTGTTCTTCCTCGAGCCTCACCTCCTGAGCCACGGCATCCTGACCTTTGCCGGGTTGGTCTGTTTCGTGCTGGGCGCATCGGCGCTCTATACAGCCCCGCTCAATCCCGCCGAGCCGATCGTCGGCGTGGCAGCCCCGATCATCGTCACGATGACTGTGACCACGGCCGCGTTCCTGGGGCTGATCACGTGGGCGGCGGTCCGGAGCCGTCGAATCGGAATGACCCCGGGGCTC
>DATCPH010000083.1:0-2051 GCA_036570185.1 Candidatus Limnocylindrales bacterium | reverse complement strand
CGCCGCGAGCGGATGGTCGGGCTGGTTCAACGTCTCCGGCGGCGCTGCCGCGCTCGGTTCCCGGATCGAGGTCGTTGCGCGGAACCCCGACCACCTGGATCTGTTCGTCACGGGCACCGACGGGCTCATCTACTCGTGCTGGTGGGACGCCGCGAGCGGATGGTCGGGCTGGTTCAACGTCTCCGGCGGAGCCGCCGCGCTCGGGTCACCCGTGACCGCGATCGCTCGCAACCCGAACCACCTGGACCTGTTCGTCACGGGCACCGACGGGCTGATCTACTCGTGCTGGTGGGACGCCGCCAGCGGATGGTCGGGCTGGTTCAACGTCTCGGGCGGCGCTGCCGCGCTTGCCTCGCCGATCGACGCCATTGCCCGTTATCCGGATCATCTCGACCTCTTCGTCACGGGCACCGACGGTCGCATCTACTCGTGCTGGTGGCACCAGGGTGAGGCGGTACGACTGCACGTCAAGGTACTGTCGGAGCCCACGACCATCTCGCGGGCGGACATGGTCTCGGGGATGGTGCAGGTGTACGCGTCGGTCGGCATCGACGCAGTCGTGGCCAGCGTTGAGACGCTCAACCTGCCGCTGCTCAACGACCTCGACGTGGGTGCCTGCACGGCGGGCTCCACGACGCCTGAGCAGAACCAGCTGTTCGCGAACCGGAACAGCGCAGGAGCGAACGATATCTGCGTCTACTTCGTGCGGTCGACCGTGCCGCCACTGAACGGTTGCGCGGCCCATCCCGCCGGCCAGCCCTCCGCAGTCATTGCCTCCGTCGCCTCACCGTGGACGCTCGGTCACGAATGCGGACACGTTCTGGGCCTGTTCCACGTTACCCCCACAGACCGACTCATGATGGGCGGGGGTACGTGGAACATCACCAACCCGCCTCCGGATCTCGTGCAGTCGGAGACCGATACGATGATTGCCAGTCCGCTGACGCAGTGAGGAGATCCAGATGAGCACGGTGGACGATCTGCGACGCGATCTGGACAAGGACGAGCTCGACTACCCGGCGCTCGCTGAGCAGTACGGCGCCGCGGCACTGCCCGACCTCCGTTCGCTGGTGGCCGAGGACGAGCCTCGCATCGCCTCCAAGGCTGCGTACCTCGCCGGCCTGATCGCCGGCCCGGAGTCCCACGAGGTCGTCGCGCTGGCGGCGCACAGCCGCCATGACGTCGTGCGGGTCTCTGCCGCGTCGGCCCTGCTGAACCTCCCGACAGAGCAGGCAGACCAGGCTGCCCACATCGCCGAGCTCCTGCTTGATGATGCGGATAGCGGTGTACGGGCCAGAGCCGTCAGGTCGGCGATCCGCCTCGAGCGGCCGGCCCTCTCCCAACGCATTCGAGCCATGGCGGAAAGCGACCCGGAACCTGCCGTGCGCGACCTCGTCGAGGGTTTGGCGGGTCTGAAAAGCTGACTTGCGGCGGGTCACGGCGGGTCGTCCCGCTAGGTTCGCCACCGACGTGGAGTCGGGTTGCCGCGGTGGCTGCCTCTGTTCGCTGATGGTGGGCGGCTTCGAACTCAGACATTCTGCTGCGCAGCGGCAGATGAAGCGCCCTCGACTCCACCGTCTCGACCGGGTCCTGTTGGCGGCGGCGAGCAGGGCGATGACGAGGAGCAGCTGGTCCTCGTTCGTGGTGAGGCCGGAGACCCTCCTCCGCTGGCATCGGGAACTCGTCCGAAGGAAGTGGACCCAGCGGAGGACGGGTTACCCCGGCCGCCGCCGATCGAGTCCGAAGTCCGGGACCTGATCGTCCGCCTCGGGGTGGGAGAACCCACGCTGGGGGTACCAGCGGATCCGCGGCGAGCTGCTGAAGCTCGAGATCAGGATCTCCGCGACGACGGTCCGCACGATCCTGCTGCGACACGGCCTGGACCCCGTGGGGATCGGAAACCCGGATTCGATCATGCGGCGAGGCCGTGGTACTCGTGGATGAGTCCGCCGAGCAGGTCCCGGCGGCGAACATCGCGCGGGCTGACCTGGATCGGCTCTGCGCGTGGGGGTCGGAAACCCCGAATCGCGATCGGATCACCCCGGTACGAT
>DATCPH010000082.1:0-2254 GCA_036570185.1 Candidatus Limnocylindrales bacterium | reverse complement strand
GGTTCGACGTTAACCCGCCCCGTTTGGCCTTAGAAGCCGGTAAACGTACCGGAGCAGGTGCCCGTGTGTTGAGTGCCGTCAGGAAGAGTCACCGTGCAAGGCACTCCGGTGATGTTCCTGGGCGTCGGTGTTGGTTTGGGTGTCGGCGTCGGCGTCGGGGTCGGTGTCGGCGTGGGCGTCGGGGTGGGCGTCGGCGTCGGTGTCGGGGTGGGCGTCGGGGTACCGGTCGGCGTCGGGGTCGGCGTTGGCGTCGGGCTCGGCGATCCCGTGCAGGACGGGTACTTGAACGCGCCGATTCGCGTCAGCCAGTTCCCGCCGCTGGTCGCGTAGTACTCGTTGGTGTACCAGAACGTGCAGTTGTCGACTGGATCGACCGACATCGCGCTGTAGTCGCCCCAGCGGCCACAGGGGTTTCCGCCACACGTGTTGGTCTGCGCTCCGCTGCCGGCGAAGAGGCTCGTTTCGCTCTGGCCGAGCGTATTCGGGCTATCCGTTACGAGGCGGCCCGCATACCTGATCGCGGGGTACATCGACGCGCTCGAGACGGAATAGCCGATTGCCATGTCGCCGCTGCCGTCGACGGCGATGCTGGGCATGAACCGATTGTTCGAGTCGGGGTTCCAGGTGCCCTGTTGGACGGGTCCACCCGTGACCACGTTGCCGCCCGTCACGTTCAGCTGGTACCAGCGGATGCTGGTGACCCCGCTTCCGTTCGCGACGGTATGGGCCAGCCACAGGGACTCCTGCCCGGCCAGGTTTCGGTACTGGTTCTGCATCATCAGCTGCTCGCGCAGCGTGTCCAGGTTGTTGCCGTTCAACTCCGGCACGCTCGTCGGGGCGACGTTCCACGTTGACAGCGCGACGTCCGATGGCCCGGTGAGCGTCGAGTTGGACAGGGTCGTCCAGTCCGAATGGAACTTCCAGACATGGGCGACCTTCGCCGACCAGATCGAGGCAAAGAGGTTCTCACGGCCGTTCGGTGGCGACGTCCCGCGCAGATTGCTTGGCAGCAGGCTGAAGATCGAGACGCCGTTGAGGCTCCCGGGGAGGTTGAAGCTCACCGCGCGCAGGGCCGCTCCACTCTCCAGGTCGGACCGGTTGAAGGACCAGACACGGACGTTCTTGAACAGCCCTCGGCCCTTGGTCGAGAACATGTTGGCCGACATGTAGATGCCGTCGGGCCACACCCCGAGCTTCGGGTAATCGGAGAGGTTGGAGCCCGCGTCCGTCTGGACCGCGTAGAAGCGCCAGCCCCCGGCCACGGGATCGCCGGTGATCGAGACTGCGAGGCATTCGTAGAACGGCCCGCTGCTGAAATTGGACCACGACAGGTCGCTGACGATCCAGCGATTTGCCAGGGCGTCATAGAGGACGACGGGATCGCCGTTGCTCGAGGTGTCACAGGGCGTGCCGGTGGCGGCAGCCGAGAAGAGTGTGCTGAAGGTGAACGCCGAAAGGCGGACGCCATCGCTCTTACGGAAGATCCCGATCGACGTGTTGACCGCCTGGACGTAGACCGTGGGTCCGACGTCGCCATTCGTGTCGGGCGGCCAGCCATTGCCCCAGTTCGTCTTGTCGAGACCGGCGAAGGTCAGTGTCGGCGCGGGGGCGTTGGCGAGGGGCGCGGTCGACTGAACCGTCGTGTCCCGGCTGGGAACGGAGGGTCCCAGGCTCGGCGGCTCGAGCTCCGGGCGGTCGGATGGCGGGATCTGGCTTGGGCGCGCCAGCTGCCGGACGTCGCCCGTAAACACGGTCGGTACGACCGCCGGGAGAATCGTCGGGCCGACGCCACCGGGTGGACCCGAGGATGACGGTGCCGCCGAGGCCCCCTGCGTCGTGCTGCCGAGGAGCGCCACCGAAACGATGAGCCGCGAGATTGCCGGCCAGCGCATTCCGCCACCCCCGCGCGCTCGCGCGTTCAGTTCACCTGGACCGGGAACGGATAAGCCGGCAGCCGGTCCGTCGAATAACAAGGAGATGGTAGGCCTACTGAGCCGATGTGTCGCGCGTGGGGCTGTCGTCGGCCCCGCGTCATCGCGGCGCCAAAGATCGATCCAATTCGCCGCCGCCGGCACTCATACACGGTGTAGCGTCCGCTGGACGGAGCGAATGCACCTGCGCCCCGGTTTCAATGCGGCGCTTGATGAACTCCTCGAGAGCGCGGCCGTTCGCCTTGGCTTCCATCGGCGAAACGGTATCGATACATCGGCGCGGCGAGGTATAGCGTTCGGAGAGGGATACAATCCCGATTCTG
>DATCPH010000081.1:0-3707 GCA_036570185.1 Candidatus Limnocylindrales bacterium | reverse complement strand
CATCCGCTTGAGGAGCTCGGCATCGTGCCCGGAGAGGATCCAGCGCTCGAGGGCCGGGAAAGCGACCGCGTCCCGCGTCCAGCCGTAGATCGCCCGCAGCCCGACGTTGTCGCGCGAGTCGAGGTCCCCGTTGTGGACCGCGAAGTAGGCCCAGTCGAGAAGCGTCAGGAACGAATCCGGTCGAGCTTGGTCGTTGTAGGCATGGACGAGCCGCTTGCCCTCGCGGAGCAGGTCCTTGGTGCCTTCGGACTGGGCATCCTCGGCGGCCTCGACGAAGTGGAAGTCGGGCGGCGCGACGAGCAGGTCCGGTGCCGCCGCGATCGCGTCGGCGACCATCTTCTCGGCCTCGGGCCCGAACGGCAGGCGGTGCTGAGGCTTGGCCGTCCGGGTCTTGGGCTCGGTCTCGTGGAGCGTCCACTCGTGGAGCGAGACGATGCCCTTCCAGGGCGCCTCGACGAGGAACTCGCCGAGCTCGATCGCCTTGGCGAGGACGACCTCGTCCTCGGCGGTCAGAAGGGCAACCTTGCCGATCTCCCTGAGGTACATCCGGACCGGGTCGTCGATCCCGATCATGTCCGCGGAGGGCGCCTCGAGCTCCTCCGCGGACGGCGCCTCGAGCTCCTTCGCGTCGAGCGTGGCCTGCTGGTCGCGGAGACCCTGGGTCATCGTGGTCCTCCGGCGGATCGGGCGAGGAGACGCATCGGCTCGCACCCGATGGCCTCTCGACGGTCGGCCCGTCCGCAACGAAACGAGAGCAACGCCCTTCTACGGTATACCTTCGAGCAGGACATCCAGCAGAATGCAAGCGGGTGCCTCCTCCACGGGAGAGGCAACCGCACGGGCTACATCTCCGTCTCCGCCACCACGATCAGCGGGCTGACTGTCCCCGTAACACGCATGCCGGCCGGCAGCTCGCCGATTGTTCGATCATCGTCGAGTACAAGTCCGGGCCGTCGACCGGGAGCGGGCTCGGGCCCAAGACCGCGGGGCTCCGCCGGCAGCGTCAGATGGACCCTTGAAGCTGGGGTCCAGCCGAGGCTCCAACGACAGGCACCATGGCAAGGTCGTGTGCAGGAGTTGACCAGCAGACTTCGTCGAGGGCAGGGTGGTGCCTTCGCCCGCGGTCGACACCGTGAGGAACCACTGGCCCAGCGCGGGTGACACGCGCTCGCCGGCCTGGCATCACGCTGATGGTCGCAAGGCCTGGCCCAGCGGCGAGCCGACCAACAGGTCACGCTCGATCTGAAGACGCATCCGGTACAGGACTTCCCACTCGGCGTAGTCGACGTCGAGCGTCGCGAGGGTGGCGGCGAGCGCGCGTAGTTCTTCCAGCAGCGCGTCCGACCGCCCTGGCAGCCCCTCCGAGTCCATCATCTTTCGGGCCTGGATGATCCGGTCGAGCCGGTCTTCGACCGCCTGTGCCTCCTTGGAGGTCGTCAAGTACGCGGCGGTCGCGGTCAGGCGACTCGCGATCGCGGCGCGCGCGCGAGCCACGGCCACCTTCTGGCCGGAGATCGCGATGTCCGAGGGGTACAGCTCAACCTCCAGAACCGGCGAGTAGAGCGTCGTCAGCTCGTCCGGGACGAGTGCCCGCACGCCGCCGCCGGCGACCCTTCCGACCAGCCGCGCGGGCACCGCGAGAATCGCCGCCGCCGGCCGGCGCTGGACCGTCAAGCCTGACTCGCGGAGGGCCATCTCGAGGTCGTCGACCATGGTCGCGTAGCCGGCGGCGTGCACCACGATCGGGATGTGCGCGTCCGTCCAGCGACGGGCGAGGGTCCGGCCCTTGCGCACCCCTCCCACGATCGCGAGGAAGATGAGCGTGAACGCGAGCAGGAAGGCAATCGGATAGCCCCGCAGCACCTGCCTCGCCGCCCCCCAGGCCGGTGGGCCGGCTCCCTGTGTCGACGACAAACAGTCCGCCGATACCGACAAGCAGCGGGGTGGCCAGCGCCCCGCTCAACATCGCGAGGCGCACCCAGTTCTGGTCGATGAACCCGGGCAGCGGCAGCGCCGTCAGCAGGAAGGTCCCCACCTTGGGCAGGATGATGCCGAGCAGCATCACCACCCAGGCAAGCGAGCCCAGCGTGATCAGCGAGAGGAGCAGCTGCTTCTGGTGGGGGACACCCCAAAGAGCAGCGCGCTGGCCCAGCCAAGCGCGGTCGTTAGGACACGACCCGCCTGCCTCCCGATGGCCGCGAACAGCGTCGCGAGAATGGCCATGGTTCAGCGCCAGCCGACTGCTGGCGGCCAAGGTGGGCGCTTCTCGTCCGTCACGGTTCCGCGTTCGAAGGCCCGGTGATCAGTCATGGCTGGGTCTTCACCGCGTCGTGACCAGCCACGCCCATCCAGTGCTATCGGCGCCGCCCACGGCCCTGCTGGCTCTGCTTGCGCGATGCGATCGCGACTCCGACCAACAGCGCAGGAGACAACGCCGCGAGGGTGACAAGACGCGGCGCACCGGCCATCCAGAGACCTGTTCCGACACCCAGAGAAAATGCGGCCAGAAGCTCGAGCCTCGGATCGGCCAACTCCTGGAGCATTCTCACCGACTCGGCAGCTCCTTCGGCGCCGGCTGACGCGATGCTGGGCAGCCGGGTCCCCACCTCGTCGGCGGCGGCCCGGGCGCCCGCCAGCGCCGCCGCGGCGCCGTCCTGCGCTTTCGTCGCGAGCTCGGCGGCCGCGGCGATCACGGTTTTGGACGCACGGCTGCTGGTTTGACGGACTTCGGAAGCGGTCATCGTGTTCCTCCCGATTGAACCTGGCGGCGTTGCTGAGGCTGAGCTGCCCGAGCAGTCCCTGCGCTACTTCCGTGTGCGCAAGTCGTCGGCCGCTTCGCTCTCCAAAACGGCCGGGCGGGTAGCCACCATGATAGAAGTGCGGATGGCTCCAAGCGTTGTCAAAGGCCAGCTCATCAATCGGGAGTTGCCGACCATTCTTGCCGACCTTGCCAGCCGGATCGAATCAGAAGCCTCACCGGTAGCCGCTCGATCCTACGCAGGGAAGCTGAATGGCCCGACGATGGGTTGCGCGGAGCGCCGGGTCAATAGTCCAAATGGATAGCGGCGAGCGGGGAAGCTGTAGCCCTGTGGTGGCGCCGGTCTCCCGGAATCGGAGACGATCTGCAAGCTCCTATCTGTCAAACGACCAGTAATTGAACCCCTGAGCCCTCGAGAAGAAGCCGGAACACCGGTCGGACCAGCTGGCGCTTGAGGGCCCGAATCGCCTCACGCCACGTCTTCCCATCGGCCTCGATCCGGCGGGTGACGTACGCCTTGGCCGGCTGATGAAAGCGGGCCTGGGTCACGGCGATCACGTAGAACGCTCGGTTGAGCTGACGGTTGCCGCCCCGGTTGAGGCGCATGCGCTGGATCTGCCCCGAGCTGGCCGGGATTGGCGCGACGCCGGCCAGGGCCGCGAGGGCGTCGGCCGATCGGAAGCGGTGGACGTCACCGACCTCGGCCATGAGCCGGGCGACGGTGATCGGCCCTGCACCCGGCAGCCCGAGGAGGGGGTGGCCGGCTACGAGCATACCGATGCGACTCGTCAAGGCCTTGACCTCCCGCTCGAGACGCGCGAGGCGCAGGAGGAGTCCGCGGGCGAGCTCGGCCTGGACCCCGCCGACGCCGCGCAGGAGCCGCCCGACCGTCGCGCGATGGCGGGCGGCGACGAGGTTCGCGACCGTCCCGCCGTAGCCCGGCACGAGG
>DATCPH010000080.1:0-52997 GCA_036570185.1 Candidatus Limnocylindrales bacterium | reverse complement strand
GGCTCGAGCCGGTAGACGTTCGGACCTTCGAGCAGGCGGATCTCGATCAGGCGCACGGTCTGGGCAGAATAGCAAGCAGGCCCCTCGATAGACTGCCCTCGTGCAACCACCCGCCCAACCGCGCGGCGCGGCCGACAAGGCTGTCTCCGCGGACGACCTGGCGGCCCTGAGGGCATCGATCGAAACGGCCCTCCCCGCATATCTCGCGGATCTGGAGCGCGCGGTCGACATCGATTGCGGCAGCTACACGCCCGCCGGTGTCGACCGGGTCGGTACCTGGGTCGCCGAATTTCTCGAGCGGCTCGGCGGGCGTGCGGAACGCAGGCCCGATCCGAGTGGACGGCTCGGATCGACCGTCGTGGCGACCTTCGACGGCCGACCGGGATCCGGCCCCCGGCTCGTGCTGATCGGTCATCTCGACACGGTGTTCGATGAGGGCACCGCTGCGGCGCGACCGTTCGAGATCCGGGAGGACGGCCGGGCGTACGGTCCCGGCGTCACCGACATGAAGTCGGGTTTGGTGTCGGGCCTCTACGCCATCAAGGCCCTGCTGGCCTTCGGTGGTGCGGGGCTCCCATTCGAGCGCCTCGTCTTCATCGCCAATCCAGACGAGGAGATCGGCTCGCCTAGCTCCACGCCACACATCCGCGAGGTCGCGTCCGAAAGCGACGCATGCCTGGTCCTCGAGTCGGCGCGGGCGAACGGCGACATCGTGTCCTCCCGCAAGGGGATCATCGACCTCCGCCTCGTCGTCCACGGACGGGCGGCCCATGCGGGAGTCGAGCCAGAAAAAGGTCGCAGCGCGATCCTCGAGGGCGCCCGGCTCGTTCGTGAGCTCCACGAGCTGAACGGCCGGTGGCCCGGCGTGACGGTCAACGTCGGGTTGATCGACGGCGGCACCCGCCCGAACGTGGTCGCAGAGCGATGCACGCTCGAGGTCGACGTCCGTGCCGTCGCCCGCGGGCCACTGGAAGCCGTGGAGGCGGCGATCCGGGAGATCGTCGCCGCGCCCTCCGTGCCGGACGTCACGGTCGAGATCGAGGAGATGGCGCGCTGGTGGCCCATGGAGAAATTGGACCGGTCCCGGCGGTTGGTCGATCAGGCGCTGGCCCTCGCCGGGCGCATCGGTTTTCCCTTGGCCGATGCCGCGACGGGCGGCGCCTCGGACGGCAACACGACTTCGGGCATGGGCGTCGCGACCCTCGACGGCCTCGGGCCGATCGGGGGGGGAGACCATTCGCCGGCCGAATATCTCGAGGTCGATTCGATCGTGCCCCGGACGACACTCCTGGCAGCGCTTCTCCTGGCGATCGCCAGGGATCCCGTCATCGCCGACTGGCGCGATGAGCCCGGCGGATCCGTCCCGGCGGCGAGCGACTAGGGGAGGGCGGCGATCCCGGTCGCACGCATGGCCGCGACCAGGGCCACAGACGCGACCAGGCCGAGCAGGAGACTGCGCCGCCAGATCACGAGCCCGACGCAGATGGCCACCGCCAGCCACTCCACGCCCACGTGGAACGTCGCCCGGCGCGACGTGTCGAGGGTGATCATCACGTTGACCGCAGCCAGCGAGGCGAGGACCGCCGGACCCACCAGGCGCAGATACTCGAGGGCGCGCTGCGGGAGTCGCTCGATTCCGGGCAGCAGGAGCGGGATCGCCCGCGACGGATAGGTCACCGCGGCCATCAGCAGGGCCAGCGTGATGAGGTCGGCCTTCATCCGTCGCCCCTGCCCGCGCCCTCGCCGTCGGCGCTTCGGGTGCGGACCCGATCCGTGCCGTGCTTCGCCGACGGATCCGCGAACGCGAGGAGGACCTCAGGTGCGGCAGCTGCACCCTCCGGGAGCGGAAGGGCAAGACCAGCCAGCGGTCCGAGAAGGCCGCCGGCGAGGAGACCCGCCGCTGGATCCCAGGCGAGCGATACGGGAACGGCGACGGCGATCGCGATCAGGGCCGCCCCCACTTCGCGCCGGCCCGATGCGAGGCCCACCGCCAGCCCCGCCATCGCTGCCGGGAAGACGACGTCGAGGCCGTACCTCGAGGGGTCCGGGATCTGGCCGCCGATCAGGACGCCGGCGATGGTCGCCACGTTCCAGGGAATGAACGTCGTCACCAGGGCGGCATACCAGTAGCCCGGGATGTCGGCCCGTCCGATCCGACGGAAATGGGCGATCGAGAGCGCGAAGGCCTCATCGGTCAGCACGTGGGCCATGACCGCCCGCTCGATCGGGGAGCGCCTTGTCAGGAACGGCGACAGAGCGGCCGAGTACGGGACGTGGCGAGCGTTGATGAAGGCGGTCAGGATGACCACGCCGATCCACGAGAACCCACCCAGCACGTAGCCGACGGCCGCGAACTGCGACGCCCCCGCGAAGACGAGGACGCTCATCGCCCCGGCTTCGAGAGGAGAGAAACCCGCCGCGCGCGCCGAGAGGCCGTACACGAGGCCGAATCCCCCAGACGACGCGATCATCGCCAGGCCGTCGAGGGCGAAGCGCCGGCGCGAGACTCGAACCGCGTCCGCCGCGACCGCCGCCTCATCGGGGCTGCCCGGCGATCCGGCTTCGGCCGCGGCGCGCACCGACTCCTCGACCGTTCCGGCGTCTCTCATGGGTCCTGTCGAGCGTAAGGCTCGGACATGACAGGAGTTGGCACGTTCTGGCGATGCCTCACGGGACGGATCAGCTCGCAAGCGGCTGGCGACCATCAGCCGCGCGGGGCCGATCTGGTGGCGGACCGGGCGTTAGCGCAGGAACGTCTTTGCGCAGGTACCGTCACAGACCACGAAGAGAGCGTGCTTTTCGAGCGAGTAACCGGCGACGTGCAGGAATCCGGGGCAACCAGGCGTCGGGCATTTCCACACCCACCAGCGCGCCTCGCCGTCCGGCGGCGTGGACTGCGCGGCGATCGTTGCCGCGAGGTCGTCTCGCTGCGCGACGAGCTCGGCGATCCTGGCGGCTCGGTCGGCCTCGGTCTCGCTGCTGTACGGATAGTTCTGGCCGATGTTCGACGTCATCGTGGCGGTTCACTCGTGGGGCGGCGGGTCGCATGCAATGAGCGACCGGTGGCGGCGTCGTGTGAGCGCAGCCTGCCACCGGCCACGCGGAGTATAGCCACGCAGGAGCCGGTCGCCACCCCGGACTCACCGTCTGGTCCGTTGCTCGTCCGTGACCTGGGCGGTTGACCTAGGCGGTCGAAGGCTCCGCCGGTCCCGGGTTGTCGAGCTCGTGCTCCTGGGTCCGCAGACGCGCCAGCGGCACGAGGGCGAAGGCCAGCAGCGCGATCGTGCCGAGGAGCAGTCCGTCGATGCCGCGCCAGTGCGCCACGCCGCCGCCGATCAGGCTGCCGGTGATCTGGCCGATTCCGAGGAAGACGGAGTAGAGACCCATGATCGCGCCCCGGTCGGAAGGGAAGCGCTCCGACATGTCGGCCAGGAGGCCGAGGGCGGCCGGCGTTGCGCCGGCCAGCACGAAGAGGCCAGCGAGCACGACGACGACGGCCGCAAGCGGGACGACGAGCGGGAGCCCCTCCGAATGGTTGACGACGAGTCCGGCGGTGACCGTCGATGCCCCACCGAGGATCCCGTACAGGATGATCGTCGTTCGACGGAAGACCTTGAAGCGGTTGCCCCAGTAGAGCAGGCCCAGTCCGAAGACGATCGCGATCACGATCGCTGCCGCGGTGATCTCGTTGGGGGTGAAGCCGCGCGCCAGGAGCTGGTTGGGGAAACGCGAATTGGGCCTGGCGAAGGCGAAGAGGGACTGGCTGAACCACAGCCCGATGGCAGCGTTGACGGCGATCCAGGTCGGGGCCAGGAGCCAGACGTGGCCGCTCCGAATGAGGCTCGCATAGCGCTGCAGGTTCACGTGGGGGGCCGCGAGCCGCTCGCGCTCACCGGCGGGATCGTTGACGCCGAAGCGATAGACGAGGAACGAGATGCCGTAGACCACCGCGTTCACGAAGAACGCCGCCGGCCCCAGGATTTCGAACAGTTTTGGCGCCACGATGAACCCGACGCCGAGCCCACCCAGGGTCGCCCCTTCGAACCGGGAGGCCGCACGGCCCCTCAGGTACTCGTCGCCGGCTGTCGCCATCGCGATGTAGCCGAGAATCGACGGCACGCTCGCCGCGGTCGAGGCGCCCTCGAGCAGGCGCGTACCGCCCAGCAGCGGCAGACTGGTCGTCAGGCCGGTGACGATCACCGCGGCGGCCCCGAACACCGGGCCGAAGAGCATCACCCGGTGGTGGCCCAGCCGGTCGGATACAACGCCGAAGAGCGGCGAGAGGGTGAGCTCCGTCAGGTAGAACGCGGCCGCAAAGACACCCACGAGAACCGGATCGACCGTCGGCCCGCCGTGCTCGGGCAACCGAGCGAGGTAGAAGGCCAGCATCGCACCGGTCAGGCTCGTGCTGAAGCGCAGCGTGAACGTGCCCAGGAGGACGGCCCGCAGGGATCGGTCCATGAGGGGCAAGCGTAACCGGCGATCGCGCGGCGCGATTCGGCGGCGCCTATCATCCGTGGCGGAGGAACCGGGGCCGCCCAGTCCCGTGAGGAGGGTTTGCCGTGGATCGCGTTGCGATCGTCACCGATTCGGCTTCGGACCTGGCCCCGGCCGACGCCAACGCCGCGGGGATCGTCCTGGTGCCCCTCGTCGTGCGGTTCGGCGACGAGACGTTCAAGGCCGGCGTGGAGCTGTCGGCGGAGGCGTTCTGGGTGCGCATGACCGCGCCCGACGCTCCGTTTCCGACCACTGCCGCGGCCAGCCCGGGCGATTTCAAGGCGGCTTACGACCGCGCCTTCGCGGATGGCGCCGACGCGATCGTCTCTGTCCATGTCGCCGGAACGCTGTCGGGGGCGATCAAGAGCGTTCACATCGCCCGCGACCTCCTGGCCGACCGCGAGATCCATATCGTCGATTCGGGCAGCGCCTCGATGGGCGAGGGCATCCTGGCGATCATGGGCACCGAGATGGCGAGGGGTGGCACGCCGGCCGCCGAGATCGCCGCGGTCCTCGAGGACCGGGCAGCGGATCTCGACCTCTACGTGGCCCTCGACACGCTGGAGTACCTGAAGCGGGGCGGCCGCATCAGGGGCGCCTCGGCGGCAATCGGTTCGATCCTCTCCGTCAAGCCGATCATCACCATCCGGAACGGGACGGTCGATGTCGCGGAGCGCGTCCGCACGCGGGGCAAGGCTCGCGAACGCGTCGCCGACATGCTCACCGCGCGCCCCGTCGAACGGTTGGCGGTCCTGTACACCCCGCCGGGCGACGGGGTCGGGTTCCGCGATGAGTTGCTGCGCCGGCTGCCGGACCTCGATCCGGCCGGCGTCACGCTTCAGGTCGTCGGGCCGTCGGTGGGACCGCACCTCGGTCCGGACCTCGTCGGAGGCGTCGTTCTCTACCGCCGCTGATCGCCTCTGATCGTTGCCAGAGGCGTCGCGGCCCGATCGAACAAAGGTTGCGGACAGGTTGCGATGGGGTTGTGATACAGGACCGGTCTGTCCGCCGAACCCGGTATACTCGCGGCCAGAGATCGCGTGGCCCGGCTCGATTTCGAGCGCCGCGCCCGTTCGGCCGTCCGGGAGACGGCCGCAATTGCGCACCGGCTCCAGAGGGTGACAGGGTGCGCGGAGGATCGCCCCTTCCATGACCACCGAGCACGTCGCCGCGACCATCAATCCCTGGGAGGTCGCCCAGCGGCAGTTCGACCTCGCCGCCGAGCGGCTCAACCTGGACCCGGGCATGCGCCGGGTGCTGCGAGAGCCCCGGCGTGAGCTCACCGTCCATTTTCCGGTCACGATGGACGACGGCACCACCAATGTCTTCACCGGCTATCGCGTTCAGCACAACCTCGGACGCGGGCCGGCCAAGGGCGGGATCCGGTATCACCAGGGCGTCACGCTCGACGAGGTCAAGGCCCTCGCCATGTGGATGACCTGGAAGTGCGCGGTCGTCGGCATCCCGTTCGGGGGCGGCAAGGGCGGCGTGATCGTCGACCCCAAGCAGCTCAGCCAGAAGGAGCTCGAGGCGCTCACGCGCCGTTACTTCACCGAGATCGAGGTCCTCGTCGGGCCGGAAAAGGACATTCCGGCGCCGGACGTCAACACCAATGCCCAGATCATGGCCTGGATGATGGACACCTACTCCATGCACGTCGGCTACACGGTTCCGGGCGTCGTGACGGGCAAGCCGATCAGCCTGGGTGGCTCCGAGGGTCGGAATGAGGCCACCGCCCGCGGCACGGTGTTCACGGTGGTGGAAGCCGCCCACAAGATCGGGCTCGACTTGACCCGGGCCAGGGTCTCCATCCAGGGCTTCGGCAACGCGGGGTCCATCGCGGCACGGTTGATGCGCGACGAGGGATCCTCGGTCGTGGCGGCATCCGATTCGACGGGCGGGATCTTCGCCCCGAACGGACTCGATGTCGACCGGGTCATCAGCTGGAAGAAGGAGCACGGAACCGTCCAGGGCTTCCCGGGATCGCGCGATATCAGCAACGGAGAGGTCCTCGAAGTCGACTGTGAAGTCCTCATCCCTGCCGCCCTCGAAAATCAGATCACCGCGCGCAACGCCGGGAACGTGAAGGCGCGGATCGTCGCGGAAGCCGCCAACGGCCCGACGACGCCGGATGCGGACGAGACCCTGCATCGCAACGGGGTCTTCATGATCCCCGACATCCTGTGCAACGCCGGGGGCGTGACCGTCAGCTATTTCGAATGGGTCCAGGATCTCAACCGCGACCATTGGAACGAATCCCAGGTCAACGCCAAGCTGAAGGAGATCATGGTCCGGGCCTTCAACGAGACCCTGGCCATCGCCGAGCGCGACGAGATTGACATGCGCACTGCGTCGTACCTGCTCGCCGTCAAGCGCGTCGCCGATGCGATGGCCATGCGGGGTTTGTACCCGTAAGCGGACGTGTACCATCGCCGCCATGCTCGATCACGAAGAGAAGTTCCTGTTCAAGGAGGAGATCCTGTGGCTGGCGAAGTCGGTCGCCGAGCCGGGAATCCTTGACAACGTCGAAGACCTGCTGACCGACGTCATCACGAGCCCGCGGTTCGACTCGGAGGTCTTCACCCTCGAGCGAAGCCTGCAGGTGATGCTCGGACCGCGCGCCGGGACAACCCTCGTCGGGCTCCTGACGGTCGCCCCCGAGGTCTTCGACGAGGTCGCCGAGGTTCAGATCCCGTCGGAAGTCCACGAGCGGCTCGTCGCCTGGCGGGCCCGGTTCGGGCTGGCCATCGATAACGCCCTCAACTTCCTGAATAATCCTGATGGCATCCAGGGCCACAACTTCGCGACGCAGGTCGCCCACGTCGAAGAACGGCGCGTGCTCCAGGGGCGGCTGACCCTCGTCCGCTACAACAACGAGCCACAGTTCTTCGTGGCCGACGCGAGCGTCTTCCTGAGCCTGGTCGCCGACGTGATGGAGCGACTGGGGCCGTATCTCGAGCCCGAGGCCATCGAGGCCGAGACGATCTCGCGCCTGCGCGACGCCGTCCAGCTGATCGAGCGCAAGACGACGGCTCGCGGGTAGCCGGTCCAGCCGGTCCGTCGCGGATCCCGGGGCGCAGGCGCCGTTCGATGCGCCAGATCTATCTCGCCGCGACCGGCCAGAACCGCGGCAAGACCACGGCAGCGCTCGGCCTCCTGGAGGGCTTCCTCCGTCGTGGGCTGACGACCGGATTCCTGAAACCCGTCGGGCAACGCACGGTCATCGAGGACGGCGAGTCGGCGGACGAGGACGCGGTCCTCGTGCGCGAGGTCTTCGACCTCCCCGAGCGTTATGCGCAGATGAGCCCGGTCCACATTCCGCGCGGTTTCACCAAGGCGTACATCAACGGTCAGGTCGTAGAGGACCTCGGGGCCCGGATCAGGGACGCTCACGCCGGCTTCCGCGACCGCGACGTCCTGCTCGTGGAGGGCACCGGCCATGCCGGCGTCGGGGCGGTGATCGGGCTCTCCAACGCGGCGGTCGCCGACATGCTCGGGTCGCCGGCGATCATCATCAGCGAGGGCGGCGTCGGCCGGCCGATCGACGAGATCGTCCTGAACGCGGCCCTCTTCAGGTCGCATGGTGTCCCGGTCGCGGGCGCGATCGTCAACAAGGTCGACCTTGATGCCCAGCCGGGCATCATCTCGATCCTGGAACGTGGGCTCGCGCCGTATGGGATCCCGTTGCTCGGGATCCTGCCGTTCCAGAAGATCCTGTCCAATCCGACCCTGGGCATGGTCCTCCAGGGCGTGCACGGGGAGCCGATCCATCCGGGGCCAGACCTGGACCGCGTCATCGATGGCGTCGCAATCGGGGCGATGGAGCCCGGCCACATGCTCGAGCACATCGGCCCCGGCAGTCTGGTCATCGTCCCGGGCGATCGAGAGGATGTGATTCTGACGCTCACGACGGCCCATCTCGTCGGCCCCGCCCGAGGCAGAACCCAGGCCGATTCGCTGGACATCGCGAGGCCGCCGAACGATCGCACCGCCGACGTCGAGGGCCACGAGGGCGCGGCTCTTGGTCTCGTCCTGACGGGCGGTTACCGGCCACGGCCCGCCGTGCTGCAGGCGATTCGGCGGGCAAACCTGTTCGCAACGCTCGTCCAGGAGGACACCTATTCGGTTGCGTCCGAGGTCCACGATCTCCTGGTCAAGATCCATCCCGCCGACCGCGAAAAGATCGAGTTGATCAAGTCGCTCGTCGCCGACAACCTCGACATTGACCGCATCCTGGCCGCGGCCACAGAGGTGCGCGCCTGAATCGGCGGGCGGAACCGGGCTGACGAAACCCCCAGGCAGGCCACGCCAGGTCGTGGTGCAACAGCGGCCCAGCGCCGCTGCCCCCGCCGCGCCCTCAGCCGATTGGCTCATTGTCGATCAGGCGCGTCGCGCCGAAGCGGACCGCCATCGAGAGGAGTGCCGGGCCGTCGACGCGCTGCAGCTCGGCGAGTGTCGTGCCGTCGGCGACCGAGACATACTCGGGCTCGGCAAGTGGCTCGCCGGCCAACGTGTCGCGCATGAGATCGCGGAGAGCGTCTCCTGAGCGTTCACCGCGTTCCCAGGATGCCCGTGCGGCGAGCAGGGCTCGCCGGATCACCGGCGCCGCAGCGCGCTCAGCGGGCGTCAGGTGGACATTCCGCGATGAGATCGCGAGGCCGTCGCGCTCGCGGACCGTGGGGCAGGTCGTGACCTCGGTTGGGATAGCCAGGTCGCGAGCCATCTGCCGGATGACCATGACTTGCTGCGCGTCTTTCTGACCGAAATAGGCGCGCTCGGCGCCGACGAGGTCGAACAGGATGGCCACGACCGTGGCGACGCCTTCGAAATGGCCGGGCCGGGCCGCGCCTTCGAGGGGCTGCGCGATTGCCCCGATCGCGACGGTCGTGTCGAAGCCCGGCGGGTAGACCTCTCCGACGTCGGGCGCAAACACGAAATCGACGCCTTCAGCCTCGCAGATCGCGATGTCGCTCGCTTCGTTCCGCGGGTAGCGGTTGAAGTCGGCGGCACTGTTGAACTGCCGCGGGTTGACGAAAATCGTGACCGCGACGGTGGCGTTCTCAGCACGGGCAGCCTGCATCAGGGACCGGTGGCCGGCATGGAGCCAGCCCATCGTCGGCACGAGCCCGACCGGCCGGGGCGACGATGCCAGCGCGGCGCGCAATTCCGAACGCGTGCGCAGAACGCGCGTCACGAGTGGTGGTCGAAGGTCACGAACGGGGCGAGGCGCCGGCGGGCCTGGCGGGCGGATCGGGTTGGTCAGAGGTCCCGGTCGAGCGGGATCCCGGCCGACGATGCGGCGCGGCCTGCGGTCCCGGCCGCACGATCGTCGGCGGTTCGCCCGAGGACTTCATCGAGAACCGAGTCCTCCATGCGGACGGTTTGCTCGGGCCCGGGGAACGTGCCCGCCACCACGTCGGCTGCGTAGCTTTTCGCCGCCTCGCCGATCGTCTCGCGCAGGTTCGCGTAGCGCCGTGCGTGCCGTGGGCTGAAGTCGCCCATGCCCAGAAGGTCGGTGACGACCTGGACCTGGCCACTGCAACCCGCGCCGGCGCCGATCCCGATGGTCGGGATCCGGAGCCGCTCCGTGATCGCGGCGGCGAGCTGCTCCGGCACCAGCTCCAGGACGATCGCAAACGCTCCCGCCTCCTGCACCGCGAATGCGTCGGCGATCAGAGCTCGCGCCTGGTCCCGGCTCTTGCCCTGGACCTTGACTTTTCCGCCCATCCCGTGCTCGGCCTGCGGCGTCCAGCCGATGTGGCCCATGACGGGGATGCCCGCGCGCGCAATCTCCTCGGTGGTGCGGGCACTCCTGACGCCGCCCTCGATCTTCACCGCCTGGGCGCCCGCTTCGCGAAGGAAGCGTCCGGCATTTTCGACGCCGTCCTCGGGCGTCGCATACGAGAGGAAGGGCATGTCACCGATGACGAGCGCCCGCCGAGCGCCGCGGACGACCGCCTTCGTGTGGTGGAGCATCTCGGTCATGGTGACGCGGACGGTCGACTCGTAGCCGAGCATCACCTGTCCGACCGAGTCGCCCACGAGCAACAGCGGAATGCCTGCATCGTCGAGGATCCGCGCAGTCGGATAGTCGTACGCGGTGAGCATTGGGATTCGCTGGCCGTCCGTGTGCATTCGGCCGATGTCGGCGACGGTCAGCCGCCGCACCGCATCGGAGGTGGTTGCGCTCATCTGGGGATCTCCTCCCACACAGTCTGCGCCGACGTCGTGCGACCGTCCACCGCTCGACTGATGCGTAGGCCATCGCCATCGATCAGGCCGTGGCGATCGTCCAGCCGCCGGGCGATGCGGTCGAGCAGTCGATCGGCGACCTCTCTTTTCGAGAGAAGCGGCAGCTCCTCGCGACCGCCGTCGCGGTCGAGGATGACGACTTGGTTCGTGTCGGTATCGAAGCCGGAGCCAGGTTCGCTTACGTCGTTGGCAACGAGCAGGTCGACGCCCTTCTCCCGAAGCTTGCCCTCGGCTCGCTCGAGAGAGCCCGTCTCCGCGGCGAATCCGACGAGGACGGGCGCTGGCGCCGTCGCGAGACCCCTGACGATCCGGACCACCTCGGCCAGGATGTCCGGAGTCGGGACCAGGTCGAGAGTGAGCCCCTGGCCGCGGGTCAGTTTCGAGCTCGACGGCTTCGCCGGCGCGAAGTCGGCCACGGCAGCGGCCATGACCAGGGCATCGAAGCCGGGTCCGCGCTCGCTATCGCTCACCATTTCGATCAGGGCGCTCCGCAGATCCTGGGACGTCTCGGCATGGATCACCGACGCGTCTTCGGGGAGCGCCACGGACGTGCTTGCGGCGATGACGGTTACCTCGGCGCCGCGATCGAGCGCCGCCCGGGCGACGGCCACCCCCATCTTGCCCGACGATCGGTTCCCGATGTACCGGACCGGGTCGATGGGCTCCCGCGTGCCGCCCGCAGTGACCACGATGCGGCGCCCGACGAGATCCGCGTCGCGGACCGGCTCGATCACCGGCGGCCGGGCGCTGGCATCGGGCGCGCGGACGGGCAGGTGCGCGACGGCCTCGACGACGGCGGACACGATCCGTTCGGTCTCCGCCAGGCGCCCCACTCCGGACTGGCCCGACGCAAGCGGGCCCGTGTCCGGCTCGACGATCGCGTACCCGAACTCGTCCCGAAGGCGACGCACGTTCGCCTGGGTCGCCGGATGGGCGTACATCTCGCCGTCCATCGCGGGGGCCACGATGACCGGCGCAGACGTTGCCAGGCAGGCCGCCGTGACGGGGTCGCCGGCCAGTCCAATGGCCATCGCCGCCAGCCAGTGCGCGGTCGCGGGGGCAACCACGATCGCATCGGCACTGTCGGCGACGACGATATGGCCGATCCGTCCGTCGGGCAGCAGGCCGGTCACGTCGCTCTCGACCGGGTGACGGGAGAGCGCGGCGAATGTGAGCGCACCCACGAAGCGAGTCGCCGACGGAGACAGCATGACCACGACGTCGGCGCCCTCGTCGCGGATGCGACGCACGAGGTCGACCGCCTTGTAGGCGGCGATGGAGCCGGTGACCCCGAGGCCGATGAGCCTGCCCGCCAGACGGCCGCCGCCATGCGTTGCGACCGGAGCGCCGGGTGCGGCCGGTCCGACGGGTGCGGCCGGTCCGACGGGTGCGGCGAGGTCGCCGTCGCCTTCGGCGGTCATCTCAGCCCGAGCTTGAGTGGCTCGCCGCCGGACACCTCGGCGTGAAGGATCGCCAGGCCCTTGAGCGTCAGATCGGGGTCGAGCGCGTCGATGCCGTCCAGGTCGCCGGCCCACGGCGCGGCCGAGAGGCCACCGGTGAGGATTGCCCTGACATCCGCGGGCGGCACATCCGCGGCATCCGCGAGCTCCCGGCGGATCCGCTCCAGCAGTCCGGCGACCAGCGCCTGGTAGCCGAACACGGTCCCCGATTGCATCGCCGACACGGTGTCGCGGCCGATGGCGCGGTCGGGGGCACGCAGCTCGATTCGCGGCAGCTTTGCCGTGCGGGCGGCCAGCGCCTCGAGACCGAGCTCGAGTCCCGGAGCGATCGCGCCGCCGACGTAGGCGCCGTCCGCCGCAACGCAGTCGAACGTGGTGGCGGTCCCGAAGTCGATGACGACCGCGGGCGTGCCGTGCAGCCGCTGGGCGGCCAGGGCATTCACCAGGCGATCTGCGCCGACCTCGCCGGGTCGGTCGACCCGGATCGGGATGGGCACCGTGCCCGCGCTCGCAAGCAGGAGCGGCCGCTCCCGCCGGGCGGCGATTGCTTCCACGGCGACGGTCAGCGTGGGCACGACCGATGCGCAGGCGAGGGCGGCGACATCGGCGAAGGCGACGTCGTCGAGCCGCAACAACCCGTCCAGGAGATGCTCGAACTCGTCTGCGGTCGCCCTCGCGTGGGTGGCGGCGCGTCGGGTGGCCACCAGCGCGCCACCGCGAATCAGGCCCATAGTGACGTTGGTATTGCCGATATCGAGGGCCAGGAGCATGGCCCGATCATACGCGGACCCAGGGCGCGGTCCGCGGTCCATGCCGCCGCCCTGCCGCCGCCCGGCCGCCCCTTCGGACGCGTCCGCTGCACTCCGAAAAATCAGGCGAGATTCGCGCGCCGGGGCCTTCCGCGCGTCCATCGCGCCGGGTACCATCGAGGCTCGTGATCGCGGCACGTCCAGGACTGTCGAGGAGGCGCCCGGTGCCCAGCGAGCCGCCTGCCAAGTTCTTCGTCAATCACGGCGTGGTGACGACGCGCGAGGACAAGCTCAACCTCCTGCGTCCGCTCCTCAAGCAGACGGTCAGCTATCGCTACGAGCGCGGCCGAGACCTGGTCTCCCACGGCACGGGCTGGGTCGAGCGGGTCGTTGCGGATCGGCCGGGCGTGTCCACTTACTTCACCCCGATCGCCATCAGCCTGAACGTCGATTCGTTCGAGCACCTCGAGTTCGAGACCCGCCCCGATCAGCTCCTGGTCTACTGCCTCGTTCAGGGTGACGAGCGGATCGTCGTGGAGTTCGTCCCGACGGGGGCCGCCGAGGGCGAATCGCCGATCGGGCCGCGGCAGCTCGAATTCGATACGAGTGGGTTCGTCCAGATGGAACTGCTCGGCCTCAATGTCCAGGAGGACGAGTAGCGGAGGGAGCGACCGGCCGTCGGGGCTGGTCTTCGGGCGCACTGCCGGGCGGGTGAGCGACCGGTCGACGGAGGGAACTGGCGCGGCTCGGGCCCGGTTGGCGGGCGCGGCGCGTCTCGAAGGAGAGGAGTTGGTCTTCGCGTGGACGCGATCGCGCGGTACTTCAAGTTCGCCGAACGGGGAACGGACTTCGCAACGGAAGTCCGCGCAGGCCTGACCACGTTCATGGTCATGGCCTACATCATCTTCGTGAATCCGAGCATCCTGGGCGCTGGGCTCAAGCTCGATTTCGTGGCGGTTGCTGCCGCGACGGCCCTCGTGGCCGGGATCATGACCATCGCGATGGGCGTCGTCGGCAACTACCCATTCGCCATTGCGGCAGGCCTGGGGCTCAACGCCATCGTCGCGTTCACCCTTCCAGCCAAGGGCCTGTCCGCTGACGGTGCCATGGGCGTGATCGTCATCGAGGGCGTGGTCATTACGATCCTGGTCCTGGCCGGCCTGCGCGAAGCGATCATGGACGCGGTCCCGCTCTCACTGAAGCGATCGATCGGCGTCGGCATCGGCCTGTTCATCCTGTTCATCGGCTTCGTCAACGGTGGCCTGATCGTCACGCCGCCGGGTGGAGTGCCACTCGTCGGCTTCTCCTTTCCGACGACTGCCCCTCAGCTCGTCTTCATCGTCGGCCTGTTGATCACATTCGGCCTGTCGGCGATGCGGATCCGCGGGGCGCTGATCATCAGCATCCTCGTGACGACCGCCATCGCCCTGGTCGTGAACTCGATCTATGGAGGAAAGGCCTTCGCCGCCGGCGCGGTGATCCCCGCGAACCTGGTCTTCACTCCGACGTTCAGCACGATCGGCCATCCGGACCTGTTCCAGGTCTTCGCCAAGCTCGGCGCCATCGCTGCGGTCCTGACGATCTTCGCGATCATGCTGAGCGACTTCTTCGACACGATGGGAACGGTCACCGGCATCGCCGCCGAGGCCGGACTGGCGCGCGAGGACGGGACGGTCCCGGGGATCGGCCGCGTGCTCGTCGTCGACTCCGTTGCCGCGATCGCCGGCGGGGTCGCCGGCATCAGCTCCAATACCACGTACATCGAGAGCGCGGCAGGGGTGGCCGAAGGCGGCCGGACCGGCTTCACGTCGGTGGTCACCGGCGTTCTCTTCCTGGTGGCGATTCTCCTGGCGCCGATCGCCGGGATCATCCCGGCCCAGGCCACCGCGCCGGCCCTGGTGTTCGTCGGCTACCTGATGTTCACCCTCGTCAAGGACATTCCGGTTGCGGACGTCGAGGAGGGTCTCCCGGCCCTGCTGACGATGATCCTCATGCCGCTCACCTACGACATCACCGTCGGGATCGGTGCGGGGTTCATCTCGTGGGTCTTCCTCAAGATCATGCGAGGCAAGGCCGGCCAGGTCCATCCCCTGATGTGGGTGGTCGCCGCCGCGTTCGTCGTGTATTTCGCGCAGGACGCCATCCAGGCCCTGCTCCCGAAGTAACGTCGGGTCGTCACCCAGCATTCAGACCGGGGCGGCCGGTGCTCGGGAGGAGCGCCGGCCGCTTCCTGTACCATCGAGTCGATGTTCGAACGGACTGCGCTGCCCGACGGGCCGCGCGTCATCAGCGCGCGACTTCCAGGGTCACGATCGGTATCGATGGCCGCCTATGTCCTGGCCGGCTCGCGCTTCGAGGCGCCCGAGCAGGCCGGCGTCGCGCATTTCATGGAGCACCTCACCTTCAAGGGGACGGCCGCGTTCCCGACGACGCGGGCGATCAGCGAGGCAATCGAAGGCGTGGGTGGCTCGTTCAACGCCGCGACCGATCGCGAGTCCACCGTCTATTGGGTCCGGGTTCCGAGCCGCGAGGCTGCCCGGGGCCTGGCTGTCCTGGGCGAGCTGATCTGCCGTCCCAAGCTGGATCAGACAGAGATCGAGCGCGAGCGCGCGGTGATCGTCGAGGAGATCCGCTCCTATCTTGACGATCCCACCGAGTATGCCCAGATCCTGTTCCAGCAGGCGATGTTCGGTGAGGGGCCCCTCGGGCGGGAGATCTGCGGTGACGAGGCGGGTATCCGTTCGCTGCCGGATGCGACGATCCGGCAGTTCTGGCAGACCGCTTACCGTCCATGCAACATCGTCGTCGCGGTCGCCGGCGATCTCGATCACGCGTCTGCGGTCGAGCTGGCCGATGGCGCCTTCGGGCGCGGCAACGGACACGTTCCGGGGTTCGCTCCGGCCCCGCCGGTACCCGCCGGGGAGCGGTACCTCTTCGGGAGGCGCGATACGTCCCAGGCCCAGCTGGTGGTCGGTATCCCGGCGCTCCGCCGCGACCACCGCGACGCGTGGGCACTCGGCGTCCTGAGCGCCATCCTGGGCGATGGCATGAGCAGCCGGCTCTTCCTGTCCGTTCGCGAGGAGCGCGGACTCGCCTACGACATCAGCTCGGGGCTCGCGGAATACGCTGACGTCGGCGTGCTGGAGGTGTCGGCCGGTGTCGATCCGCGAGGGATGGGCGACGCGCTCGACGCGATCCTGGCGGAGCTGATCCGCCTTCGTGATGAGCTCGTGCCTGCCGACGAGCTTGCCCGCGCAAAGGCGTACATCGGCGGTGGCATGGAGCTTCGAATGGACGAGACCCGCCACCTCGCTGCGTGGCTCGGTGGACAGGAAGCCCTCCACGACCGGGTCTTGACGATCGAGGAGGCGCTCGCGGAGGTCGAGGCCGTCACGGCCGAGGACGTTCGCCGGCTGGCCGCCGATCTGTTCCGCGAGGACGGCCTTCGCCTCGCGGTCGTCTCGCCGGCTCGATATGCCCGCGGCATCGAGCGCCACCTTCGGCTGGCGGCCTGAGGCGGTGGCCATCGCACTCGCGAAGGATCGAGGCGTCGACCTCCGCCTCGCACGGATACACCTCAGGTTTGGCGCACTCCTGCTCGCCCGGGCCGAGCTCGAATCACTCGCCGCCCGAAAGGAGATCGACGAGGATGGCCTGGTCGATCTCGCGGAGGTCCGATGGCGGACCGGCGATCTGGCCGCAGCCGGTGCGGCCGCTCAGGTTGCCCTGTCAGTCCACCCCGACGACGCCCTCGCCCTCGTGATCGCGGCTGAGGCCAGCGTGGCAGCCGGGGCTCCCGGTGAAGCCCGCAAGCTTTCGGCCAGGGCGCTCGCCATTGCCGACGACCGTATCGATGCGCTGTTTGCCGGGATGCCACGGAGCACGATCTGGCCATCCGACCCGCAGGCCGGTCCGACGGAACCGCTCGCCACGCTGTTTGGCCCCACCACGACATCGCTGCCTGACCGAGGGGGCGCCCGGCCTGCGCAGTCCGTCCACGCGGCTCCGCCGAGTACGGCGGGGGCCGGAAGCTGGAGTCCGCTGACCCCGGCAACGGGAATCGGAGCCGCGCCGTTGCCCCCGTTCGGGTCGGCCACGGAAACGACGCCCACCTCCGACGCCGGCTCCGACCGGGCCGCAGCGGAGGACAGGGGCTCTCTCAGCCTCTGGGGTTCAGATCTCCCGCAGGGAACCTCGTCCGAAATGCGGAGAGCGGATCCAGAGGTTGCCGACACCGCCGGTGCGCGTGGCTACGACGATGGCCAGCAGATCGGATCCGAACCCGGCACACCAGATTCGACCGCGGCGACCGCGGAGGTGTGGCCGCCCGATGTCGACTCGTCACCTGAAATCGACTCGTCGCCTGCAATCGACTCGCCGCCCGACCTCGCGCCGGCGCCCGACCTCGCCTTGGAGCCCGAACTCACGTCGGTGCCCGCAGCGGCCTCGACCCCCGAGCTCCGATCGAGCGCTCCCGCCGACGACGTCGCAACCCCGGAGGCATCGTCGTCCGAGGCATCGCCCGCTGAGCCGTTGCCGCGCGAAGCGTCGCCACTCGATCCTGCAGCCGAGCTCGACCGGTCGCGCAGCGAGCTCGCTGCCGGCGAGATCACCTCTGCCGCCATGCGACTCGGATTCGCCCTACGTCTCGACCCGAGGCTTGCGACGCAGGTCCTTGGGATCCTTGAGGGACGGCACGAGCCGGCCCTCGAACTCGTCCGAGGCGATGCCTACCGGACCCTCGGTCAGGAGGCCGAGGCAGACGATTCGTATGCCGCCGCGAGGGCCGGACTCTTCGCGCCGTCCGGCGATCAACCATAAGCGGGCAGTCCGTGGAGCGATCCGTGGAGCGGACGCTGGTCCTGATCAAGCCGGACGGCGTGCAGCGACTCCTGATCGGCAGGGTCGTGGCTCGCTTCGAAGAGCGCGGCCTGAAGATCGTTGGATTGAAGCTCGTTCACGTCGCCCGCGAGCTCGCGGAGCGGCACTACGCGATCCATCGAGAGCGCCCGTTCTTCGGCAGCCTCGTGGCGTTCATCACGTCAGGGCCGCTCGTCGCCATGGCCCTCGAGGGGCCCAACGCAATCTCTGTCGTACGGGCGATGGTCGGTGCCACTCGACCGCATGAGGCGGCACCCGGTACCATCCGCGGCGACTTTGGCATGGAGACGGCCCAGAACCTGATTCACGCTTCCGATGGGCCCGAGACTGCCCTCAGCGAGATCGCGCTGTGGTTCGGGCCGGGCGAGCTCCTCGCGTACTCGCGTGAGATCGACCGGTGGGTTCTCGCCCCCGACGAGTAGACGGCGCGACGCCTCCGCAGAAAACGGCGGAGCCCGCTGGAGCCCACCCGATCGGTGTCCGGGCAACCGCAGCTCAGGGAACGCCAGGCCCGGGGCCACCCCCACCCGCGAATGGCGGCTCGAAGGCGGCCCCCGGCACGCCCAGGCCGCCGGCTGCAGTCACGACACCGAGGATCGCGAGCGCAAGAACAACGACGGCTCCAATCGGTGCGCGATTCATGCGGAGAGCCGCCGGCACCTTGCCGACGATGCGGCGCGGCGACGCGCCACGAACAGCCCTGGGCCAGCGGGGCCAAGGTGTGGCTCCGGACAGGATGTGCGGTGAGGGCGGTCCGATGCCGATGAGCAGGATCCGAACGTAGTAACCGATCGCGCCAATGGCGCCGACGTACACGAAGAGGTCCAGCGGCCAGTCGAGCGTCAGCCCGATCAGCCGCACCCGCGCGTCGAACGCGGCCAGACCGGGTAGCCCGATCGAACCGGCCGCGATCAGCATCAGTGCCACGGCGTGCAGTGGGGCCCTCCGCGCCCAGCCGCGGAGCTCAGACAGCCGACGGGTTCCAAATATGCTCGAGACCGCGGCCGCCCAGGCCCCGAACGCGCTCTTGACGACGACGTACGCGAGGATCCACGTTCGGGCGTTGGGCTGGGCCGTGGGATCGAGTGTCCCGAAGGCGAGGAGCACCACGCCTGCATCCTGGACGATGGAATACCCGACGATGTGCTCCACGTCGTCGTGCAGGTGGGCAGCGACCGCGCCCAGGATGATGCTCGCCGCTCCGGCCACGATCACCGCCGTCCGCTCGATGGCCAGGGGAGCGCCGAAGGCCCCGACCGTCGACTGGGTCCAGGTCAGGAGAACGACGGCAAGGGCGGCCGGACCCCACGCCATGACGATGGGGTTCGCGACCATCGGTGCGATGTCCGCGAGGCGGAGAGCCCAGGCGTTGGTCGGAATCGCGCCCGCGCGCAGGGCGACCGCGCCGACTGCGGCCAGGTAGGCGAGTCCAAGGATCGGACCGCCTCCGGCTCCTCCCTGGGGACCGAGCGCGGTCGAAAAGGCGGCTCCGGAGTCGCCCCAGGCGACCGCGAGCATGGCCAGGAGGGCCGAAACGACGACGGCCCGCAGCGCTCGCGCGGCGATCGTCACCCGGGCGGGCGCGTTCGGGCCGGCGACGGCGATGACGCTCACGATCGAGCCCGCCGCCAGCGTGGCCACCGCGATATCCGGATTTGGGCTGGCAAGGGCGAGTGCCGAGGTGCCCAACCCGATCAAGGCGATTCCGGGAATGCTCCGCGGTGCGCGCGCCGTCACCCCGACCGTGGCGAGAAGCAGTGCTGCCACGGCACCCAACTCCACGAACAGGCGCACAAACGCCGAGCCGATGATGGATTCACCACCGACCGCGATTGAGTCGCCGGGCCGGATCGTCGTTGCCGCGACTGCGACGATCGCCAGGCCGATGAGCCCCGCGACGACCGACGACCGCCGCCGAGGACGCAGGGCCAGCGACAGCAATCCGGCGAGGAGTGCGATGAGCGCGACGGGCAGCACACTCATCCGGGGGCGCCTCCGCGGGACTCGGGCGGGTTCGCCGACCCGACCCTCTCGTCCGCGTCTGCTGTCTCCGGTGACGCGGGTTCTGGCGACCCGGGTTGTGGTGACGCGGGTTCGTGTGATGCGGGGCCGACCGCGGCAGGCTCTCCCTGGGTCGCCTGGCCGTCGGTCGGGGCGGGCGCGTCGGCCGCCTCGGGCACCTCCCCTGTTGCCGGCCCGGGCATGTCCGCCGGCTCGCCTTTGTCGAGCTCGCTCGATTCAGGCTCGTCGATATCGACTGGCTCCGCCGCAGCTGCCGACGGGACCGGCGCGGCCAGCTCCGGCCAGAGCGCCAGTGTGGGCGCGCCGGGGCGCGGCGCCTGTGTCACCCGCCTCAACGTCTCCGCGGCCGTAAGGTCGAAGCCGAGGACCGGCGCGGCTGTCGCGTCCTCTTCCTCTTCGTCTTCCTCCGCTTCCTCTTCCTCCCAATCGCGGTCCACGAGGTCTTCGCCGTCGGCCAGGGCCGGGTCGCGCAGCTCGCCCGACGTCGCGGTCGCCGCCCGCACGATGACTGCGGTCGCCGCGCCCACCGTCACCATCAGGGCCGCGCTGGCCAGCTCCTCGAAACCGCTGGGTGGGCCGTCGATGCCGGCCCGGATCAGGAGGACACCATCCGTGGCGAGAAGTACGCCGACCCCGAGCGCGATCGCGTCGCGGGCGAAGATGACCGGGCCCACTGCCAGAACGATGAGGCTGAGTCCCGCGCCGACTGCCGGACCGAAGGGTTGGAACTGGGACAGTGTCGGCCCGCCGGCAGGTCCCACGCCGACCGCGGCCAGCGTCGTCGAAAGACCCGCGGCCGCTCCGAGGCCGGCGACGGCGACCGTACCCGCGACGAACGCTTCGGCAATCCAGCCGATGTGCGTGCCGGCCGTGCGGGTGGGTCCGGTGCGCTCGACGAGCACGAGGAGGTAGACCGTGAGGAGCGCGCCGACGACCCTCGCCGCGAGGCCGCGGACCTCGGGGAGCGGGCTTGCCACGAATGGCGCAGCGGTGAGCGCCACGGCCAGGCCGACGGTCGCAAGGCGGCCGTCGCGACTCGAGATCGCGGCGACGCCCCCGGCCACCACCGCGACGGCCACGGCCGCCAGGAGCACCGGCCCGATCGCGCCGACGATCGTCGCGAGGAAGCCGGCGAACGCCGCGATCAAGGCGTGGCCGGCTGGAGCTCCGGGTGGTTCGGCCTCTGGAGGATCCCGAACGCGCTGAACGGCCAGTACCGGAGCCAGGCCCGGCCGACGATGTCCTTTGTCTGGATCGGGCCAAAGCTGCGTGAATCGGCCGAGTTCATCCGGTGATCGCCGAGCACGAAGTACTGATCGCTTCCGAGGACCCACGTCGAACGGCCCGGCGGAGCGATCGTCTGCTGCGGACTGCCGTCCTCGGCGAACACGTATGGCTCGTCGAGCTTCTCGAGGCCGGTTCCGTTGTCGACGTACACGAAGCCGTCGTCCTTGATCTCGACGGTGTCGCCCGGCAGGCCGATCACTCGTTTGATGAAAGGGGTTCCGTCCGCCTCTGCCCAGGCGGCGGGGGGATTGAAGACGACGATGTCGCCGATCTTGTACGGGGTGAATCGCGGGGTCAGCTTGTCGACCAGAACGTACTGCCCGGGCTCAAGTGTCTGCTCCATCGACTGCTGCTTCACCTGGAATGGCTGAGCGACGAAGTTCTGGATCACGAGGAAGATGACGATGGTCAAGACGAGCGTCTCGACCACCTCGAACAGACAGCCGAGCGCCGGTCTTCGAGTCACAGGATCGGCAGTATAGGTGCCTTCGTGGTGGGCCATGCCACGTCGGGCGATGGGCCCGCCAGGTGTCGCGGCGTGCGCCGTCGAGGCGCCGTGCTAAGGTCGGCCCCATGTCCGAATCGCGCGGTGAGGGCGTTTCCATGCGCCGCGTCGTATCGGTCGTCAGCATCGTCGTCGCGGTCGCGCTCCTCGGTGCCGTTCTGTACAGCGCGACGCTCGTGGACCGCACGCCTCCCAGCATCAAGCGCGTATCGCTGAGCGCGACCGCAGGCGACGAGCGGGTCGGCCAGACGCTCACGGCGATCGACGTGCAGTTCAGCGAGCGGGTGCAAGCGGGCTCTGCGGAACGAAGCTTTCACATCAATCCGTACGTGGCCGGCTCGATGAGCTGGGACGGTGCAACGGCGATCTTCACGCCGTCGGAGCGCCTGCCCGGGGACACCGCCTTCACGGTCTCGATCGATGCCGGGTTCGAGGACCTCGCCGGGAACACCGCCGCGACCGGGCTGGATGGCTGGACGTTCCGGACCGTCGGACCACCGGTCGTCGCCCAAGCGGATCCTCCTGACGGCGCAACCAAGCAGCCGGTCGACGGGGCCATGTCGCTCCGCTTCGATCGCCTCATGGACACCAGCAGCGTTGTCGAGGCGATCAACGTCGACCCCCCGGCGATCTTTCGTCCCAGCTGGAGCGGCGATACGCTCTCGATCGCGTTCGACCAGCCGCTCAGGTTCGGAACGACGTATTCAGTGACGATCAGCCCGAGGGCCGCCGACACCGGTGGGAATCACCTCGGGGCGCCGTTCACCACGCGGTTTTCGACGGTCGCTGCCGGCGTCGGCGTGGTCGAAACCACTCCGGGCAACGGCGTGGCGGGCATCAGCGTCCGATCACCGATTGCGGTCGCCTTCGATGGCCCGATCGATCCGGCGACGGCCTCCGATGCACTGACGATCACGCCGACCGTTGCCGGTGACGTCCGGGTCATCAATCTGCCGGACGACGGCCAGATCGTTCAGCCGGGCGCGGGGCAGACGACCCCGCCGGGTGGCCGGGTCCTCGTCTTCACGCCTTCCGCGCCGCTCGCGGCACATACGACGTACACGGTCTCCCTCGGATCCGTCGTGGCGCGGCTGGACGACCCGGGCAAAGTCGCTTCGGGCAGGACCTGGCAATTCACGACAGGTGGCCCGACCACGTCGGGCCAGAACCAGATCGCGTTCCTTTCCGCGAGGAGCGGCGTCCGGAATGTCTGGCTCATGAATCCGGACGGGTCCAACCCTCGCCAGTTGACCACCGAGCTTGTGCCGGTTTCGGGGTTCGATGCCACGGGCGACGGATCGAGCATTGCCTATGCGGCCGGCGGGGTCGTCAAGATGATGAAGATCGACGGCACCGACCTGCGTCAGTTGAGCACTGAGGGCCACCTCGAGTACGCGCCGCTTTTCGCCCAGGATGGCCGCTCGATCCTGATCGGTCGCCGGGACGCCGCGGGCGGAGACCTCGGCTACTGGCTCGTGCCGGTAACGGGCTCGACTGCGCCCGAGCGCCGCGTCCTCTCGGAGGGTGCTCCGCCGATCGGCTCGGTCGATCTGGCCGGCGACGGTGTGACTCCGGGCGACGGTAGCTCCGTCTGGGCGTCGCGCGAGACGTTCGATGCCAGCGGTCGATGGATTCTGGTCGCAACCGGCGCGGGCGATGTGAGGCTGGTCGACCTGGGCGAGAATCCCGGCGCGGCCCAGCCCGGGGTCGTACCGACGAACCTGGTCGCCGACGCCGCGCCGGTCTGGGTTCCGGCCCTGAATGCCTTCGCCGTCGTGGCCCGTCAGACCGGCAGCGCGACCTTCTCCCTGTGGACCGTCGGCGTCGACGGAGTCGTGGCATCGCGGGCGAGCGCGGTGGGGTCGCTCGCAGCCGCTGCCGATGGCACGATCGCCGTCCTCGTTCGCCCCAGCGGAGGACCGACCCACGTGGCCGTTCTGAAGCTCGCGGAGCAGCCGACGCCGCGATCGCTCACCTTCGACACGGACCGTAACGACCGCTGGCCGGCGTTCTCTCCGGATGGGTCATCGATCCTGTTCGGGCGGGTCCCCATCGACCGGACGACGGTGTCGGCAGGGATCTGGACCCTCCAGATCCGGACCGCGACCCTGGCCCAGCTCAGCACCGACGGCGCGGAACCGCGTTGGCTGCCGTGAGACCGGGTACTCGCAAGGATGATGCCGTGCGCCTGAATATCCGGGCGCCGGCCTGAGTTTGACCCGGTATTCTGGCCCTTGATACACTCCCGGCGGCCCTGACGGGTCCACTGGAGCTCAGCTCTTTTCCCGAGTCCCGATGGCCCGGCCGATCCACGTCCAGCTCTCCCGGAGCCCGCTGCGTCACGCGCGCCATACCGGACCATGACCCGAACTGGAGGAATTTCAAGAACCCCATGAGCGCCCAAACGCTCGAGCTGATCATCCTGCCGGCCGGGCTCATCGCCATCGTCTTTGCGATCTATCTCGCCCGCGACGTCCTCTCGCGCGATACCGGGACGAAGGAGATGGAGGAGGTCGCCGGGACGATCTACGAGGGAGCCGTGGCGTTCATCCGCCGCCAATACACGACCATCGCACTCCTCGCGCTCGTCGGCGCGGTCGTCATTGCGGCAGTGATCTCCATCTTCGAAACCGCCGCCGTTGCAGACACCGCGATCAACGGCATCGACCTCGGCTGGCGGACGGGTGCCGCATTCCTCGTCGGTGCGGGCTGCTCGATGGCCTCCGGAATCATCGGCATGTTCATCAGCGTCAAGTCGAACGTTCGCACGGCGTCTGCCGCACGACGTAGCCTCGTCGAGGCGGTCCAGGTCGCCATGCGCGGCGGCGCCGTGTCGGGCTTCCTCGTGGTGGCCCTGTCGCTCCTCGGCGTATACCTGATGTTCGTCGCTCTTGGTGGCCTCGACAAGCCGTCGGAGGCCCCCTTCCTGATCGTCGGGTACGGCTTCGGTGCCAGCTTCGTGGCCCTCTTTGCCCAGCTCGGCGGCGGCATCTACACCAAGGCGGCCGATGTCGGTTCCGACCTGGTCGGCAAGGTCGAGGCAGGCATTCCCGAGGACGATCCGCGTAACGCGGCCGTCATCGCCGACCTCGTCGGGGATAACGTCGGCGACTGCGCGGGCCGTGGCGCCGATCTGTTCGAGTCGACCGCGGCGGAGAACATCGGGGCGATGATCCTCGGCGTCGCGGTCTATGGCGTGGCCCTCAGTCTCGGCTGGCCGCGCCCTGAGGCCTGGATCTTCTTTCCCCTCGTCGTCCGCGCCTTCGGGCTGCTGTCCACCATCGTGGCGATCTTCTTCGTCCGCGGCCGCGAGGACGAGGACCCGATGAACATGCTCAACCGGGGATACTGGGTGACGACCCTGCTGTCGGTGGCCGCCCTCGCGCTCGTGACCAACGTCATGATGCAGACGCCCGGCCAGACCGGCAACGGTGGCATTCCCACCTGGGTGTACTTCTTCGGCTGCGGCGTCGTCGGCCTTGCGACCAGCGTGGCCTTCGTCTACATCACCCAGTACTACACCGCGGGCTCGTTCCGGCCGGTCCGCGAGATCGCCGAGGCGTCGAAGACCGGACCCGCCACCAACATCATCTCGGGAGTCGCGGTCGGTTTCGAGACGACGTTCGTTACGGCCGTGTCGATCGCGATCGCCCTCTTCCTCAGCCACTTCCTGGGGGAGCAGGCGGGCATCAAGGACGCCAGCGGCCGCAACGTGGGAGAAATCTTCGGGACCGCGGTGGCGACCATGGGCATGCTGATGACCACCGCCTACATCCTGGCCATGGACACCTTCGGCCCGATCACCGACAACGCCGGCGGGATCGCTGAGTTCAGCCGGGCCGAGGCCGGCGCCCGGGAGATCACCGACCGGCTCGACGCGGTCGGCAACACCACGAAAGCCCTGACGAAGGGTTACGCGATCGCCTCAGCGTCGCTGGCTGCATTCCTCCTGTTCAGCGCCTACATCGACAAGATCAACCTGATCCTCGGCCGCCAGATCGCGGCCGGCAAGCAGGGCGTCGTCTTGCTGACCTCCGTCAACCTCGCCGACGTCAACGTCTTCATCGCGGCACTGATCGGCTCGATGCTGGTCTACTTCTTCAGCTCGCTGGCCATCCGCGCCGTGGGGACGACCGCCCAGTCGATCATCGTCGAGGTCCGCCGCCAGTTCCGGGAGATGCCCGGGATCATGGATTACACGCAGCGACCAGACTACGCGCGCGTCGTCGACATCACGACCCGGGCCGCGCTGCGCCAGATGGTCGCGCCGGGTCTCGTGGCCGTCGCGACGCCGATCATCGTCGGTGTCCTGCTCGGCTACCAGGCCGTGGCCGGGATGTTGATGGTCGGGACGATCGCCGGGGTCCTCCTGGCGACCGTGCTCAACAACGGCGGTGGCGCGTGGGACAACGCCAAGAAATACATCGAGTCGGGCCACCTCCTCGACGCCGAGGGGGCGGTCATTGGCAAGAAGACGCCGGCCCACGCGGCCGCCGTCGTCGGCGACACCGTGGGCGATCCCTTCAAGGACACCGCCGGCCCGTCGCTCCACGTCCTGGTCAAGCTGCTGGCGACGATCACGCTGGTGTTGGCCCCACTCTTCATTCGCTGAGACGCACCTGAGGGGGATGCTTCCGTTGCCACGACCGCGCCCACGGGCCACCTGAAATGGAGATCCCGTTCCAGGCGTTCGTCATGGGGATCGTGCAGGGGCTGACCGAGTTCCTGCCCGTGTCGAGCTCCGGCCATCTCATCGTGGTGCCGGCGATCCTCGGCTGGCACGATCCGTTCATCGACTCTTTGGCCTTCACGGTCATGCTCCACATGGGGACGCTGGTGGCGCTGCTCATCTATTTCCGGAACGACTGGCTACGCCTCATCCCGGCCGGCCTGGCCGCCATCCGTGATCGGTCCCTGCGAGGCGATCCCGATCGGCGCCTGGCGTGGCTGCTCGCCGTCGCCACGGTGCCGGCCGTCATCGCCGGGCTTGCCTTGAACGATGCCATCGAGGGCGCCTTCCGTGAGGCGCGGCTCGTCGCGGTCACGCTGGTGATCGGCGCCGCGATCCTCTGGCTTGCCGAGCGCTGGGGCACGCGGACGAAGGGGATCAACGACGTCACCTTCCCGGTCGCGTTCGGAATCGGGGCAGCCCAGGCCGTGGCACTCGTGCCGGGAATCAGCCGCTCCGGCATCTCGATCTCGGCCGGTCTTTTCGCCGGACTCGATCGCGAGTCGGCGGCCCGTTTCAGCTTCCTCATGGCTACGCCGATCACCGCCGGCGCCGGCCTGTACGAGATTCGAAAGCTCGTTGTGGGGCAAGCAGGCGTGACGGCCGTTCCGGTCGCCGCCCTCGCGATCGGGATGCTCGCGGCGCTCCTGGCGGGCCTTGCCGCGATCGCGTTCCTGCTTCGCTTCCTGCGCACGTACCCGACGACGGTCTTCATCGTTTACCGGGTTCTTGCCGCCGCCGTCATCGTGGCCTGGTGGCTCAGCCCGGCGCAGGGCTGAGGCTTCCGATGGAAGTCATGAAGCAGGCTCGCCAGCGCGCGATCCGGGACCTCGTCGAACGGCGCCCGATCCGCACCCAGCAGGAGCTTGCCGGGGTCCTTCGAGAGCGGGGATTTCGCGCGACACAGGCGACCGTCAGCCGCGATGTCGCCGAGCTCGGCCTGATCAAGGCCCACCGAGAAGGAACGCCGGCATACGCACTGCCGCCGCGGCTGATCGAAGCCGAAACATCGGGCGAGGATCGCCTCCGCCGACTCCTCGCCGACCTTCCCCTGGAAGTCCTCGAGGCCGGCCCGCTGATCGTCCTCCGAACCCTTCCCGGTTCCGCGCACGCCATCGCCGCAGCAATCGATCGGACACAGTGGCCGGAGGTGGTCGGCTCGATTGCCGGCGACGACACGATCTTCATCGCGGTCGCGGATCGCGCCGCGCTGCAACGGATCAAACGTAAGCTCACGCGGATCGCGGAGCGAACCTGATTCGGTCTTTGACAGTGCGACGGGCTCACGCTAGGCTACGCGCCGGCTCGAACTTCAGGCGCGCGATCGCCGCGGCGCTTGAAGTTCTTTCGTTTATCTGATCGCCTTCGCAACGGCCATCCGGCCGTCCGTGGCACTCCTGGGAATGGATCCATCTGTGAACAACAAGCCCACCTATCTTTCCAAGGAAGGCCTCGAGAAGTTGCGCGCCGAGCTCGAGGAGATGGTCGCCGTCCGCCGGCCCGAGGTGGCCCAGCGAATCCACGACGCCAAGGAGCACGGCGACCTCTCGGAGAACGCCGAATACGAGGACGCCAAGAACGAGCAGGCCTTCGTCGAGGGACGGATCCAGACGCTCGAGGCATTGATCAAGAACGCCACGATCATCGACGAGAACCATTCGACCGATCACGTCCAGATCGGCTCCACGGTCTCGGTCGACAGCCCCGACGGCGCTGCGACGTTCACGATCGTCGGCTCGACCGAGGCTCGCCCGACCGAAGGCCGGATCAGCAATGAAAGCCCGGTCGGTCGGGCCCTCCTGGGCCGCAAGAAAGGCGAGGTGGTTGTCGTCCACGTGCCTGCCGGCGATTACACCTACACGATCGTCGGCATCCGCTAGCAGCGCGCCCGGCCGGGGCGTCCGGGGCTCTCGCTCCGGGCGACTGGAGGCTTGATGGACTGGGCAGACGAGCTGGCGAACCAGGTCACCGGGCCGCAGGTCGTCAACGACAGCAAGACGCCGTCAGGAACGATTCACGTCGGGAGCCTCCGCGGGCCGGTCATCCTGGACACGATTGCCCGCGCCCTCCGCGCCGCCGGCACCCCCACCACGCTCCTGTACGGCATCGACGACATGGACCCGATGGACTCCCAGGCGCTTCTCTCGCCGGACGCTGTCGAGAGCGAGATGGGCCGCCCGCTTGCCCACGTCCCGGACCAGGCCGGCGACGGTCACGCGTCGTATGCTCGTCACCACGCCCAGATCTTCGTCGACACGTTCGCCGGTCTCGGCATTCACCCCAACCGCTATTACTGGATGAGCGACCTGTATGGCGCGGGTGAGGTGGACCCATACATCCGGCTTGCGCTCGACCGCGCTGACCTCGTCCGCGATATCTACCGTCGGGTCGCGCACGTCGAGCACCCTGGCAACTGGCATCCCCTGCAGGTGGTCTGCGAATCATGCGGGCGCGTCGGGACGACGATCGTCACGGGCTGGGACGGGCTGGAGGTCACGTACGAATGCCGGACCAACCTCGTCACGTGGGCGCGGGGCTGCGGCCACGCCGGGAAGGTCTCGCCATTCGGCGGGCGGGCCAAGCTGCCCTGGAACCTGGAGTGGGCCGCACAGTGGAGCCTGTTCGCCGTCACGATCGAGCCGTGCGGCAAGGACCTCGCGACCGCCGGCGGGTCGCGCGATCGGTCCGATGCCATTGCCCGGGAAGTCTTCGAGCGAAAACCGCCGCGCAACGTACCGTACGAGTTCCTGAACGTCGACGGACGCAAGATGTCGACATCCAAAGGCCGCGGAGCGGCGGCCCACGAGATCGTCGAGGTGGTTCCGCCGTCGCAGTTGCGATTCCTGTTCCTGAGGCCACGGCCGAACCAGGCGATCGACTTCGATCCGGACGGTACCGATGCCATCCCGCGCCTGTTCGACGAGCACGACCGGTTCGCCGCGGCCGTCGCGGGCCGCGAGGTTCGCGGCGAGCTGCCGCCGGGGTTCGTGGCGACGTTCCGCTACTCGCTCCTGGATCCCGACGCTGACGTCGCCGCCGAGGCGGCGGCGTTCCGGCCGGCGTTCAGCCACCTGGCGCTCTTGGTGCAGGTCCCCGGTGTCGACGTCACGGCTCGCGTGGAAGCGGAGAAGGGGAGTGCCCTCACGCTCCGCGAGCAGGCGTTCCTCGGCGAGCGTCGCGCGGCGGCCGCGGCCTGGCTCGACGTCTACGCGCCGGAGCGTGCCCGGATCACCGTTCGGCACGATGGCCTCCCGGCAGAGGCCCGTGGTCTCTCTCCCGATCAACGGCGTTATCTCGCGGTACTCGCGGCCGCCGCAGGCGAGGGTACCGCGCCAGCTTCTGGGGAAGCATGGCAAACGCTGATCTTCGATGCCGCGAAATCGATCGATCTTCCTGCCGCACAAGCCTTCGAGGCCGTCTATCGTGCATTCCTCGGGCGGGCCAACGGGCCGCGTGCCGGCTGGCTCCTGGCCAGCCTGGATCCCGAATTCGTCCTCCGCCGGTTGCGTGAGGGCGCCGGGATGGCGGAGACGACGTCGAAGGGAGGCGGATGGTGAGCGTCGGCCTGCAGCGCCTCCGCGAGGATGCTGCCGCCGTCCGCAAGGGCGCCGTGGACAAGGGCGAGGATCCGGAACTGGTCGATCGGGCCGTCGCACTCGACGCCGATCGGCGGCGCCTGCTCGCCGATCGGGACGGGCTCAAGGCTCGCCGCAACGAGCTGAGCCAGTCGATCGGGCGACTGGTCAAGGCCGGCGCAGATCCTGCTCATGATCCGGAGGTGGGTCGCCTCAAAGCCAACGGAAGCGCCATCGGCGAGCAGATTGCCGCCGCCGACACCCGCGTCGGCGAGGTGGAGGCGGAGGTCGAGGACCTGCTCCTGCGGATTCCGAACCCGGCCGATCCCGATGTGCCGGTCGGCGGCGAGGAAGCCAACGTGACGGTTCGGACGTGGGGCGAGCGGCTGCCGCGCAGTGTCCAGGTTGGCGACGAACCGGGTGGAACGAACTGGGAACGGAAGCCGCACTGGGACGTCGCAGCGCGCCTCGGCATCTTCGACCTCGAACGTGGCGCCAAGATCGCGGGCTCCGGCTTCCCCGTCTACCGGGGCGCCGGGTCGGCGCTCCAGCGCGCATTGATCAACTGGTTCCTCGACGTTCATACGCGCGAGAACGGCTTTACCGAGATCTGGCCGCCGGCCGTGGTGAACGCCGCGTCCGCGCGGGGCACGGGCCAGATCCCCGACAAGGAAGACCAGATGTACGTCGTGACGCGCGACGACCTGTACCTGGTGCCGACCGCCGAGGTCCCGGTCACGAACCTGCACCGCGACGAGATCCTCGACGGGGCCGCCCTGCCGATCCGGTACGCGGCGTACACGCCGTGCTTCCGTCGCGAGGCGGGAGCCGCCGGCAAGGACACCCGTGGAATCCTCCGCGTCCACCAGTTCGACAAGGTCGAGATGGTCCTGTTCGAGCGACCCGAGGCTTCGACGGACGCCCTCGAGTGGATGACCGGGGTCGCCGAGGAGCTTCTGCGCCGACTGGGGCTTGCCTACCGCGTCCTGCTGATGGCCACCGGCGAGATGGGCTTCGTCCAGGCGCGCAAATACGATCTCGAAGTCTGGGCGCCCGGCGTCGAGCGTTGGCTGGAGGTCAGCTCATGCTCGAACTTCCGGGATTACCAGGCGCGCCGAATGTCGATCCGGTATCGAGCGGAGCGCACTGCCAAGCCCCAGCTGGTCCACACCCTGAACGGTTCGGGCCTGGCCCTTGCCCGGATCGTGGCCGCGCTCCTCGAGACGTACCAGCAGCCGGACGGCTCCGTCACGATCCCTCCGGTTCTGCAGCACTACCTCGGCACGGAGGTATTCGCACCTCCCTCCGCTTGATTCCGCCGGATCTCGGCGAAGCGCCGGCGCGGGTATCCTCCTGAACGGAGAGGTGGCAGAGCGGTCGATTGCGGCGGTCTTGAAAACCGTTGACCGAAAGGTCCCTGGGTTCGAATCCCAGCCTCTCCGCCAGGCATTCTGCACATGAATCCGGTCGCTGAAGGCTGCGCCGCGACCGCTACAGGCCACCCTACGCGTGGGGCGTCGCTCCGCGTGATGTCATCCAATCGCCAGATCCGCCACGATCCGGCGATGGTGTCGAGGCGGGCAGGCATCGCCCTTGTGCTCCAGCCCTGATCGCGGCCACCTGCGCAATGGCCGGCGCGACTGTCGCCATGGACAAGGGCCGTCGACGTCGTCGTCGTCGCCCTGCTGCCGCGACGAGCTCGATGGATCGAGCTGTGCTCCGCGGTTGAACGAGATCTCGCGACCTCGTTCGGGGGCCTGATGCCTTGTGGTGTCGCTCGTCCGCACGACTAAGCCTCGACGCGGCAACCGTGGCGGACGAGCGCGGGCAGTCGCCGTCCAAGGGCCTCGAGCCAGGCCCCGGGTAGCTCAGGCGTGCTCTTCGTCGGCGTCAGCCTCGGCCTTGGTGCGGTGGATCGTGCCGGGCGCGTGCTGAGGCGGGGCGTAGACCGTGTAGAGCTTCAGGTCGACGGAGCCCTCGTTCACAAAGTTGTGGCGCGTGCCGGCCGGGACGTGGACCAGGCGGCCAGGCGACACGGGGCTGCGCTGGCCCTCGAGCACGGCCGCGCCCTCGCCCTCGACGAAGACCAGGACCTGGTCCACTCCGAGGTGGACCTCATCGCCGATCTCGCCTGACGGCGGGATGCTCATGACGACGACCTGGGCGTGTGGCCCGGTCGAGACGACCTCTCGGAAGTACGGGTTGCGCTTCGCGCGGGCGAGGATGTCCCCGTTGAACGGCTTTGTGACGTGCTGGGCGGCGAGAGTCATGGCGACCTCCTTGTGCCGCCAGTCTGCGGGCCCGACCCCGGACCTCGCCAGAGCCGAATGCCCTGTTGTTTGCGCGGCGTGGCCCGCTCAGCGAAGGCCGCCTATACGGAAGGTTCTCAGCGGTCGCGATCGTCCTCGTGGCGCAATGCGTCCTTGGCTTCGCCGATCTTCCTTTCGAGCTTGCCCTTGGCCTGATCGAGCTTGCCCGACACTTCGGTCGAGCGATCGCCGGCGATCTTGCCGACCTTCTCCTTGATGACGCCTTTGGTCTCGTCCAACGCACCCCGCGTCCGATCCTCGGTCACTTCGTTCACCTCAGACTGCAGGGACAAATCAGCCCCAGCCGACGATACACCTCGACGAAACAGCCTCTGGGCTCGGCGAAGTCACCGATGAGGGTGACCCGCGTGGCGGGCATTGCAGGGCTGGTTTGTGGGCGCCTATCCTCCGCATCAGCGGGTGCCTGGCCGGGCGTCTTCTCGGCCTGCCTCCGGCCCGCGCGGAGGGGGGATCTGGCGGCATCTGGCCGCCTCGGGCTTTCAGCAGCAGGGCGGTACATCCATGGGCATCGTCGAAGTCGTCGTGATCGTCCTCGTCGTGCTGTTCGTTCTGGGTTACTTCGGGCGCGGCAGGTTTCGCAGGTAGGAAGGTCAACCTGGCGTTTGCGAGTCAGGTCCGCGGACTTCAAGGTGCCGACTCCTCGACGCCCAACTCACGACCCTGAGCTCGAGGATTGACCGGGCAGGGCTTTCCCACCACAATCGCAGCCTCTGACGTCTGCCACGTCGGAGATGCGCCTGCGTCTTGGAGGGGGAAGCGATTTTGATCGCGGTGCCGACGTATTGGCCTGCCCGGGTCCGGCTCGGTCGGATCGAACGCGCCCGCGAGCATCGCCCGGTGTCGCCCGTGCGCCGGCACTCCGCGCTGGCCATCGCAGTTGCGTTCGGCCTCGTCATCAGCGTGGTTTCGCCGGCTGCCGCGCGCTCGATGTCGGCCACGCCCTGGATCGCCGCGGCGATCGCGAACCTCTCTGACCAGGCGACGGTCTCGCAAGGAGGCTTCTGGGTCACGACCCGGTCGAGCACGAGCCTCGCCGAGTCAAGCGATGGGCAGGTTCATCTCACGTCGAACGGCCCGGGCGTCGTGGCCCTTACGGCCGGCGCACCCGGCAACAGAATCGTTTCGATCGAGCCCGATCTTCCTGCGGCTGGCTGGAGCGTCGCCGGCGGCAGCCCCGAAGGACTTCGGGCGGGACTCTTCCTGGCGTTTACGGCTGCGGCCTCCCCGCTGCGCGTTCACGTCCGCCTTCTCGCTCCCGATGGCTCGCTCGTGGACCGGCTCGACCGCGTCATCATCCCGGCTGCCGCTGTGCCAACGCTCACGAACCCTGCTCAGGCGGTATTCACCGCGCAGATCGGCGACATCCAGCAGGACACCCACGGTCTCCATCTCACCTGGCAGGAAACCGATCCCTCGGCGACGATCGCCGCGAGAAGCTTCCGGATCGAGACGTCGGCGCCCGATACGCTCCACGGTTGCGTGGCCTGGAACACGCTCGATGTCAGGCGGGTGGTTGTCAGCAACGTGGCGCTTGATGCCACGGTCGTCGTCCAGCAGCCGTTCCCTGGCACGGGGGGTGCCACAGCGACCGCAACGGCGACCGCTCCGGCGGGTGCCGGGACGGCGGCTCCGGACGTGGCCGCCGACGCGACACCGTCGTGGACGGCGGCGATCGAACCCACCGTTGATCCGTCGGCATCGGGCGGTGCGGCGAACGCCGTGGAAACGGTGCCGAAGGCCGGATCGAGCCCGAGGCTCGGCGCCGGCCTTGGCTCGGAATCGATCGGCCTCTCGTCGGCCGCTCAGGGCCGATCGGCCGCGACCCCGCAACAGATCCATCTCGACATGCCGCCTGCCCCCGACGGCAGCTGCTACCGGTTCAGCCTGGAGCTGGCAGCCGCAGCTGGACCGGCTACGGCGCTACTGTGGCCGACCATCAATCCAGGCCTCGTGGTCTCCGCCGGCCGCGTGCTGCCGCTCTACACAGGGTCCGTTGACCTGTACCGACCGGCGGCATTCGTCAGCCAGCAGGACTACTCGTCGTGCGTGGGCGCGACGGCCCAGATGATGATCGATCTGATCACCAACCAACGTGGCGACCCCTCCGCGCAGCGCTGGCTGCAGGAGTACGCCCGTGGTACGGACGGGATGTCCGACAACCTGCCCGGCAGCAATGCCCAGGGGCTTCGCTCCCTGCTGCTGCGCTATGCCGGGGCGCGCTACGAAACGATCATGGCCCCGGACATCGGGAGCGCCCTTCGGATCGCCGCCATTCGCATGCGCCTGACGGGTGAACCCGCCCAGCTCATGGTCGCCGGAGGCGACCACTCGTGGATGCTCAATGGCTTTGAAACCAGCGTAGATCCTGCTCTCGATCCATCCGCCTACGTCCGAGCGGTGCGGGTGACCGGTCCCCTCTACCCGCGTGCAACCCAGGCCAACGGCCTGGATCCCTCACCGGACACACGGTTGACGCCGAGTCAGCTGGCCTACTACTACACGGACTACTTCAATAGCGGCAGCTGGCAGGTGACCGTTCCCGTCGTTCAGCCGCTGGTTGCCGCGCGGCCGCTCCCACACTCGGAAAGCGAGCTTGGGCTGAGCTACCGCCCCAGCTCACCCATCTACTCGAGTTCGACGGTCGAGACCCCCCACTGGAATCCCCCAGTCTCGTCGACCCCAATCCCGAGCGTGTCTCCGACGCCGTCACCCACTCCATCACCGAGTCCGACGCCGGCCTCGTCCCTGACTTCCTCGCCGTCCCCTGGGACGTCCGCAAGCCCGACGCCGGGTCCGAGCATCAGCCCGACGCCGGGTCCGAGCATCAGCCCGAGCCCGGACCCGAGCATCAGCCCGACCCCGACGCCGGCGCCAACTCCGACCCCGACGCCGGCACCAACCCCAACGCCCACGCCGGCGCCAACTCCGACCCCGGCGCCCACCCCGGCGCCCACCCCGGCTCCGACTCCGGTCCCGACGCCCGTTCCGACCCCGGCGCCGTCGTAGGCCGGGACGATCTGCGCTCCGCGGGAGAATCGACCTGCGACCACGCTTGACGGCCGTTAACCTCGCCGACCATACTCCCGGCCACATCGCGAATAGATGGGCAACGAACGGGACGAGTACCCGTCGAAGTCGGCAGAGAGACCCGGTGGCTGGTGGAAACCGGGGCGGCGGCGGCGGCGAATGGACCCGGGAGCCTCCGGACCGAACGCGGACCACGACGGATCCGCTGGTAGGCTCCGGCGCAGGGCGCCAGCGATATCGGGCAGCGCCGATCGGCGGTCGAAACGCCGTCCCGTCGGTCATGAGTGCGGCATCGCCGAATGAGGGTGGCACCGCGGGAGGCTCGGCCTTTCGTCCCTGTGACGAAGGCCGTTTTTGATTCTCGGGCGGGTGTCCGGGGACCCTTCGAAGGGACGATGACGATGACCACGACCGATCCGCTCAGCCTGGTCCAGGCGAAACGCCTGGCCGCCGGCGCCGACACCGTTCTCCTGCGGGCCACTCGGTCGGCCGATCTCGAGACTCCGATCGGCGCCTTTCTGCGTCTCGACGACGGTGGTCCCGCCTACCTGCTCGAATCAGTCGAAGGCGGCGAGCGGCTCGGGCGCTACTCGTTTCTCGGCGTCGGCCCGCGACGCCTCCTCGAAGTCGGCAACGGATTCGCCCGGGTCCAGACGCGTCCGCTGACGATCGACCGGTACGATCCGGGGCTACCGGTCGAGGCACTGCCGGCCGACGATCCAATCGCTGCGATCCGGGCCTTCGTCCCCAGGCGCCGGGTCGAGCCAGGTGAGGGGGTGCCACGCTTCACCGGCGGCGCGGTCGGGGCGCTGGCCTACGATGCCGTCACCAGCTTCGAGCCGACCGTTCCCATGCCGAAGCCGGATCCCATCGGGGTGCCGCTGGCGGCATTCATCGAAACCGATCTCGTGATCGTCTTCGACCACCTGACCCACACCCTCTCGGCGATCGCCTCCCTGCACAGCGAGACCCCTGACTTCGAAGCCAGGTACCGGATCGCCGAGCGCGCCGTCTTCGAGGCCCTGGAGCGGACGGCGCGCCCCAGCGTCTTCGAGATGAATGGAACGATCCCCAATCGGCCAGGCCCGGAATCAGGCGCGAGCGGCGCAGAAGCCCCAGGTTCGTCGACACCGGGTTCAGCCTCCAGCCCGGTTCAGACCAGCCTCGGCCGGGACGCCTACATCCACGCGGTGGACGTGGCGAAGGATGCGATCGCGGCTGGCGAGGCGATCCAGGTCGTCCTGGCCCGTCGCCAATCGTTCGACCTCCCGCCCGATCCCGCGACCGGCCTTCAGCTGACGGGGATCGCCCTCTACCGGGCGCTGCGCCGCATCAATCCCAGCCCCTACCTCTTCTTCGTCCGGACGCCATCGTTCGAGGTCGTCGGAGCCAGCCCGGAGCTGCTCCTGCAGGTCGAGGGCGACCGGCTGACGACGCACCCGATCGCCGGCACCCGTCCGCGGGGTGCCTCCGCCGCCGAGGACCAGATCCTCGCCGAGCAGCTCCAGCGAGATCCCAAGGAACGCGCCGAGCACGTGATGCTGGTCGACCTTGGGCGCAACGATCTCGGGAGGGTGGCGCGGCCGGGGACCGTCACGGTCAGCAAGTACATGGAGGTCGAGCGCTACAGCCACGTCCTCCACCTCGTGTCCCACGTCGAGGGTCGTCTCCGACCAGACCTCGATGCGCTCGATGCCCTCCGGGCGGTCTTCCCGGCCGGCACGCTCTCCGGTGCACCGAAGGTGCGCGCGATGCAGCTCATCGCCGCGGCCGAGGGCGAGCGGCGGGGCCTGTACGGCGGGGCCGTCGGCTACCTCGGCTACGACGGCAATCTCGATACCGCGATCACGATCCGCAGCGCCGTCCTGCGGGATGGCCAGGCCCACGTCCACACGGGCGCCGGGATCGTCGCGGCCAGCGTGCCCGAGCGCGAATTCGAGGAGACCGAGCACAAGGCCGCGGCGCTGCGGCGAGCCATCGAGCTCGCGGCCGGCGTCGAGGAAGCGCCCCAGACCGTCGAATCCGCGGATGGCCTGGAGCCGGCCGCGGCCCCGGCCGGTGGGAGCCGCGCGTGATCCTGGTCATCGACAACTACGACAGCTTCACCTTCAACCTCGTCCAGGCCCTGCAGTCCGCGGGCGCTGAGGTCCGCGTCGTCCGCAACGACGCGATCGATCGGGCCGGGGTCGAGGCACTCGCAGACGATCCGACGGCCGAGCTCCGCGGGATCGTGGTTTCGCCCGGCCCGGGCGACCCCGATGACGCGGGGGTTTCGGTCGACACGATCCGGGTCGCCGCCGAACGGCGGATCCCGCTCCTCGGGGTCTGCCTCGGCATGCAGTCGATGGCCGCGGCGTATGGGGCGCGGATCGTCCGGGCGCCGACCCTCGTCCATGGCGAGGCTTCCGAGGTCACGCATGACGGAGCGGGCCTCCTCGAAGGGATGCCGCCGTCGTTCGTGGCCGCTCGATATCACTCGCTCTGCGTGGATGCGACGACCCTGCCTCCCGAGCTGCGAATCACCGCGATGAGTGAGGTGGATCGCGTGGTGATGGGCATTCGCCACGTTGCGTTGCCGCTGGAAGGCGTCCAGTTCCATCCCGAATCGGTCCTGACGCCCGAAGGTCCCCATTTGCTCGCGAATTTCCTGCGGCTTGCCGGCGAGGGGGAAGCCGCCCGGCTCGATGCCGCGACGGGGTCGTTCGCGACGCGAGGGATCGACGAGGAGCGAGTCGCGGCGACGACGGAGGCGGCGACCAGCGAGGCGTCGACAAGCGGGGCGGCGACCATGGGGGCGATCCGGTGAGCGATCTCGTTCGAGCGGCGCTTGCCACGATTGTCGAGGGCGGGTCGCTGTCGATCGAGGAGGCCCGGGCGGCGATGGGATCCGTGATGGACGGCGAGGCCACGCCGGCCCAGTTGGCCGCGCTCCTGGTCGCGCTGCGCATGCGCGGCGAGACCGTCGAGGAGCTGGTCGGATTTGCCAGTGCGATGCGCGAGCGAGCGATGCCCGTCAATGCGCCAGAGGGCACGGTCGACACCTGTGGTACCGGTGGCGACGCGAGTGGGACGTTCAACATCTCGACGGCCGCCGCCCTTGTCGTCGCCGCCGCTGGCGTCCCGGTGGCGAAGCACGGCAACCGGGCGATCACCTCGCAGTCCGGTTCCGCCGATGTCCTCGACGCCCTCGGCGTCCGGATCGACCATGACGCGGAATCGGCGGCGGTCGCGCTCCGGGACCCGGGCTTCGCCTTCCTGTTCGCGCCGAACTTCCACCCGGCCATGAAGCATGCCGGTCCGACGCGGCGCGAGATCGGCGTTCGAACTGCGTTCAACCTGTTGGGCCCGCTCTCCAACCCTGCGGGCGCCCGGCGCCAGGTTATCGGCGTCGCCGATCCGGCTGCGGCGGCGCGGATCGCGGAGGCGCTCCACATACTCGGCACGGAGCGCTCGCTCATCGTCCATGGTGATGGCCTTGATGAGCTCCCGCTCGATGGCAGCGGTGTCTTCTACCTCGTAACCCCGGCCGGCGTCCAACGCCACACGATCGAGGACACGCGGACGCTCACAATCCGGCCCTTCCGGACGTCGGCCCTGGCCGGCGGATCGCCCGGCGACAACGCGGCCATCATCGAGCGGCTGTTCGAGGGCAGGGTCGAGTTCGAGGCTGCTCGCGAGGTTGTCCTCCTCAATGCCGCCGCCGGGCTCTTCGCGGCCGGCGTCGTCGATGCCCTTGTCGACGGTGTCGGCCTCGCCCGCACGCTCATCGACGACGGTCGGGTCGGCGACCTGCTCAGGCGATTGCGGGAGGAACGACGGACCGCCGAGGAAGCACATGCGGCGATCGAGCCGATCCCCATGGCCGAGGCCATCCCTGCGGCCGATGTGGCCCGGGTAACGACGCCGTGACCATTGCGGTTCGTCGTCGCCAGGCCCGCGGCGGGAATGGGATCGTTGCCGACATCGCCGCCCGCCGCCTCGTCGACGTCCGGGCGATGCTCGCCGCGGAGCCTGCCTCGGATCGGCGCCGGCGCGTTGCCGCGGCGCCGTCGCCACGGCCGATCGCCGAGCGCCTGGCGGCCCCCGGCCTTCACCTCATCGCGGAGGTGAAGCGAGCGTCCCCGTCGGCCGGTGCGATCGCGAAGACGGGCGACGACCTGGCAGCCCGCGCGCGGGCATACGAGCGGGGCGGAGCGGCGGCGATCTCGGTCCTGTGCGAGCCGCACTGGTTCGGGGGTTCGATCGACGACGTTGGTGCCGTCCGTCGGCAGACCCGCATCCCGATCCTTGCCAAGGAGTTCGTGGTCGATGCGGCCCACCTCGAGCTCCTGCGGGCCGCGGGGGCCGACCTCGTCCTGCTCCTGGCCGCGCTCCACCCGGCCCGACGCCTGGCGCGGCTCGTCGACAACGCATTCGATCTCGGCCTCGAGCCGCTCGTCGAGGCCCACGATGAGCGTGAGCTGGCCGCGGCCGTCGCGACGTGCGCCCGGCTGATCGGGATCAACAATCGCAACCTGCGGACGCTCGACGTCGACCCAGAGCGCGCGGAACGGCTGCGAGAGCTGTTGCCCGACGACCGAATCGCGATCGCGGAATCGGGGCTGCGCGATCCGGCCACCATCAGCCGCTGGCGCGCGATCGGTTTCGACGCCGCGCTCGTTGGCGAGATGCTGATGCGGTCGGCCGCGCCAGCGGCGGCGGTCCGCTCCCTCGTCACTGCAGGCGCTGCGCCGAGCGACCTCGGCAACCAAGCCCGGACGGCCTTCGTCAAGATCTGCGGCGCGACCGATGCCGAGGGCGTCCTGGCTGCCGTGCGAGCCGGCGCCGACGCGATCGGCCTCAACCTCGTTCCGGGAACGCCGCGCTGCCTCGAGCTCGACGAGGCCGCCGACCTTGCACGACTGGTGCGGTCGGCTGCTCCCACCGACCATCGCCCGAAGGTCGTTGCGATCACGGTCGACCGAAGTGCGGACGAGCTGGCTGCGATCCGCGACGCACTCGACGCGGATGCCATCCAGCTGAACGGCTCGGAGCCTCCTGAGCTGGTCGCCAGGATGAGCGCGCCCGTCTGGAAGGTGCTCCACGTGCCCTCGGAGGGCGCCTCGCCCTCGACGGGTCCGGTGTCCGGCAACAGCAGCCGGCCGCGGACCGCGGCGAGGGTTGTGGAAGAAGGACGAGCCTACCTCGCCGCGGGTGCGAGCCGGCTCCTGCTCGACACGGCCGGAGGTCCATATCCCGGCGGCACGGGTCAACGCGCGTCGGCCGTCCTTGCCGTGGCGGTCGCGCGCGAACTGCCCGTGGTCTTGGCCGGAGGCCTCGATCCGGCGAACATCGCCGGCGCCCTCCGCACGATCCCGGCACTCGGCGTCGACGTCGCGTCGGGCGTCGAGGAACCCCGACAACCAGGCGAGCGCCCGCGCAAGGACGCCGTTCGGCTGGCCCTGTTCGTCAAGCGCGCTCGTGCCGCCCGCCTCGATCGACCCAACGGGGCGGCGCGACCCATGCCGGTCGATCCCGGCCTCGTCGAAGCCGACGCCAACGGCCGCTGGGGCGTGGATCGGCAGTTCGGCGGTCGCTACGTGCCCGAGACGCTCATGGCCGCCCTGGTAGAACTCGAACGCGCGTACCTCGAGATCAGGCACGACCCCCGATTCTGGGCGCAGCTGCGCGAACTCCTGGCGAACTACGCCGGTCGTCCGACGCCCCTCTATCGCGCCGATGGCCTCGCATCGGACGTCCTGGCCCGAGCCGGCCGACTCGTGGACGGTGGCGGAGTCGCCCCGCCAGGGCGGCTTCGCGTCCATCTGAAGCGCGAGGACCTCGCCCACACCGGTGCCCACAAGATCAACAATGCCCTCGGGCAGGCGCTCCTGACCCGCCGCCTCGGCAAGAGCCGGGTCATCGCCGAGACCGGCGCCGGCCAGCACGGCGTGGCCACCGCAACCGCCTGCGCCCTCCTCGGGCTGCCGTGCGTCGTCTACATGGGCAGCGAGGACATCGGTCGCCAGGAGCCGAACGTGCTCCGGATGCGAGCGCTGGGCGCCGAGGTGCGGCCCGTCACCTCTGGCAGCGCGACGCTCAAGGACGCGATCAATGAGGCCATGCGCGACTGGGTGACCAACGTCGAGACCACCCACTACGTTCTCGGCAGTGCGATGGGACCGCATCCCTACCCGACCATCGTTCGCGATTTGCAACGGACGATCGGCGACGAGGCCGCCGCCCAGATCCTCGCGGTCGAGGGCCGGCTGCCGGATCTCGTCCTCGCCTGTGTCGGCGGCGGCTCGAACGCGATCGGACTCCTGGCCAGGTTCATCGGCGAGCCCAGCGTCCGCCTCGCGGTCGCGGAGGCGGCCGGCGATGGCATCGCCACCGGCCGGCATGCGGCCGCGCTCGCCGGCGGATCGCCGGGGATCCTGCACGGTGCCCGTTCGCTCATGCTCCAGGACCGCGACGGGCAGGTCATCGAGGCTCATTCGATCAGCGCCGGCCTCGACTATCCGGGTGTCGGGCCACAGATCTCTGCGCTCTATGCCGCCCGACGCCTCGAGATCGCGGCGGCGACCGACGCCGAAGCCGTCGAGGCGATGGCAGCCCTGGCAGCCACTGAAGGCATCCTGCCCGCGCTCGAATCCGCCCACGCGCTCGCCGTCCTGCCGCGCCTCCTGGCTGGGAAGGAGGGCTCCGGGAGAACGTACCCGGATGAGGCCGTCGTGCTCATCGGCCTGTCCGGGCGTGGCGACAAGGATCTGGCGACGTTCGGGAGCTACCAGGGGACAGGCAGCAGATGACGGCCACGGCGCCGGCTGGACGCCGCCCGACGACAGTCCTCGGGCCCCTCGACCCCCGCGGCCAGACGGACGCCGTCGGAACCAACCAAACGGCGGGAGCCAGGCGAATCGCCGCCGCCTTCGCTCGAGCCCACGCCGAACGCCGGACGGCGCTGATCCCCTACGTCGTGGCGGGCTACCCGAATCTCGACGAAAGCTTCGAGGTCGCCCTCGCCGCCATTGACGCCGGCGCGGATCTCCTCGAGGTCGGCCTGCCCTACTCGGATCCGCTCGCCGACGGAGCGACCCTCCAGCGCGCCTCGGGCGTGGCACTCGGCGGTGGCGCCGACTTCGACGCTTCGGTTGAGCTGGTCCGGCGCATCGCTGGGGCGCGCCCGAAACTTCCGATCGTGGCGATGGGCTACGCGAACCAGGTGATCGGGGGCGGTGACGGCTCAATCGTCGCGGCGCGCCTGGCCGGAGCGGGTGCCTCGGGCGTCATCGTGGCCGACCTCACGCCCGACGAGGGCGGTCCGTTCGAGTCGGTGGCTCGAACGGTCGACCTGGCGGTTGTCTACCTCGTCGCGCCGACGACGCCGCCGCCGCGACGGGCCGTCATCGCCGCTCGCACGGGCGGTTTCCTGTACTGCGTGTCCTTGGTGGGGGTGACCGGTGCCCGGGCGAGCCTGCCATCGTCTGTCGGCCGCCTCGTCCGGGACGTCAGGGCGGTCTCGCCGGTCCCGGTCGCCGTCGGCTTCGGCGTCAGCAGACCTTCGCACCTTCGCGCGCTGGCGCGCGTGGGCGCGGACGGCGTGATCGTGGCATCCGCGCTCGTCGACGCGTTGGGACCGGATGGTCACGATGTCGGAGCCCTCTCCCGCCTCGTGCGCGCGCTTCGTGATGCGAGCGCTGCTCAGTCGCCCGACTGTGCGGGGTCCGATCAGTCGCCGGCCTCAGCCGGCCGGTCAAGCCGCTCCAGCGCCCGTGTCGCCGCGACGAGGCGCCGGTAGATCGCCAGCAGATCGGCCTGGGGGAGAGGGCCGGTATTTGCCATCGCGACGCGAAGGAAGACTTCTCGCTCGCGATCGCGGTCGCGGATGGCCCGGCGGCGATCGATCGATTTCTGGCGCCCCACCGCACGGCCGAGTTCCGCGCGCTCGTTGAGGATCCGAACGATTCGTCGATCCAGGGCGTCGATCTGCTTCCTCAGGCGACGGAGCTCGACGGATTCGGAGGACGGCTGATCGGGCCTCTGGCTTCGGCCGCTCGGGTGCCGATCAGCCATCGGACGGCCCGTACCGCCTCACGATTGATTCGAGGGCCAGGTCGTAGCCATGCGGCCCCTGGCCGACGATCGACTCGATGGCGATGTCCGAGAGGTAATTCGTCCGACGGAAGGATTCCCTCGTGGAAGGGTCCGACAAGTGGACCTCGAGGAACGGCCGCTCGATGGCCAGCAGGGCATCCCGCAGGGCGATTGAGGTGTGCGTGAGGCCTCCAGCATTGACGATCGCCACGTCGAAGTCGCGCTGGTGGAGGCGGTCGATCAGGGCGCCTTCGTGGTTCGACTGGAAACACTCCACGATCTCGAGGCCAAGGTCGGCAGCATGTCCGCGGATCGCCCCATGGATCTCGTCGAGGGTCTGGCGGCCGTAGATCTCGGGCTCGCGCGTCCCGAGCAGGTTGAGGTTCGGTCCCTGGAGGACGAGGACGCGGGTCATGTCGCGCTGGGGACGCGGGCCGTCAAGAGGCTGGCGGCTGTGCGCTCGACGAGCTCCCTTGGCACATCGCCGCGAACCTCCCAACCCGTGGCGGTGGGCAGGACCCACCGGAGCCTTCCGCCCGCGTGCTTCTTGTCGGCGTCGAGCGCGTCGAGGACCGCCTCGACCGGGTAGGGGAGTGGAGCCACGCCGAGCTCGAGCCGATCCAGCACCCGCTCGATGCGGGCAGCGCGCTCGGGCGACGTGACGCCGAGCCCCTGCCCGATCCGACATGCGCCACGCAGGCCGTAGCCAACGGCCTCGCCGTGTCGCAGGTCGCGATATCCCGCTGCGGCTTCGATCGCGTGCCCGAGCGAGTGCCCGAGATTGAGGCAGATCCGACCGTCCGCATCACGCTCATCGGCGACGACGACTTCGACCTTGGCCCACGCGGTCCGCTCGACGAGCTCGGCCAGGGCACCCGATTCGAACGCGGCCGGCTGGCCCCGCGCAATCGAGTCGCCATCGTTCTCGAGTAGTTCGAAGAGACGCTCGTCGCCGAGCGCGGCCATCTTCACGGCCTCGCCCAGTGCGGATCGGCGCTCGCGCTCGGGCAGCGTTCGGACGTACTCGAGGTCGCAGACGATCGCGACCGGCTGGTGAAACGCTCCGAGGAGGTTCTTGCCCTCGGGCAGGTCGACGGCGGTCTTGCCTCCGATGGAGCTGTCGATCTGGGCCACGAGGGTGGTCGGCACCTGGATGAACGGGACGCCCCGCAGGTAGGTGGCGGCCACGAATCCCGCCGCGTCGCCGAGGGCTCCGCCTCCGACGACGACCAGCGGTTCGTCTCGCTCGACTCGCAGCTGGGCGAGCTCTCGCGCGGCGGTCTCGACGGCGGAGAGTCGCTTCGCCGGCTCACCGTTCGGCAGGAGGACCCGCTCAACCGGCATTCCTCCCCGCGCGAGAGCGCCCGACAGAGCCGCACCGGCCGCGGTCCACGCTCCAGGCTCCGACAGGATGATGGCTCGCCGGGCGCGGAGATCGCCGAGGGCGCGGCGCACCGCACCTGGCGCGATCCCCTCGCCGAGCAGGAACGTTCCGATCGTCGTTTCCGCGCGAAGCAGGACCGTGCCACCAGCCCCGCCGGTCGTCGCCGTCCGGCTTGCAGCTGCGACGATCCCCTCGACCGCTTCTGTAACCGCTCCGATCTCGGCCAGTCCGAGTACTCGATGGGCCGCGGCGTAGAACCGTTGTCGGCTGGCCGAAAGGCTGCGCATTGCGCCGATCGGGTCTCGGCCCGCGACCAAGGGCCGCACGTGGGGACTCCGGCGCAGTCGTTGCGCGAGGACCTCCGGGCGGCCGTCGAGCCACACTGCGACACGCCGCCGATACAGCCGCCAGCGATTTCGCGGGTCGACCGGGGCACCCCCTCCCGTCGCGATCACCCGACGGACCGCCGGGTCGAGGTCTGGATCGCCGAGGGCTTCGATGGCGGCTCTCTCCCTGGCGCGGAACGCCGGCTCGCCGTCCTCCTCGAAGATCTGCGCGATCGTGCGACCCGTCTCACGCTCGATCGAGATGTCGAGATCGATGAAGGCGGCGTCATGACGCGCGGCCAGCCGGCGTCCGACGGCACTCTTGCCGCTGCCGGGGAGGCCGACGAGGACGACGTCCATCAGCGTGGAACTCCAGGCTGCATCTCAGTCGTCGCCGCCGGAGCCGGCCTCGTCGGTCCCGGCCAATGCCGCCATCGCCGCTGCGTCCGGGCCGTGGCCGATCCGCGCTCGGTAGCGGGCAAGGTTGTCGCGCACCTCGACCATCGAATCGCCGCCGGTCTTGTCGAGGACCGCGGCGGCGATCGTCAGCATGACCATCGCCTCGGCCACGACGCCCGCGGCTGGGACAACGCTGATGTCACTGCGCTCGTAGTGGGCCGTGTCGACCGCCTCGCCGGTCAGGAGGTCCGCGGAGGGAAGCGGACGCGCGAGGGTCGAGATGGGCTTGACGGCGCCACGCACGACGAGCGGCTGGCCATTGGATACCCCGCCCGTCAGGCCGCCGGCGTTGTTCGAGCGATGAACCCAGCCGCCGTCGGGGGCCCGGCCCTCGATGATGTCGTGGACGGCCGAGCCGAACCGGCGAGTCTGCTCGAACCCGAGGCCGATCTCGACGCCTTTGACAATGTTGATACTCATGACCGCGGCGGCGAGAGCAGCGTCGAGGCGCCGATCCCAGTGGACGTAGCTGCCGAGACCGATCGGGAGGCCCTCGGCCACGACCTCGAACACGCCACCGACCGTGTCGCCGTTCGACCGGGCCTCGTCGATCCGGGCGATCATCCGGGCTTCCGCCTCGGGGTCTGGGCAGCGAAGAGGCGACGCGTCGGCCTCTTTCCTCGAGCGTCGCGAGTTCGCCGGATCCACCGCCACACCGCCCACTTCTGCGGTGAACGACCAGACATCGATCCCAAGGTCGCGCAGAAAGGCTCGCGCAACGCCGCCGGCGGCCACCCTGGCGGCGGTTTCCCGCGCCGAGGCCCGTTCCAGGACGTTCCGAACGTCGTCGAAGCCGTACTTCAGGGCGCCGGCAAGGTCGGCATGGCCCGGCCGGACGCGAGTGACCGGTGTCGACTTGCGATCGCCACCTTCGGCCTTTGCCCGGAGCGCCGCGGTCGCCTCTTGGCTCAGCGGCTCGACCTGCATGACCGTGGTCCAGTTCTCCCAATCGCGGTTGCGGACGAGGAGCAGGATCGGCGAGCCGAGCGTCAGGCCGTGACGAACGCCCGCAACGATCTCGGCTCGGTCATGCTCGATCGTTTGCCGCGCACCACGGCCGTAGCCACGCTGGCGCCGGGCCAGGTCGACCGCCAGGTCGTCGGCCGTGAGTTCCAGGCCGGCCGGCACGCCTTCGATCGTCGCGCCGAGCGTCGGCCCGTGCGACTCCCCGGCGGTGAGAAAGCGAAAGCGGTTCACAGAACGTGGCGCAGTTGGGTCACCCGTCGGTGCGATCGCCGGCGACGGCCACGGGCGCCTGCGCTGCCGTATCGCCAGTGCCGTCGTCCTCGGACGGTCCGGCATCGGCCGCCTCGACTGGCCCAACCTCGGCCGGCGCACCGGTCGGCTCGCCTTCAGCCGATCTGAGGCCCCCGGCTCGCGCCTCGGCAAGCTTTGTCTGCATCACGTCGAGTGGTGCCGGCTGGCCGGTCCAGAGCGTGAACGCTGCACCGCCCTGGTGCAGCAGCATGAGCTCTCCGTCGAGGACCGTGCATCCTGCCGCCTCGGCGTCGCGCTGCAGTTTCGTCCGGCTGTAGATGAGGTCCAGGACCAGCAGGTCGGGTGGTAGGAGCTCCGCCGGTATCGGGCTGACGTCCGAGGTCAGCCCAATCGACGTCGCGTTCACGAGGACGCGCGTCTTCGCCAGCTCGGACTCGATGATCGAATCGTGCCAGGGCATCGCGCGGAGCTCCATGTGGGCGGCGCTCTTGGCGAAGTAGCGAACGAGCCCCTCGGCCCGGTGAAGGTGTCGGTTGAATACGACGATACGCTGGAAGCCCTCGGTGATGAGGCCGTGGACCACCGCACGGGCACCGCCGCCGGCGCCCAGGACGACGGCCTGGCGAGGCATCCGCTGCTTGCCGACCAGGTGGTCGATTGCGACCTTGAACCCGGGCACGTCGGTGTTGTGGCCGATCAGGCGCTTCCCTTCACGCGTGAGCGTGTTCACGGCGCCGGTCGCATGCGCATCCTCGGTCAGGCGATCGACCAGCGTGACGACCTTCTCCTTGTGCGGAATCGTGACGTTGGCGCCGAGGAAGTCATCGCTGCGGAGCTCGCCGACGGCCTCTGCCAGCTCGACGGGGGCCCGGTCCCAGAGCTCATACGTCGCGTCGATGCCGAGCGCGTCGAAGGCGGCCTGTTGCATCGCTCCCGACAGCGAATGGGCGACCGGGTGACCAATGAGGACGACGCGCTTGCTCATGCTCGAATCCTTTCGAGTTCGGAGAAGAAGCCGGGATAGGAGATCGATGCACTTGCCGCGCGACCGACGACGGTTTCGCCGTCGGCGATGAGCCCGGCGATCGCGAAGGTCATCGCCAGGCGGTGGTCGTCGAGGCTGTCCGTCGCGACGCCGCGCAGGCGCACCGGCCCGGTGATGCTGAGGTCGTCGCCATCGACCGCCACGTCTGCGCCGAGGGCGCGAAGCCCGGTCGCGATCCCGGCGACGCGGTCCGATTCCTTGTTTCGGAGCTCTGAGGCTCCGCGGAACGTGGATGTGCCGCGAGCCTGCGTCGCCGCCAGGCAGAGGATCGGCACCTCGTCGATCGCCGCCGCGACATCGGACGGACCAAGGTCGATCGCGAGCAGGTCGCTGGAGCGGATGACGAGATCGGCGATGGGCTCGCCAACGCCGTCGTCCAGGCCGACGCGCCCGTCTTGGCCGGCCCCGGTCGGGACCGGATGCTCCTCGATCGCGGCGCCCATCGCGCGCAGCAGGTCGATGATCGCCCGTCGCGTGGGATTGATGCCGACGCTTCGGATGGTGATCTCGGCATCGGGATGGGTCGCTCCCGCCACCAGCCAGAAAGCTGCGGCCGAAACATCGCCGGGCACCTTCTCGTCGATCGCGCCCACCGCTACCCCTCCGTCCACCTCGACCACAACCGATCCATCCGGGTTCCGACGTTGCCGGACGGATACCCCTCTCGCCCGCAACATTCGTTCCGTGTGGTCCCGTGTCTGGACCCGTTCGCGAACCGTAGTCCGCCCCTCGGCTCGCAGCCCGGCCAACAGAATCGCCGATTTGACCTGCGCGCTCGGCACGGCAGTCGCGAAGTCGACTGCTCGCAGCGGACTGTGACCGGAGACGGTCAGCGGTGGGAGGGAATCGTTCTGGCGAGCGTGGATGACCGCGCCCATCGAGCGCAACGGCTCGATGATACGAGCCACCGGACGGCGTCGCAACGACTCGTCGCCGTCGAGAACGGCACTCAGCGGGAGCCCGGCCAGGATGCCGGCGAACAGCCGCAGCGACGTCCCCGAGTTGCGGCAATCGAGTCGTTGTTCTGGTTGGCGCAGGCCGTCGGCACCGGGCGATGTGACGATGTAGTCCACGTTGGGGGCCGCGCGCTGCATCCGCGTGACCGCGGCCCCGAGGGCCGCGACGATTCCTGCCGTCGACCGGACGTCGGCCCCATCGCCCGCGCCCTCGATCCGCGACTCTCCGTTCGCAAGCGCCGCCAGCATCAGGGCCCGATGGCTGATCGACTTGTCGCCGGGCAGATCGATCTCGCCTCGAAGGCGGGCCGCCGGACGAACGGTCCGCGAACCGGGGGCCCCGAGATCGGCGTGATCGGCCAGATCGGGGGGATCGGCGCGATCGGCGCGATCGGCGATTACGGCAGGATCTCCGAGACCAGTCCCGGGACCCCCGGCGGTCGCGCTCAAGGCTTGTTCGGCCCGTTCGCGGCGCCGCCTCCGATGCCCAGCGCCGACGCGGCGATGAGCGGATCGCCATGGAGGGATCGAACGTGCTCGTGCACGGGCCGGAGCGCAACCATCATGTCGGCGAACTGCGTGATGGTGAGTTGCTGCTCGGCGTCCGACAGGGCTTCCTCCGGTCGGGGATGGACCTCGACCATGACCCCATCCGCGCCGACGGCGATCCCACCGAGCGCCAGTGGTTTCACCAGCCAGCGTTTTCCGGTCGCGTGGGACGGATCGATGATCACCGGCAGGTGTGTCAGGTGGTGGAGGAGCGGCACCGCCGAGAGGTCCATGGTGTTGCGCGTATAGGTCTCGAAGGTGCGGATGCCGCGCTCGCACAGGATCACGTTGGGATTGCCGGAGCTGACGATGTATTCGGCCGCCATCAGCCACTCCTCGACCGTCGCCCCGAAGCCGCGTTTCAGCATCACGGGCCTGGCGACGCGACCGACCGCCATCAGCAGTGAGTAGTTCTGCATGTTGCGGGTGCCGATCTGGACGATGTCGGCGTACTCGGCGACGATATCGACCTGGTTGGGCTCCATCACCTCGGTGATCACCGGCAGGCCGGTCCGCTCCCGAGCCTCGGCCAGGTAGCGGAGCGCCTCTACTCCAAGACCCTGGAACGAGTACGGACTGGTCCGCGGCTTGAAGGCGCCGCCGCGCAGGATCGTCGCCCCGGCTGCCTTCACGCCATCCGCTGTTTCGAAGAGCTGCTCGCGGCTCTCGACCGAACACGGGCCAGCCATGACGGTCATTGAGCCGTCGCCGACCACCGCGTCGAGGACGCGGATGACCGTGTCTTCGGGGTGGAATTCGCGGGAGGTCAGCTTGAACGGCCGGCTGATCGGCGTGATCGTCTCGACGCCGGGGAGAGCCGCCAGGCGGCTCATGAGGACCTGCTTCTTCGGGCCGACCTCACCGACGACCGCGATGACGACCCGCTCGGCGCCGGCATGGTCGAACGGCGTCATGCCCTCGGCGAGGATGTGGCTCTTCACCCCGAGGATCTCGGCTTCGGTGGCGGTCCGGGTCATCACCACGAACATCGGCTGCGGCGGTCCTTCCTGGATCAAAAGAAAAAGAGCAGAGGCCGAACCTCTGCTCTCCCGGCACGACCCGTGCTCCCGGGTCTTACGAACCGGGGTCGGTCATGCCGGGCGCTGAAAGTAGAAGAAAGGTCTCATCTGACTGGGGCGGACGGTACTCATCGGCGCCCGCCCTGTCAACGCGCTCGGTCGCACGCCTGCTCGCTGACACGCCCGCGGGTTTCCGCGGGATAGCCGCGCTCGGGGGGCCGGGACCGGCCAGGGGCCCATGGTAGGATTCCGGCCGCTGCGCGACGGAGAGGTCGCATAGTGGCCTAGTGCAGCGGTTTGCTAAACCGCCAAGTGGGGTAACCTGCTTCGAGGGTTCGAATCCCTCCCTCTCCGCCATCTGCGATCCGCCGCGCGGAGGACTCCTCGCAGCGTCGGGCGCCCGTAGCTCAGTGGATAGAGCGTCAGGTTGCGGACCTGAAGGTCGTGGGTTCGAGTCCCGCCGGGCGCGCCAGACCGTGCCCGCGCATCCGATGGCCGCAGTCCGGATGAACGTTTGGCGAGATACCGACGCCATACCCTGTTGAGCACGACCACCATGGCCGTGCCACAGGCGAGGCGATCGTGGATCAACGAGGGCTCATCGAGCGGGCGAGGCGAGGCGATCATGACGCCTTTGCCGAACTCGTGGATGGCGCCCTTCGGCGGCTGGACGCAGCCGCCCGGCTGATCCTGCGGGACCCGGACCTGGCTCAGGATGCGGTTCAGGAGAGCCTCATCCGTGCCTGGCGTGATCTGCCTGGCCTGCGTGATCCTGACCGCTTCGATGCGTGGCTTTACCGGCTGACGGTCAACGCCTGTCTCGACCTCGTCCGACGCCGTCGGCGGCGCCCGATCGAGGTCCAACTGTCTCCGATCGACTCCCTCAACGTGCCTGACCACTCCCACGCGTACGACGAGCGGGAGCGCCTGGACGAGGCCCTTCGGCACCTCGATCCGGGCCACCGGGCCGTCGTTGCCTTGCATTACCTCCTGGGGATGCCGTTGCCTGAAGTCGCCGCGTCTTTGGGCATCCCCTACGGAACGGCCAAATCTCGACTGCATTACGCGCTGACCGCCATGCGGATGGGCGCGCAGGTCGGGGCCTATCAGGCCGCGGCCTCGATTCCGGGAGGACAACCGGCATGAGTTCCGACCGACGCTTCGAACAGGAACTGCCCTTCCTCCTGGACGACCTCTACATGGGCCCGATGCCCACGTATCGCGACCACGTCCTCCAACAGACCGCCCGCACTCGCCAGCGGCCGGCCTGGTCAATCCTTGAAAGGTGGCTCCCCATGGTTGACATCGCTCGTCAGCCCCTGTTTGCACCGCGATTGCGGTGGCGCACGATCGGCCTTGGCTTCGCACTCCTGGCGTTGCTCGTGGCATTGCTAGCGGCACTTCTCTTGAGCGGGCGCCCGAGGCTGCCTGCGCCGTTCGGGCCCGCCCGCAACGGGCTCGTGGCGTACGCCAGCGGCGGCGACATCTTTACGGTCGACCCCCTGACGGGCAATTCGACCGCAATCGTCAGGGGTCCTGGTGATACCAATCCTCGCTGGTCACGGGACGGCACGCGGCTTGCCTTCAAGCGACAAGACGTCGTCTCGTTCCCGAGTCTCTTGTACGTTGTGGCAGCCGACGGGTCCGGTCTGATCCAGGTCACGCCCCAGCCCCTCCCCGCCATCGAGAACTACACCTTCTCGCCCGACGGCAAGGAGATCCTGATCTCCGCAAGCCCCGGTCCGTTCACACACATCCTGATTGCGGCGACCGACGGCAGCGGGATTCGCCAAGTCGACCTGCCGGGGGCAGCGACAGACGCCGCCTGGCGGCCGCCGGACGGCTCCGAGATCCTGTTCATGGACAGCGGCACCGACCCGAACGGCTCTGACAGCGGCATCTATGCGATTAACGCGCAGGAGGGCACGGTCCGCACCATCCTGGCAGGCGCGGATGCGGCAGGCCGCTTCCGAGGGCATCCTGCGTGGTCGCTGGACGGCTCCCTGATCTCGTTTGGCGAATGGACGGGTGTGAACGGCGTCGACGTCCAGACCCACATCGTCGCGGCGGACGGGACCGGGGATCGCATCCTTCCGATCCCAACGGACGCTGTGTGGCAAGCGCCGAACAGCTGGTCGAATGACGGCACCCGCCTCCTCGCCATTCGAGGCTATACCGGCGGCGACGAGCAGTCTCGGCCCGTCGCAGTCCCCGTCGCTGGGAGCGGCTTTGGCATCGAAATCCCGTACCCGGGCGGCATCGGCACCGCAGACGTTTCTGACTGGGAGTGGGCCCCCGACGATAAGTCGATCCTGGCCACGCCAACGGATCCCTCGGGCGCAACGCTCAACCAGGTGCTGCTGGATCCGGTGGCCGGCACGTCCCGGACGCTGCCCTGGAAGAGCGTCAGCCAACCTACCTGGCAACGTCTCGCGCCTTGAGGTAGGTCATCGGCAACCGCCGGCTGATGCCCGGCCGGCGCCAGCCTGATTTGCGGAGCCCGTGTGGGGGGTTGAGTCCCTAGAGTTGGTGTAACAGCGGGCCGGCCGAGAAATGGATCGGCCACCGCGTCATCCTCGCGTCGTTGGAAGTGAGAAACCGACGACACGGAGGACCACCACGATGGCCGACGACAATATGGCCCTGCTCGA